>NZ_JBXASS010000002.1:0-44419 GCF_058809565.1 Dermacoccus sp. MPR-E5 | reverse complement strand
CCCGCCCCCCCCCCCCCCCCCCCCCCCCCCCGACGGTGAGCCGGAAGCCGGCCCGTGAGAGGAATCAGTACACGCTGACGGCTTCGCCGATGTAGAGCAGCTTGGAGCCGATGAGGAAGTCCTGTGCGGCGCAGGACATGCGGCAGCAACCGTGGGAGGCGGGGTAGGCCGGGATGTCGTTGGAGCCGTGCAGGGCGATGCCGCCGTTGAAGTAGAACGGGCGGTAGAGGCCACCGAGGGCGCCGTAGTCCCAGCCGGAGGTGACGGAGCGGTACGTCTTGTATTCACCGGAGGGCGTGACGGCCTTGATGCGTCGGCCGTAGTAGGTGAAGGTCTGGCCGTTGCCGGTCGAGGTGTTGAAGTTGTACTTGACGGAGCCGCCGCGCACGACCATGACGATCTGGCGGCTCTTGTCTACCTCGATGCGGTTGCCGCCGCGACGGCTGCTTGGACGGACGCCGCGGTTCAGCGCATCCCATGAGCGGGCGCCGACGACGCCGTCGCGGGCGAGGCCTGCGACCTTCTGCACGGCGAGGACTGCCTGCTTGGTCTGGGCGCCGAAGGCGCCGTCGGGGTTGCCGCACCAATAGCCGAGGGCGTTGAGGCGCTTCTGGAGGGTGGTGACCGCGCTGCCCTTGCTGCCGGTCTGCAGGACGGGGTTCGCGGCGGACGCCGTGCCCGAGCCGATGAGGCCGACGACGGCGAGCGTGCCGGTGGCGCCGGCGCCGGTGACGATGGCGCGGCGGCTGATTTCGTGGTGCTGCATGTCACTTTCCCTTCGATCGAGATCGTGGTGAGCGATCTGGGCTCTGGCGCGGCCCGTGTACGTCTGGGACGCGCGCCGGCCGATCTCGGTTTCCCCCCCGGCTCGTCGTGAGTCGTGCAGAATCCGTACCGGTTCACCGATTCCTCATCATGCCAGAGGTCGTGGTAATGGGGGCGGGCTCGACGGCGGCGTCCTGCGCCGCGATGCGCAGCTGCCGACGGGCGGGTGGGGATCGTTCTCCGCGTCGTTGCAGGGGTGCGACGCAGTCTCACAAGAGCTGCGGGCCTCGGCTCACGGCGATTCGCGCCCGTCGTTCGCAACGAAATCGTGATGAAACAATGAGGGTATGACTGCCGCGAAGCCTGCCACCGACCGTCTTGTCACCGAGGCCCTCGCCAAGTCGGGGTTGCTGTGGATCACCTCGACTGCCGGCTCGGCGCCGGTCTGGCACGTCCACCTCGCCGGGGTCGCGTACACGGTGAGCGGCCCGGGCGAGCAGTTCTCCCCCGAGCACCTCGGCCGCGTCGAGGTGGTGGCGCGTTCGAAGGAGTCCCGCGCTCGCCTCGTCTCCTTCGAGGCGGACGCCGACGTCATCACGCCCGAGGACGAGGTGTGGGAGGTCGCGACATTCGCCCTCAAGGCCGGGCGGCTCAACGCGCCGGCCCACGACATCGTCGCGCGCTGGGCGCAGGAGTGCCGTGTCACGCGCTTCACCCCCGACCTGGCGACGGTGGTGCTGCGCGGTGAGCGCCTTGATGCGCCGGCGCAAGATGACGCAGAGACCTCGGCCACTGCGGAGGCGGAGGAGACCACGTCCCGGCCGGCGCCGGCAGCAGCGAGAGCGGCGTCCGGGTCGAGAGCGACGCCCGCGAAGAATGCCGCGGCAGGTGCCTCCCCGGAGGCGCAGACGAGCCCCGCCGCGGCGCAGAGCGCTCCCGCGGCCGATCTCGGCACGAGCGCGCCGGGCGAACCGCGCCCCGCCGCTGCCGCCGCGGAGCGTGAGCACCGCGCCGCCGTGCGTGCCGAGGAGGCGACGCCGGAACCCGGCGGGTCCAGCAAGCCCGCCGACCCAGCGAACGCCCAACCGGGCGTCGATAGGGTGAACCCGTGAGCACCCGTGTCTTCGTCGCCCGTCTCGTCGGCCTCACCGTCTTCGACCCTCTCGGCGACCGCGTCGGGCGGGTGCGTGACGTCGTCGTCGTGTTCGGCAAGAACCCGAGCCCGCGCGTCATCGGCCTCGTCGTCGAGGTCGTGCAGCGGCGCCGCGTGTTCCTGCCGCTGACGCGCGTGACGTCGATCGATGCGGGCAAGGTCATCACGACGGGCCTGGTCAACATGCGCCGCTTCGAGCAGCGTCACAACGAGACGCTCGTATGCGCCGAACTCTTCGACCGCCAGGTGACGGTCCGCGAGCCGGACGGCGAGACGTTCACCGGCACCGTCGAGGACATGGCGATGGAGCAGAACCAGCGTCGCGACTGGGACATGACGAAGGTGTTCGTCCGTGCGCAGGAGCAGTCGTCGGGCGCCTCGCGCGCCATGCACCGTCTGACGCGTCGGCGCACCGGATCGACCAGCCTGCACGACATCCGCGATGTCTACGGCCTCAACCGGCAGCACACCGAGCAGTCGGCTGAGCGGCTGCTCGAGACGTACGACGACCTGCGCGTCGAGGATCTTGCCGAGGTCATCCACGACCTGACGCCGAAGCGTCGCGCCGAGGTGGCGCGCGCCCTCGACGACGGCACGCTCGCCGATCTACTCGAAGAGTTGCCCGAGGACGACCAGGTCGAGATCATTGCCGCCCTCGACACCGAGCGCGCGGCCGACGTCCTCGAGGCGATGGAGCCCGACGACGCCGTCGACCTGCTCGGTGATCTGCCGCCCGAGACGGCCGAGGATCTGCTGCAGCGCATGGAGCCGGCCGACGCCGCTCCCCTGCGCCGGCTGCTCACGTACGACGAGAACACCGCGGGTGGTCTCATGACGACCGAACCGGCCATCCTGGGCCCGGAGGCGACGATCGCCGAGGCCCTCGCCGTCGTGCGCCGTGAAGAGGTCGCGCCGGCGCTCGCGTCGGCCGTGTTCGTCGTGCGCCCGCCGCTCGAGGTGCCGACGGGGCGCTTCCTCGGCATGGTGCACACGCAGCGGCTGCTGCGCGAACCGCCGCACACGTCGCTCGGCAACGTCGTCGACTCGACCGTCGACCCGGTCAACGTCGACGCGCCGCTCGGCGAGGTGACGCGCACCCTCGCGCAGTACAACCTCGTGTCGCTGCCGGTCGTCGACGACGACGGGCGCCTGCTCGGCGCGGTCACCGTCGATGACGTGCTCGACCACATCCTTCCCGAGGACTGGCGCGAGGAGCGCCATGACTTCCGCCAGGACAAGACCTTTCCGGGGGTGACGCAGTGAGCCGCGAAGTGGGTTCGCGCCGTGAGCGCGGGCGTGACGAGAAGCGGGACGAGCGTCGCGACGCCAAGGAATCCCGGGAGGAATCGCGTCGCAAGGAGGCATTGAAGGAGGCGCGTCGGGACTCACGCGACGAACGCGACGCCGCCGGCCGCCTCGATCAGCCGCAGGAGAAGCGGGCGCGCGTGCTGCCACGCATCGACCTCGACTCCGAGGGCTTCGGCGTCGCGAGCGAGAAGTTCGCGCGCTACATGGGTACGGCGAACTTCCTCATCCTGATGTCGGGCTTCATCATCATCTACGTGGTGGTCAACATGACGCCACTGAAGTTCGACGAGTACCCGTTCGTCTTCCTCACGCTCCTGCTGTCGCTGCAGGCCTCGTACGCGGCGCCGCTCATCCTGCTCGCGCAGAACCGTCAGGACGATCGCGACCGCGTCGCCATCGAACAGGATCGCTCGCGCGACGAGCGCAACCTCGCCGACACCGAGTTCCTCACCCGAGAGGTCGCCTCGCTGCGCCTCGCGATGCGTGAGACGGCGACGCGTGACTTCGTGCGCTCCGAGCTGCGTTCGCTGCTCGAGGAGATGGAGGAGCGCGGCATGCTCGCCATGCCCGATGCCGAGGACGACGATGCCGGCTCGTCGAAGCAGGAGAAGAAGGCCGCGAAGAAGCAGGCCAAGAAGGACGCGTGCCCGGAGGCATAAGGGCGCGAGTGCCCGGGTGGACGTGACTCAGGCCACTCACTACCACGCCGTACGATGGAGGGCATGACCACCCCCACTCTCGACGCCATCGGCGCTGCCCTGGCGACCGTGGAGGATCCGGAGATCCACAAGCCCATCACCGAACTCGGCATGGTCGAGTCGGTCGATGTCTCCGAGTCCGGCCACGTCGCCGTCACCATCCTCCTGACGATCGCGGGCTGCCCGCTCAAGGCGAAGCTTACGGAGGACACGACGAAGGCCGTGATGGCCGTCGACGGTGTCACGGGCGTCCAGGTGAACCTCGGCGTGATGAACGATGAGCAGCGCAAGAACCTGCGCGAGCAGCTCAAGGGCTCCTCCCCCGAACGTGAGATCCCGTTCGCCAAGCCCGGTTCGATGACGCGCGTGTACGCCGTCGCGTCCGGCAAGGGCGGCGTCGGCAAGTCGTCCGTGACGACGAACCTCGCCGCCGCGCTCGCCGAGCAGGGCCTCAAGGTCGGCGTCGTCGACGCCGACATCTACGGCTTCTCCGTGCCGCGCATGCTCGGCGTCGCGCACCGCCCGACGCAGGTCGACGACATGATCCTGCCGCCCGAGGCGCACGACGTGAAGGTCATCTCGATCGGCATGTTCGTGCCCGGCAACCAGCCCGTCGTGTGGCGCGGCCCGATGCTGCACCGCGCGCTCCAGCAGTTCCTCGCCGACGTGTTCTGGGGCGACCTCGACGTCCTCCTGCTCGACCTGCCGCCCGGCACAGGCGACATCGCGATCTCCGTCGCGCAGCTCATCCCGACCGCCGAGATCCTCGTCGTGACGACGCCGCAGCAGGCCGCCGCCGAGGTCGCCGAGCGCGCCGGTGCGATCGCCCTGCAGACGAAGCAGCGCGTCGCCGGCGTCATCGAGAACATGTCGTGGCTCGAGCTGCCCGACGGCACGCGCCAGGAGATCTTCGGCGCGGGCGGCGGCGCCACCGTCGCCGAATCGCTGACGCAGTCAATCGGCGCGCCCGTCGAGCTGCTCGGCCAGATCCCGCTCGACACGACCCTGCGTGAGGGCGCCGACCACGGCATCCCCGTCGTCGTCGGCCACCCCGACGCGCCCGCCGCCGTCGCCCTGCGCGGCATCGCCAAGGGCCTCGGCACGCGCGCTCGCGGCCTCGCCGGACGCAGCCTCGGGCTGACGCCGAGTACCAAGCTGTGAGTTGACGCGCCGCTCGCGCACAGCGAGCACACCGACGAGAGCCGCAACCCTGCACGTCAGGGTTGCGGCTCTCGTCGGTGTGCGCGGAAGCTGAAACTCCCCCGCGAGGTCGGTCAGCGCTCGACCGGCACCGGTTCGGTCGAGCTCAGGTGGCGTCGTCGTCGAAGGGCGTGACGCGGTCGGGGTGGTATTCGGCAGTGACGAGGGAGCGCGGGGCGGCCGGCACGCCGTAGGCGTCCTCACCGCCGGTGCCCTCCGCTCCGATCCCTCCGGCCCCGACGCCGTCGGCTCCGCTATCGCTGCTGTATGCAGCTGCGCCGGCCGCACCCACGGCGCCCGCCGCTGTCGCGCCGGTCGACTGCGCGGTGCGCTCTCTCAGCCCGATCTCGCCCGCGATGTCGGCGTCGGGATCGTCGAACAGCGCCTCGCGCACGATCTTGCGCGGGTCGTACTGGCGGGGGTCGTACTGGCGCCAGTCGACGTCCTGGAACTCGGGGCCCATCTCCGTCTTGAGCTGCGTCTTCGCTCCCTCGGCCATCTCCCGCGCGGTGCGGATGAACGTGCGCAGCTTGTCGACATAACCCGGCAACCGCTTCGGCCCGATGAGCACGAGAGCGATGATGACGATGATGATGAATTCGCCCGAGTTGATGTCGATGAATGGAATGTTCACGCGTACGTCACCCCTGCGAACTCGCTCATGGGGCCATTCTGCCTGATCCGGCGCGACTCACCGTCACCCGCTCACCGTGCGTGACCTCGCGGCTGCCCGCGACATCGATCGTCGGGGGCGCGATCCTGTCGCTTCCGACGCTCGCCATGCGGCTGCGCTCCGGCGCCATCGGCGCGGAATGCGACGGTGTGACGAGCACGAACGCGCCCACGCATGCCGCGGTCGAGCCGAGGCCCGCGAGACCCGCGACGAGCCCCGCCCGCACGTTCGAGCGGCGCCGGCGCGCTGCCGGGTGCTGGCGCGTGGCATCCTGCCACGCGATCTCGTCCTCCCGGGAACCAGCCGCAGCGCGGTGGGGCGCCGCCTCCAGCACCATGGCCTCGTCGGCGCAGGAGCCAGGCGCCGCTGACGGCGGCCGCGACGCGCACTCCGGCGCCAGAGCGAGCAGCCCTGCGACGAGGGAAGCATGACGGTCGGGGTCGACGGGCACCGCGCGCACCTCACGGACGATGGCGCGTTCCGCGTCGACGTCACGGCGGCACACCGAGCACACGAGCAGGTGGCGCGCCGCGCACCGCATCGACACCGCGTCGAGTCTGCCGTCGACGTACAGGTCGATGGCTTCGCCCAGGTGCCCCGAGCGATACCGGCGGATCACGTGAGCCCCACGGCCGGGCGTCGCGTGAGCCCCTCCTTCGCGGCCTGGACGACGCTACGACGTCGCGCCTCACGAGCGGCGGGCGAGCGATGCGCGAGCGACTCGCGCAGGGCGGCCCGGCCGCGGTGGATGCGTGAACGCACCGTGCCGAGCTTCAGTCCGAGAGTCTGGGCGATCTCCTCGTACGTGAGGCCCTCGATGTCGCACAGCACGACCGCCGCGCGGAAGTCGGGGGCCAGCGCGTCGAGCGCGCGCTGCACGTCGTCGTCCAACTGCGCGTCGAGGACGACCTGCTCGGGCCCGGCCGCTCCGGAGGGCAGCCGGCCGTCGGCGTCGTCGGCCAGGGCGTCGAAGCGGATGCGCTGCTTGCGGCGCATGCGATCGAGGAACATGTTCGTCGTGATGCGGTGCAGCCAGCCCTCGAAGGTGCCGGGACGGTACGAACCGAGCGAATTGAACACGCGCACGAAGACGTCGTGCGTCAGGTCCTCTGCGTCGTGGACGTTGCCGGTGAGGCGGTAGGCGAGTCGGTAGACGCGCGCACTGTGCTCGGTGACGATCTCCTCCCACGTCGGCGGCTGCCAGCCAGGCGGCGCCTGCTCGGCGACATGCACACGCGAGCGCGTGTTGACGGGGTGAACGGGGTCGGCAACTGCGCCCCGGGGGTTCGACATCGACATGGGTCCTCCCGACCGCATCTCGGCGCTGGCGCGCCGCGAGCATTCATTATCCCCGGCATGCCTGTGGACTTGCTGAGGGACCCGCCGGCTGGCCGCCTCGTGCGGCTGAGGCCCAGTTGCGTTCAGAATTCGTGGGGCCCATTGCGGATGCTGCATTCTCGTCGCGCATTCCGAACGCTGCCCTGCTGCTGAGACGTCGAGCGCCTCGGGCCGCGGAGCTCGACGGCCGTCATCCGCGCACAGTGGGCTGCACAGGGGCTGGCGCCGCACTGCGCGCAGAGTCGGCTGCACTGGGCCTGGAGCCGCCATCGGCGCACAGCCGCGTGCCGACCCACGGATCGGGTGGGGCTGCGAGCGCCCCTAGGATGTCCCCCATGACCAGTTTCAAGCCCGCGAGCTGGGCGTACGCCGAGGATTTCGCCGACGAGCCCCAGCACATCGAGGCTGCCCGCATCCAGGGCGAGCACCTCGGCGCCACCCCGGTGACGAGCGCCGCGGGCGCTGCCCTGCGCATGCTCGCGGCGTCGACGGCGGCGCGCACCGTCGTCGAGATCGGCACGGGCGCCGGTTCGTCCGGGCTGTGGCTGCTCGACGGCATGCCGGCTGACGGGGTGCTCACCACGATCGACATCAGCATGGAACACCAGCGCGCCGCCCGCGCGGCGTACCAGCGCGCGGGTTACCCGCCCCAGCGCACCCGCATCATCTCCGGCAGCGCCCTGACGGTGCTGCCGCGCCTTGCGGATGCCGCCTACGACCTCGTCCTCGTCGACGGTGAGAAGGACGAATACCCCGCGTACGTCGAGCAGGCGCTGCGTCTCGTGCGGCGCGGCGGCGTCATCGTCCTCGACAACATGCTGTGGCATGACCGCGTCGCCGACCCCGCGGTGCGCGACGAGACGACGAAGCGTCTGCGCGCCCTCGGCAAGGAGCTGCGCGAACGTGACGACCTGCTCACGACGCTCCTGCCCGTCGGCGACGGCCTCCTCGTCTGCGTCAAACGCTGACGCCGGCCTGCGCGCCCTCTGCGACGAGTTGCGCGGGCACGAGGCGCGCCAAGCGCTGTCGCCCGCCTGCTCACCCTCGGCCACGAGTTGCGCAAACAGGAGTGGCGGCACACAGCGCGGCTGCCTGTCGCGCTGCCACCCAGCCGCCGGCGCTGGCACGACGCGAACAGGCGCCTCATCCCCGGAGGGATGAGGCGCCTGTTTCGAGCGGTGCGTGACGAACGCGTCAGCCGACGCAGTCGGTGATCGCGGCGCCGAGGGCCTTGGCCTCGTCGGCGTTCATCTCGACGACGAGACGTCCGCCGCCTTCGAGCGGCATGCGCAGCAGGATGCTGCGGCCTTCCTTCGCGACCTCAAGGGGACCGTCACCGGTCCGCGGCTTCATCGCTGCCATGGGTTGACCCCTTTCGAGAACGCGCCACACGGCGCGCTAGGTTCTGCCACATCGTCGAAGCGTGCCGCGATCCTCCGTCGCGCCGAACACGACTCCCCGCTCTCGCAAGGGGGCCGGTGTGCTCGTCGATCAGCTTGTTACCCACCATTATTGCGCGTCCTGCCAGGCAGACGAAATCCATGTGTGAAACTCGTCACCATGTCTGCCACCTCTGAAGTTCTCGTCGACGTGAGCGACGGCGTCGCCACCGTCACGCTCGACCGCCCCGACTCGCTCAACTCACTGACCGACACGAGCAAGACCGCGCTGCTCGCCGCCGTCAGGCAGGTCGCCGACGATGCGTCGATCCGAGCCCTCGTCCTGACGGGGGCCGGGCGCGGATTCTGCGTCGGCCAGGATCTGCGCGAGCACGCCGAGCAGCTCGGTGCCGGGTCGAAGGGCCCGTTCGAATCGGTGTCGCGCTACTACAACCCGATCGCGACGACGCTCGCGCAGATGCCGAAGCCCGTCATCGCCGCCGTCAACGGCGTGGCGGCAGGCGCCGGGTTGTCGCTCGCGATGCTGGCCGACTTCCGGATCGCCGCGCCCACGGCCAAGTTCACGACGGCGTTCGCGGGCATCGGGCTCAGCTGCGACACGGGCGCGAGCTGGAGCCTGCAGCGACTCGTCGGCTCGGCCCGCGCGCGCGAACTGCTCTTCGATGCGCGGACGATCGACGCCGACGAGGCCCTGCGCATCGGCCTGGTCAACCGCATCGAGGACGACGCCCTCGCCGCAGCGCAGTCATGGGCGGCCCGACTCGCGGCCGGCCCGACCCTCGCCTACGCCGCGATGCGCGATGCGCTCGAATTCGCGTCGAACCACTCGCTGGTGGAGTCGTTGGCCCACGAGGAGCCGCTCATGATCCGCACGGGATCGAGCGACGATCACCGACGCGCCGTCGACGCCTTCCTCACCAAGCAGCCCCCGACCTTCGAGGGCCGCTGACCCATCGGCGATGTTCCTCCACATTCGCCTACGGCGACGGCGGCCCGTCGCTCCCTCCGTTCGCAGGCTGGGGCTCCCAGAGCCGCGCGAAGGGCACCCTGTGTCTGACGGTCGCCCCCGCCGGTAGTCTGGGGTGCCGAGGGGGTGCCGAGCGACGGTCCCTAGGGGGCACGGCACAGATTGCCTGCGTTCGGCGCGCACCCCCGCCGTCAACCTGATGCTCGGAGGGCTCACGCCGACGACGCAGCCGTCTCACGTTTGACCCGGCGACGGCGCCGGGCACCGGGCGCCTCGACCTCACCCCGCCAGACGTTCGATGGCGTCGCCGGCAACACACCCTGCTGCGTGGTCGTTGACGTACCCGCACGCCTGCATGAGCGAGTAGCAGGTCGTAGGTCCGACGTGCGCGAAGCCGCGCCGTTTCAGTTCTTTCGCGAGCGCGGTCGACTCGTCCGACGACCCGACGACGTCCGCCACGGTCGCCGGGCGCTCGTGCGCCGCAGGCGGGAAGGTGTCGATGAGCGCCTCGAGCCCACCGTCGGCACGCAGCTCGACGACGGCGCGCGCGTTCATCACCGCAGCCTCGATCTTGCGGCGATTACGCACGATCGAGGCATCGCCCATCAACCGCTCGACATCGGCGGCCCCGAGCGCCGCCACGGCATCCGGCTCGAACCCGACGAAGGCCGCCCGGAACGCCTCACGCTTGCGCAGGATCGTCAGCCAGGACAACCCCGACTGGAACGACTCGAGCGTCAGCCGCTCGAACAGTTCCCGCTCACCGCGCACCCGTCGCCCCCATTCGTCGTCGTGGTAGGCGACGTAATCTGGTGCGCTCGTGGCCCATGCGCAGCGGGCGACACCGTCGTCACCGACGATGAGCAGGCTCATGCGTGGCGGTCGCTCGACGACTCCCGCGACGCCGCGTGCCGGCCTCCCGGCTCATCACTGCCAACTGGCTCATCGCCCTTGTCGAGCGCCACGGCCTCGCGCGCCGCGGTCTCAGACGCCTCGTCCTCGCGCTCGTGCCCGAGCGAGCGGCGCCCGCGACGCCGGAACTGGACGATCTCGGCCGCCTCGTCACCGGCCGGGCGGCTACGAGACGCACCCTCCGCGTCGGCCACGGCGTCAGGGCGAGCCGTCGTGGCGCGCGCACCGTCGGGCTTCTCGCCGAGCTGCGATTCCAACTCACCGATCTCTTCGAACAGGCGGTCGAGCACCGCGTCGACCTGACCCATGTTGTACCCGCGCAGTGCCTGGTCGAAACGAACGGCGTCCACGCCCTGTGCGCCCAGGGGGCCGGGCGGCAACTCGAACGATGACGTGCTGCTCGGGCCCGACATCGAGTCGACGCCGATGCGTCCGGCGAGAACCGCGACGAGCGCCCCGATGATGACGATCAGGACGACGATGAGGACGATCATCATGATGGTGCTCCTCAGGCCTCGACGGGACGCTCGCCCGCGCGAGCGGCGCGGTGAGCGTCACGGATGAACGCGATGGCTTCTTCTGCGGTGTCGACGATGACCATGCGGTCGACGTCGCGCTCGGAGATCATGCCCTCGGCGAGCACCGTCGCGCGCAACCATTCGCGCAGCGGGCTCCAGAACGCGGTGCCGACGAGCACGATCGGGTAGTGCGTCACCTTCTGCGTCTGCACGAGCGTGATCGCCTCGAACATCTCGTCAAGCGTCCCCACACCGCCCGGCAGCACGATGGCGCCCTGCGTGTACTTGACGAACACCGTCTTGCGCACGAAGAAGTAGCGGAAGTTCACGCCGAGGTTGACGAAGCGGTTGAGCCCCGTCTCGAAGGGCAGTTCGATGCCGAGCCCGACGGACGTGCCGCCTGACTCGAAGGCGCCCTTGTTCGCGGCCTCCATCGCGCCCGGGCCCCCGCCGGTGACGACGGCGAAGCCCTCCTTGACCAGGGCGCGCCCCACCTGCTCGCCCACGGCGTACGCCGGATGCTCGGACTTGAGCCGCGCCGAGCCGAACACGCTGATGGCGGGCCCCAGCTCGGCGAGCGCGCCGAAGCCCTCGACGAACTCGGCCTGGATACGCATGACGCGCCATGGGTCGGTGTGGACCCAGTCCGCCTCGAAGTTCGAGTCGAGCAGTCGCTGGTCGGTCGTCGTGCGCGGCACGTGCTTGCCGCGCAGCGTGACCGCACCCTTGTGGTAGTCGTGCTCGGGGCCGGCCTTGCGGCGTTCTGCCTCGTCACGGCGGGCCGCGAGACCCGAATCGGCAACCGGGCCGGGCTGCGACGCGACGTCGACCATCTCCTCGCTCCCGCGGGCGCTACGCGCGTCGCGCTCGTCGTCGTGGTGCGCCATCAGGCCAGCCATCCCTTGAGCAGCTCGAGCGCGGTGACGATCTGATCCTCGGGGCACCACTCGTCGTCCATGTGGGCGACGTTCGGGTCCCCGGGGCCGAAGTTGACCGCAGGCACGCCGACGGCGGAAAAGCGCGCGACGTCCGTCCACCCCTCCTTCGCGACGACAGGCAGGCCGAGCGCGTCGACGAACGCCTTCGCCGCCGGGCGGTCGAGACCGGGACGGGCGCCCCCGGCGAGATCGTCGCACTCGATGTCGAAACCATCGAAGAACGTCGTGACGTACGCGAGCGCGTCCTCGGCGCTCTTGTCCGGCGCGAAGCGGTAGTTCACCGTCACCGTGCACGCGTCGGGGATGACGTTGCCCGCGATGCCGCCGGAGATGTTCACCGCGTTGAGGCCCTCGTGGTAGTCGAGACCGTCGACGGTGACCGTCTGCGGTTCGTACTCACGCAACCGGTTGAGGATGTCGGCAGCCTTGTGGATGGCGTTGTCACCCTTCCAGGGCCGCGCCGAGTGGGCGGCGATTCCCTTGGTGCGCACGTGAACCCGCAGCGTCCCCTTGCAGCCGCCCTCGATACCGCCGTTGGTCGGCTCGAGCAGGACGGCGAACGCGGCCCCCTCGAGCAGCTCCGGTCGGGTGCGCGCAATGCGCCCCAGACCGTTGTGCTGATCCTCGATCTCCTCGCCCTCGTAGAAGACGAAGGTGATGTCGCGGTTCGGCTCCGTCAGTTCTTTGGCGATCTTGAGCTGGACGGACACCCCGCCCTTCATGTCGGTCGTGCCGCGCCCGTGCAGCTTGCCGCCGACACGCTTGACGGGCAGGTTGGCGGGATCCTTCGTCAGCGGCACCGTGTCGATGTGGCCGGCGAGGACGATGCGTTCGTCACGCCCCAGGTTCGTGCGGGCGACGATCGTGTTGCCGTCGCGTACGACGTCGAGGTGGTCGAGCGTCGCGAGCTCGGCCTCGATCGCGTCGGCGAGGTTCTTCTCATCGAGAGAGACCGACTCGATGTTGCACACCGATTCGGTGAGCGCGACGACGTCCTGCGTCAGGTCCAGAGAAGCCATGCCCACACCCTATGACCCGTCGCCGACAACCGTGGCACGGGAGAGGAACGTCCATCGCCCGGGGAGCGAATGTGTGCGCGAATCGCAGACGAGTCGGCCCGCCACCCGGACGAGCCCACCCACAGCCGCGAACCCCTCGGTAGCCTGGGCGGCATGACTGATGCACGCACCGCCTGGGGCTACGGCCTCGCCACCGTGACCGCCGACGGCACCACGCTCGACACGTGGTACCCCTCCCCCGCGCTCGGCACGCCCGACGACGCCACCAAGGCTCCGTCCGCGCTCACCGCCCTCGAGACGAAGGACGACGCGCGCACGGTGACGACGAAGGTCGTGCGCACCGTCATCGACCTCGACGCCGCCCCGGACGACGTTCCCGACGCGTACCTGCGCCTGCATCTGCTCAGCCACCGCCTCGTGCTGCCGAACACCATCAACCTCGACGGCATCTTCGGCCGGCTCGCCAACGTGGTGTGGACGAACTTCGGCCCGTGCGCCGTCGACGACTTCGAGATGACGCGCGCGCGTCTGCGTCAGCGTGGCCCCGTCAGCGTCTTCAGCATCGACAAGTTCCCGCGCATGACCGACTACGTCACGCCCAGCGGTGTCCGCGTCGCCGACGCCGACCGCGTGCGTCTCGGCGCCCACCTCGCCGAGGGCACGACCGTCATGCAGGAGGGTTTCGTCAACTTCAACGCCGGCACGCTCGGGCACTCCATGGTCGAGGGGCGTATCACGCAGGGCGTCGTCGTCGGCGACGGCTCCGACATCGGCGGCGGCGCCTCGATCATGGGCACCCTGTCGGGCGGCGGCACGCAGCGCGTCAGCCTCGGCGAACGCTGCCTGCTCGGCGCCGAATCGGGCCTCGGCATTGCGCTCGGTGACGACTGCGTCGTCGAGGCCGGCCTCTACCTCACCGCCGGCACCAAGGTGACGATGCCCGACGGCACCGTCACCAAGGCCGTCGAGCTCTCCGGTGGCGCCAACATGCTCTTCCTGCGCAACTCCGAGACGGGCGCCGTCGAGTGCCGCGCCCGCGCCGGCAGGGGCATCGAGCTCAACGCGGACCTGCACAAGAACTGACGCCACAGGCGGGCATGCGGGGTCGCGACCATCCGAGCCGCGGCGCCTCGCGGCATTTCATCACCCGTTCAACCCCACGGACCGTCAGCCAGGCGTCACACTGTGAGCGCCCCACGCACGAGGAGACGACGATGACGAGCCACCCCGACCGAACGCACCTGAGCGGCCCGACCCCACGCGAGGACCTGCGGGAGCTGCACGAGACGCGGGTGCCCGTCAGCGAGCGCGACCAGGTCCGCGAGAGTGGCTTCGACGCCTACTCGGCGCCGGATCTGCAGGCCGCGTCGTCGATGAGCGGCGCGAGCAGGATGCAGCGCATCGTCGCTCTTTTCCTGCTGCTGGGCCTGCTCGCGACGTTCGGGATCGCGTTCATCGGCTGACGCCCGCCGCTCGCCGCTGCGACCAATCGAACCCAGCGCGCGCTCTTGCGTGGGGCGACGCCCCCCGTCCCTGACGCGGGGAAGGCCGTCGTACCGGCCGGACGTCAGGCATGAGAGAGGGGCTGCTCACCCTCGATGGTGAACAGCCCCTTCGTCCGACGGTGCGAACGCGATCAGCGCCGCGCCGGCGTCACTTCGTCGGGTAGTCGCGCTCGGTCGCGCCGACGTACACCTGACGCGGACGGCCGATCTTCTTCGCCGCGTCCTTGTTCTGCTCACGCCACTGCGCGATCCAGCCGGGCATGCGGCCGATGGCGAACAGGACGGTGAACATGTTCGTCGGGAAGCCCATCGACTTGTATATGAGACCCGTGTAGAAGTCGACGTTCGGGTACAGCTTGCGCTGCACGAAGTAGTCGTCCTTCAGCGCGCGCTCCTCGAGGCCCATGGCGAGCTCGAGCTGCTCGTCCTTGCCGTTCTTCTCAAGGATCGAGTGCGTCGCCTTCTTGACGATGGCGGCGCGCGGGTCGTAGCTCTTGTAGACGCGGTGGCCGAAGCCCATGAGCTTCACGCCGTCGACCTTGTTCTTCACCTTGTCCATGAAGTCCTCGGCCGAGTCGCCCGTCGACTGGATCTTCTCGAGCATCTCGAGAACAGCAGAGTTCGCGCCACCGTGCAGCGGGCCCGAGAGGGCGCCGATGCCGGCGGTGATCGACTGAAACAGGTCCGCCTCGGCGGAACCGACCATGCGGACGGTCGAGGCCGAGCAGTTCTGCTCGTGGTCGCCGTGCAGCGTGAAGAGCATGTCGAGCGCATCGGCGGTGGCCTGGTCGACGTCGCCGCCGAACATCATGTGCAGGAAGTTCTCGACGTACCCGAGCGAGGCGTCGGGCGCGATGAACGACTCACCGATCGACTTGCGGTACGAGTACGCGGCAAGCGTCGGGACGGCGCCCAGCAGGACGGCCGTCGCCTGGTCGATCGCGGCGTCGTCCTTCACCGACAGCGCGTCGGCGTAGTACGTGCCGAGCGCCGGGACGACGGAGGCGAGGATCAGCATCGGGTGCGCGCCCTTGGGGAACGCGTCGAAGATCTTCTCCAGGCCCTCGGGCAGGACAGACGCCTTCGCGACGGCCTGGGTGATCTCGTCGAGACGAGCCTGCGACGGCAGCTCACCGTCGATGAGGAGCGCGGCGACCTCGAGGAACGAGGCGTTCTCCGCGACCTGGTCGATGGGGTAACCGCGGTAGCGCAGGATGCCCTGGTCACCGTCGATGTAGGTGATGGCGGACTTGCACGACGCGGTGTTGACGAAGCCGACGTCGAGGGTGACGTTGCCCGTCTCCTTCATGAGCGCCGAGATGTCGTAGCCGCTGCAGCCCTCGACGGCCTCGACGATCGGGAACTCGAGTTCCTTGTCGTCGGCCGTGAACGTGGCGTTGCCCTGAGAAGTCATGTGGGTTTTCCTCCTTGCGGACCGGCAGGGGTGTACCGGGTTAGCGAATGAGACGTTACCTGAGAATTTCCGCTGCTTTTAATCCGCTACCACCGGGTAGAGTAAAAACTTTGACTCTCCGTCAACCCGCTGTGAGGCGCCTCACAGCGGCGTCGATCCGTTCGTCGGTGGCCGTCAGCGCGATGCGGACGTGCTGCTCGTCCGCGACGCCGTAGAAGTCGCCCGGCGCAGCGAGGATGCCGAGCTCGGCGAGCGCGTCGATCGACTCGCGGCAGGGGCGTCCCTGCGTCGCCCACAGGTACAGACCGGCCTCGGAATCGTCGATCCGCCAGCCTGCCGCCTCCAGCGCAGGTTTGAGAGCGGCGCGGCGGCGCGCGTAGATCGCCTTCTGGGCGGCCACGTGGGCGTCGTCCTCGACCGCCGTCTTGAGCACCCGCTGCACCGGCCACGGCACGATCATGCCGGCGTGCTTGCGGACGTCGACGAGCTGCTTGACGATCGCTGGGTCACCCGCGACGAAGCTGGCTCGGTATCCGGCAAGGCTTGACTGCTTGCTCAGGGAGTACACCGACAGCAGCCCGGTGTGATCTCCACCGCACACGCGGTCGTCGAGGATGCTCGGGGCGCTCAGCTGCCCCGCCTCGCCGGCGCCGTCACGCCAGTCGAGCTCGGCGTAGCACTCGTCGCTCGCGACGATGACGCCACGCGCGCGTGCCCAGTCGACGACCTTCTTGAGGTGCTCGACACCGAGAACCTTGCCGTTCGGGTTGCCGGGGCTGTTCATCCACAGCAGCTCCGGCGCCTGCGGCCCGAACTCGGTGAGGCCCCGCATCGGACGCGGCGTCGCGCCCGCGAGGCGAGCGCCGACGTCGTACGTCGGGTAGGCGACCTCGGGAAAGGCGACGACGTCCCCGGCGCCCAGGCCGAGCAGCGTCGGGAGCCACGCGACCAGTTCTTTAGAACCGACCGTGGGCATGACGCCGTCGGGGTCGACGTGGCTCGCGTTGCGGCGGCGTGCGTACCAGGCGGCGATAGCCTCACGCAGATCGGGGGTCCCCCATACCTGCGGGTATCCGTGGGCGTCGGCGTTGGCCGCGAGTGCGTCCTGCAGGATCTGCGGCGTCGGATCGACGGGCGTGCCGACGCTGAGGTCGACGATGCCGTCAGGGTGCTCACTCGCGCGCGCCTTGGCCGCGGCCAGCGAATCCCAGGGGAAGTCAGGAAGGTTGAGCGCCATGCCGCCATTCTCGCACCTGCCACCGACATCCCCACCCTGCCCGAACCCCCGCGCCGCCAGGGCCGCGTGCCCATCGGCGAACGGCGTCCACTCCTGCGATCTTCGTCACCATTCGCGATTTCCGTCCATCTCTGCGAACCGCCTCCCCCGCTGCGATCTTCGTCCACTGTCGCGATTTTCGTCCATCTTCGCGGTCGACCCCCGTGCCGCGGCGACGACGTAAATGTGGACGACAATCGCCGATGTGGACAGGAATCGCCGGAGGGGACGTAGATCGCGAAGGTGGACGTAGATCGCAGATGGGTGCGGGACACGACGAACCCCCGCACGAGCCGTCAGCAGCTCGCGCGGGGGTTCGATTGGCGCGGGGTTCGAAAGGGCAGGATTCTGTTGGCGCGAGCGAGGTTCGCGTGCAGGCACGCAAGCGCCCAGCACCTTTGGGGCACAGACGTCGGCCTGCCGGTCCTCGTCAGGCCTCACCGTCCGTCAGCCCTGCCCACCACCCCTGGTCGTCAGTCCTGGTTCTGCGGAGGCAGGACAGCGATGATCGGGTGATCCTTCTTGATGACGCCCATCTTGGCGGCGCCACCGGGCGAGCCGAGGTCGTCGAAGAACTCGACGTTGGCCTTGTAGTAGTCGGCCCACTCCTCGGGCGTGTCGTCCTCGTAGTAGATGGCCTCGACGGGGCACACCGGCTCGCACGCGCCGCAGTCGACGCACTCGTCGGGGTGGATGTAGAGCGAACGCTCACCCTCGTAGATGCAGTCGACGGGGCACTCTTCGATGCAGGCCTTGTCCTTGACATCGACACAGGGCTGGGCGATGACGTACGTCACGGGTAGCTCCTCGGTGGTCGCGTTGCGCCCGCCGGCCGACCCGTGCAGAGGCGAGATGCGGACAGCGAACGTTCTTGGTATCCGAGCGTCACGGTGCGATGTTCGGATGGTTGCCTCCTAGTATGCCGATGTGCGCGACTCCGCCGAAAACAAGCCCACCCTTGCTTCCACCCTGCGAGAGGGCGCACGGGTCATGATTCGCCGGCGGCTGACAGCCGGCGAGATCGCCGCCGCCGCAGGCACGCTCGACGCGAACGCGACCCTGACGGACATCGTCGGCACCGTCCGCTCCGTCGACGTTGGCCATGTCGTCGTCGACACCCGGCGCGGCGAGGTGCGCGTCGCCATCACGCACATCGTGACGGCGAAGGCGCTCGGCCCACGCCCCGGCCGGCGTGGCGCGCCGCATCGCGCGGTCTCCGTCGAGGATCTCGAAGAGCTCATGACGGACGGCTGGCCGCCCCACGAACGTGAGTGGTTCGGACGCTGGATGCTGCGGGCTGCCGGCGGTTACACCGGGCGTGCCAACTCGGCTCTCGTCCTCGGCGAACCCGGCCCGTCGACGGCCGACTCGCTTGCCACCGTTCGACGCTGGTACGACGCTCGAGCGCTGCCGCCCCTGATCCAGGTGCCTCTCTCACCCGGCTTCTCGGCCGACGACGACCCCCTCGTCCAGGAGGCCACCACTCTCGGCTGGGAGGCGCTCCGCCCGGTACGTGTCATGACGGCCGCGAGCGCCGACGTCGCTGCGGCTGCGCGGCGCACGTCGACCAGCTCGATGCGCACGAACGTCTCCCCCGCCCTCGACGACGCGTGGTGGTCGCTCGCCGATGACCGGGCCCGCACGCACGAGAGCGACGCCCGGCGCGTCCTGGAGGGCTCCGAGAAGCAGGTCTTCCTCGCGCTCACGCCGCCCGTTGACACGGACGGCATCACCTCCGGTGCGGCGGGCGCGCCCTCGGGAGCCGTCGCCCACGCTCGCCTGGCGCTGTCGCCGGGATGGGCCGGAGTGTTCGCCCTCGCCACCCGCCCCGACGCCCGCCGTCAGGGCCTCGCACGACAACTCCTGCGCGCCTGCGCCGACGAAGCGCTCCGCGCCGACGCCTCGTCGATGTACCTGCAGGTCGCCGCCGACAACGCACCGGCCATCGCTCTGTACGAATCGCTCGGCTTCACGACGCACCACAGGTACGTCTACCTCCAGCCGAACTGACCACCGAGGCACCGGCCTCCGCGATCATCGCCCGGAAACGCGTCGCGCACGACGCGAATCCGGTCAGAGATCCACGCGCGCAGGCAGGGCGATGCCTCGAGAGACGCCGTTGACCCCCTGCCTGCACTCAGGGCTCAGACGCCCTGACCACCTTGAGCGTCGTCGAGCAACTGCGCGAGGTGGATGCCGCGACGTTCGGTGAGGTCGGCGATCTGGGTGCGGCACGAGAACCCATCGGCGAGCAGCGCAGCGTCGGGCTTGGCGTCCATCGCCGGCAGCAGCTGTTGTTCGGCGACCTTGACGCTCACCTCGTAGTGCCCCTGCTCGACGCCGAAGTTGCCTGCGAGGCCGCAGCATCCGCCGAGTTGCTGCAAGTTGGCGCCGGCGTCGCGCAACAGCGCCGCATCGGGTGACCACCCCATGACGCCGTGGTGGTGACAGTGCGGCTGCGCGACCACGTCGACACCGGACAGGTCGGGCGCCGTCCACCGGTCGTCACCGGCGAGGAACTCCGCGAGCGTCGACGTCGAGCGCGCCACCAGCGCGGCGTCCTCGTCGCCGGGCAGTAGCTCGGCGGCGTCACCGCGCAGCACGGCCGTGCACGACGGTTCGAGCCCGATGACGGGCACGTGACGACGCGCGACGGGCGCGAGGTCGCCGATCAACCCGCGCAGTTGCTTCTTCGCCCCGTCGAGCTGGCCCGTGGAGATCCACGTCAGACCGCAACAGCCGGCGCGTTCTACGACGAACGGTTCCCAGCCTGCGCGCCGCAGCACACGAACCGCGGCCTGACCGACCTCGGGCGAGAAATGGTCGGTGAACGTGTCGACCATGATGACGACGGCGTTCTCCGGCACCACGCCACGACGGTCGGCGTCCTCGAAGAACCCGACATCGTTCGTGCGGCACCAGTCACGGAACGACTCACGCGCCAATGACGGCACCGAGCGTCGCGGATCGACGCCGGCGAGCTTCTTGAGCACCGGCACCTTGCCCGTCACCGCGAGCGCCAGGTTGAACACGCCGGACGCCTTGTGTCCCAACCGAACCCAGCGCGGAAGCTGCCCCAACGCGTAGTGAGAGCGCGGACGCACGCGCCCCTTGTACGTCTGATGCAACACCTCCGACTTGAACGCGGGCATGTCGATACCCGTCGGGCAGTCCGATGTGCAGCCCTTGCACGACAGGCACAGATCGAGCGCCTCGTGCACCTCCGGCGAGCGCCAACCGTCGTTGACGAAACCGCCGGAGAGCCCGCCCTGCACCATCTCCTGCAGCAGCCGCGCGCGTCCGCGCGTCGAGTCCTTCTCGTCACCGGTCGCCGCGTAGCTCGGGCACATGACGTTCGTCGTCCCGATCGTGCTCGCGCGGCACTTGCCGATGCCGGTGCAGCGGTGGACGGCGCGCGCGAAGTCGCCGCCGTCATGCGCGTACGCGAGTGCGAGGTCCTTCGTCAGTGGCGGTACGTGCGCCATGCGGACGTCGGCCGCCGCCGGCGCGGGATCGACGAGGACGCCCGGGTTGAGCAGGTTCGTCGGGTCGAAGATCTCCTTGACGCCGGCGAACAACGCGAGCGCCTGCGACGAGTACATCGAGCTGAGGTACTCGCTGCGGGCGCGCCCGTCGCCGTGCTCACCGGACATCGACCCGCCGTAGCGCGCCACGAGCTGCGCCGACTCGTCGAGGAATTCGTGCAGCACCTGCGTGCCGCCCGGCGCGCTGAGCGGAAAGTCGATGCGGATGTGCAGGCACCCGTCGCCGAAGTGTCCATACGGCAACCCGGAGAGGTCGTAAGTGTCGAGCAACGCGTCGAAGTCACGCAGGTACGTGCCAAGCTTTTCGGGCGGGACGGCGGCGTCCTCCCAGCCGGGCCACGCGGGCAGGTCCTTCGGCGAGCGCCCCGCAAGGCCGGCGCCGTCCTCACGCACCTTCCACAGCGCACTCGTCTCCGCGGCGTCGAGCACGACGCGCCCGTCGATCGCCCCGCAGCCGACGAGACACGCCTCGGCGCGCGCGAGCACCTCGTCGCGATCGTCGCCGGCGATCTCGACGAGCAGCCACCCCGACCCCTTCGGCAGCGCCGGGACGGCCTGCGCGCCGCGTCGCGCGATGAGGACGTCGACGAGCCGCCGGTCGATGCCCTCGCACGCCGTCGGCGTGAACTGACGCACGAGCGGCGCGGCGTCACCGGCGGCCGGCATGTCGTCGTAGCCGAGGACGACGAGGATGCGGAACGCCGGTTCCGTCACGAGCCCGACAGTGGCCTCCGTCAGCACCCCGAGCGTGCCCTCGGTGCCGGCCATGAAGCGTGTGACGTCGAACCCGCGTTCCGGCAGCAGCGTCTCCATCGCGTAGCCGGAGACCTGACGATCGAAGCGCCCGAACTCCTGCCGGATCGTCGCGAGGTTCGCGCCGACGAGGTCGTCGAGGCGCCCGAGGTAGGGGTGCGCGGCGGTCAGCGCGTCGCGCGACGCCCCGTGATCGAGGCGCACGAGCTCGCCCCCGGCCGTCGCCATCTCGAGCGAGAGCAGGTTGTCGCTCGTCTTGCCATACGCGAACGCCCGCGACCCGCACGCGTTGTTGCCGATCATCCCGCCGATCGTGCATCGCGTGTGCGACGACGGGTCCGGCCCGAAGCGCACCCCGTGCGGCAGTACCGCGCGCTGCAGGCTCTGATGCACCGCGCCGGGTTCGACGACGGCGCGCCGGTTCGCGACGTCGAGGTCGAGCACCTTGTTCATGTGCGTGCTGAAATCCATGACGATGCCGGGCCCGACGGCGTTGCCGGCGCATGACGTGCCCGCGCCGCGTGCGGTGATCGGCACGCCCAGACTGCGCGCGACGGCGAGGGTCTCGAGCACGTCATCGGTGTGGCGCGGACGCACGATCGCGCGCGGCAGCACGCGGTACAGGCTCGCGTCGCTCGAGTACGCGGCACGCTCGACACCGCTGACGAGGACGTCGGTGACCTCGTGATGACGCAGCTCGTGCGCGATGCGCCCGACGTCGATCGTGGCGGCATGCGCCGTGACGTCGGCGGCGGGCGTGAACGGGATGCTCGGCGTACTCACGCGTTCATTGTGCCGCGCCGCCCCTGGGCGCGTCGGGCAGCGTCGCAGATCAAGACAGGCCCCGGGTTGGTACGGCACAGTGGCGTCATGACGACCGCGACGCACGAAGCTACTGTCGAACAGACCTCCCTGACCACCGATGACGGCCTGACGCTCGCCGCGACGTGGCACCGACTCGCCGTCTCGTCGGCTGACGAATCGTCGGCTGGCGACTCGTCTGACGAAGGCATGCCGACCGGCCGCACGCCGAAGCGTCCCGTCGTCATCGCGGTGCACGGCTACCCTGACGACCAGCGGGTCTGGGACGCGATGATCCCCCACCTCATCCCGCGCGCCGACGTCCTCACCTACGACACCCGCGGGTCGGGCCGTTCCGACGCGCCGCCGTCACGCGACGGCTACGCCCTCGACAAGTTGCGCCGCGACGTCGATCGGGCCGTCACCGCAGCCGCCGAGAACGGGCATGAGGTCCATCTGCTCGCCCACGACTGGGGTTCGATCCAGGCCTGGCAGGCCGTGACGGACGACGGCGCGGCCTCCTGCGTCAGCAGCTTCACGACGATCTCGGGCCCATGTCTCGATCATGCGTCGCGCTGGATGCACGCGATGGCCCGTGGTTCGACCCACGATCGTCTGCTCCTCGCGCAGCAGGCCGCGTCGTCGACGTACATCGCGTTCTTCCAGACCCCGCTGCTTCCGGAACTCGCCATCCGCAGCGGCGCGTTCGGGCGGCTGTTGCAGCGCGGCGACGGCGCCGAGCGCGAGCGCCGCGACATGCTCGACGGCCTCGAGCTGTACCGCGCCAACATGGGGCTGCGTCGGCACGGCTCCAGCGCGGACGCGACCTCCGGGCCTCGTCGCACCGACGTGCCGACTCAGATCGTCGTGCCGACGAAGGACCGCTACGTCCGCGAACCCATCGCTACGTACGGCGCAGCCTACGCCGCGACGGCCCGCGTGCGGCCTCTCGACGCCGGGCACTGGGCCGTGCGCTCGCACGCCGGCGACGTCGCCGACCTCGTCATCGAGCACGCGGGCCTGTAAGACCGGCGCGCCGACATCACGAGCCGACGCAGGTGATGATGTCGTCGGGTTGGTACTTCGTGTGGATCTTGTCGGTGCGCACCACGTTCGAGCCCTTCTTGAGGGTGCGCCACACGTCGACCTGGAAGCCTGGCGTGCCGTTTCCGACGGAGTTCTCGCACCCCTTGACGTCCTTCACGGTGCGTTGCTTCGGCTGCACCACGTCGGTCTTCGGCCCCGTCTTCGTCGACACGTCGTACTGGCGTGTGCCGTAGAAGTCCATGACGACCTTGTTGCCGCTCGTGCCCGCCTTGATGAGGATGAGGTGGCCGGTGTCGTTCGTCCACGTGTTGTCGACGCCGGGGTTCCACAGGGTTGCCTCACGACCCATCGGGTAGCGATCGATGTAGACGTCGTGCGGGGTGTGCTCGTCGAGCTGCACGCCCGCGAAGAACGCCGTGTTGTAGAGCACCGTCGAGACCTGGGAGACGCCGCCGCCCATGCCGTCGACGTGGATGCCGCCCTGCAGCGTGCCCGCCTCGACGTAGCCCTTCTCCTTCGTCAACGAGTACCCCAGGGCACGCAACAGTGAGAACTGCTCACCGGGTCTGACCACCATCCCGTTGAGCGTCGCGAGCGCCGTCTCGATGTTGTGGGTGCGCGCGGCGTTCTCGGCGCCGCCGGGCAACTTGGACTCGAAGTGCGCCATCGATGTGGTGGGCAGCGACGAGACGTCGATGTCCTTCTCGGTCACCTGCGGCTGCATCGGCTTCATGGGCAGGTTCGCGACGTGGTTGCCCGTCAGTGCTGCCGCGACGACCGACTGCACCTTCGAGGCGTCGATCTGCTGGCCGGCCTTGCCCGGCTGCACGCTCGGCTTCCCGTCTTTCCACACGACCTTCGCGTCCGTCGCGATGTCGTTCTGCATGTCGGTGCTGCGCTCGAGGACGTGGGCGAGCAGTGCGTCCGCGTCGACCTTGATGGAGGGCTGTCCGTGCGCGTCCGTGTCGGAGGAGATGACCTCGGAGACATCGGAGGGTTTCATCGTCACGGTCTCGCCATTGGCCTTGACCTGCAGCGGCTCGGACATCGCCTTCTTCGCATCGCCCGCCGCGAACGCGGTGACGGCGTCCTGCGTCGCGTCGGCCTGCTTGTCGACGAGCTTCGTGGTGTAGGCCGTGGTGCCCGGCCAGTGCTCAGCGACGTCCTTCGCGACCGCCTTCTCGTCGACGCTCTTGCCCGGCGCGCCCTTGACGACGACGACCTCACCGGTGATGAACTTCACCTTGCCCTGCGTGGGCGCGCCCTTGATCGAGGTGCCCGCCGAGCTTTTGACGAGACGCGCCAGCGCCGCTTCGTCGACCGTGTACCGCGGCGTGACGGCGCCGCCGTCACCGCTGATGTGATGGATGAGGCGGGTAGGCGACAGGCTGAACCCGGTGACGCCGTCGAGCGTGCGCGCCACGTCCGGCTTCCAGGCGCTGGACGGCTCGAACGCGAACTTCTGCCCGTCGGCCGTGACGGTGGCCTGCTGCTGCGCCCCCGGGCCCGGCAGGCCGGAGACCTGACGCGAGGCCTGTTCCATCGTCATCCCGCCGATGCTGCGGCCCGCGACGGTCGTACCGCCCGCGATCGTGTCCTTGTAGTGGTAGCAGGCCCCGACGTAGCCGATCGCCGCCACGGCGAGCACACCGGCGCCCCCGAACCAGGCCAGATGCCTGCGCCGACGCGTGCCGTCCGGCTGCGTCGCCTGCACCTGCTCGTCGTCCGCCACGGTGACCTCCTGCATGTCTCGAACCCGCGAAAGCCCCGCGCCACGGGTCGCACCATTGCACCACGAACGGCGGCGTCCGACGATCTGGGCACGAGCGACGCGTCAGCGCAACCGGCCGAATGCGCCCCGGTAATACGTGAGGGCGTCCTCGGGAGCGTCGCCGACGGCGAGCGTCAGCACCTCACCGACGACGATCGTGTGGTCGCCCGCGTCGAGGGTCGAGACCGTGCGGCACTCGAACTCCGCGAGGGCGTCGTCGACGAGGGCGAGGCCCGTCGCGTCACCGCGGTGGTGCGGCACGCGGTCGAGCTGGCCGTGCAGCGGACGCCCGCGCGTCGCGAGCCACGACGCGATCGGCTTCGCACTGGCACCGAGCACGGAGACCGCCCATTCGCCGCGCTCCATGACCGCCTCGAAGAAGCGGGCCTCGCGTTCGACGCTGATGAGCATGAGAACAGGGTCGAGCGAGACGCTCGTCAACGAGTTGATCGTCATGGCGTGGTCGATGTCGCCGACGCGCGTGGTCACGACGCTGACGCCCGTCGCGAGACGGCCGATGGCCTTGCGGTAGTGGTCGGGGTCGACCGGTTCGTGGTGGGAGGTCATGCGATCAGCTCCGGGCGGGTCGCGCTCGGCGTGGCGTTCTCGGCGCCGACGATGCGGCGGCGAGCGCGGGCGTCGTACTCGGTGAACCCCTCACGTCCTGAAAGACGTGCGGCGACGTCGTTGGAGAGCGCGTAGACCTCGTCGGCGACGCTGACCTGCGTGCGGTGCTCGCGCAGCGCCTTGATCTGGAGGCTGACGGCCGCGTCATCGACGACCGCGTGCGTCACCTCGTCGTCGGGCACGACGGACGGCGGGTAGGCGTCGCCGCGCTCGGGGACGACGAAGCCCGTCTCCCGGAGGAACTCGGGCGAGCACATCGCGTGCAGCCAGGCGCGGTCCTCCTGTGCCCACGACTGCGGCGTCAGGGTGATGAACAGCCTCGGACGCGCGGTCGATGCGGCGAGCGCGGCGACCGTCACCTCGTGTGCGCGGATGTGGTCGGGATGGCCGTAGCCGCCCTGCTCGTCATACGTGACGACGACGTCGGGCGCGAGCGCGTCGACGTACGCGGCGACGTCGGCAGCGACGGCCTCGATGTCGGCGCCCGTGAACGCCCGGGGGTGGGATGCCGACGGCGTGCCTGCCATGCCCGAATCGCGGTACGTGCGCGCCTCAGGGCGGTTCGCGAGGGCGCGGAAGGCGTCGTCACCGAGGACGACCGACGACGTCACCCCCATCGCCGTCATCGCGCGGCGCAGTTCCTCGCGACGCACCGGAGCGAGCTCGTCCGCGACGTCGTCGGGACGCGCTGAGCCGGCGGGCAGTTCGAGGTGTTTGAGGTCGTCAGGGATGACCTCGCCCTCCTCCCCCAGCGTGCACGTGAGCACGTGCACCTCGTCACCCCGCGCGACGTGATGCGCCATCGTCACACCCGTCCACAGCGATTCGTCATCAGGATGCGCATGCGCGAAGAGAAGCCGAGCCATGAGGTCAACCTTCGTCCTCCACGCGCCGAAACGCAAAGAGCGCAGTGGCTGCATGCCTGGGGTCGAAGGCTCAGCGGCGGTAGCGCGCCGCCCCGTCCTCGAACCGGAACCCGATCGGAAACGCCATGGTGATGACGCCATCGGCGTAGTTCACATGCACCGCGTCGGCGTACTCTGCCGCCTCCTCGGCCGTCGCGAACACCCCGAGGACGGTGTTGTGGGGCGTCTCGTCGTGCTGAACGATCCAGACGCCCTCCCGGTTCTTCTTCATGGCCCCACTCTGCCGCACGCGAAACGGCCGGCCACCCTCGTTCGAGAGTGGCCGGCCGTTCGTCGATCATCAGCTGATCAGGTCAGCTCTTGTTCGCGTTGCGAACACGCGACGCGGTGCGCGCGCGCTCACCGGCATTGAGCACGACCTTGCGGATGCGCACGGCCGTCGGGGTGACCTCGCAGCACTCGTCCTCACGGCAGAACTCGAGGCTCTGCTCGAGGGAGAGCTGACGCGGCGGGATGACCTTCTCGAAGTTGTCGGCGGACGACGCGCGAACGTTCGTCAGCTTCTTCTCCTTGGTGATGTTGACGTCCATGTCGTCGGCGCGGCTGTTCTCGCCGACGATCATGCCCTCGTACACCTCGGTGCCCGGCTCGACGAACAGCGTGCCGCGCTCCTGCAGGTTGACCATCGCGTACGACGTGACGGGGCCCGTGCGGTCGGCGACGAGCGACCCGGCGACGCGCGTCGTGATGGTGCCCGCCCACGGCTCGTAGCCCTCGGACGTCGAGTGCGCGATACCCGTGCCGCGCGTCTCGGTGAGGAACTCGGTGCGGAAGCCGATGAGGCCACGCGCGGGGACAACGAACTCCATGCGGATCCAACCGGTGCCGTGGTTCGTCATCTGCTCCATGCGGCCCTTGCGGGCAGCGAGCAGCTGCGTGATGGCGCCGAGGTACTCCTCGGGCGTGTCGACCGTCAGGCGCTCGAACGGCTCGTGCAGCTTGCCGTCGATCTCACGCGTGACGACCTGCGGCTTGCCGACGGTCAGCTCGAAGCCCTCGCGGCGCATCTGCTCGACGAGGATGGCGAGCGCCAGCTCACCGCGGCCCTGCACCTCCCAGGCGTCGGGACGCTCGGTCGGCAGGACGCGCAGCGACACGTTGCCGATGAGCTCCTTGTCGAGGCGGTCCTTGACGAGACGCGCGGTCACCTTCGTGCCGCGCTCCTTGCCGACGAGCGGCGAGGTGTTCGTTCCGATCGTCATCGAGATCGCGGGCTCGTCGACCGTGATGAGCGGCAGCGGCTCCGGGTTCTCGGCGTCGGCGAGGGTCTCGCCGATCGTGATGTCGGGGATGCCGGCGACGGCGATGATGTCGCCGGGGCCCGCGGCCTTCTCGGACGGCTTGCGCTCGAGGCCCTCCGTCATGAGCAGTTCGGTGATCTTCACCTTCTGCTGCGTGCCGTCGGCCTTGCACCACGTCACCTGCTGGCCCTTGGCGATCTCACCGTTGAACACGCGCAGCAGCGCGAGTCGGCCGAGGAAGTTGTCCGAGTCGAGGTTCGTCACGTGCGCCTGCAGCGGCGTGCCCTCCTCGTACGTCGGGGCGGGGATCGTCTCGAGAATCGTCTTGAACAGCGGCTCGACGGAGTCACCCTCGGGCAGGCCACCGTCGTCGGGACGCACGGTCGAGGCGATGCCGTTCTTCGCCGACGCGTAGACGATCGGGAACTCGATCTGGTCCTCGTCCGCGTCGAGATCCATGAACAGTTCGTAGACCTCGTCGATGACCTCGGCGATGCGGCTGTCGGGACGGTCGACCTTGTTGATGCACAGGATGACGGGCATCTTCGCGTCGAGGGCCTTGCGCAGCACGAAGCGCGTCTGCGGCAGCGGACCCTCGGAGGCGTCGACGAGCAGGACGACACCGTCGACCATCGACAGACCGCGCTCGACCTCACCACCGAAGTCGGCGTGACCGGGGGTGTCGATGATGTTGATCGTGACGAACTCACCGTCGTCGAGGCCCGCGACCTCCTTCGCGGCGGGGCCCGCGTAGTGGATCGCGGTGTTCTTCGCGAGGATCGTGATTCCCTTCTCACGCTCGAGGTCACCGGAGTCCATGACTCGCTCTCCGGTGGTCTCGACGGTGGCGCGCTCGGCGAACACGCCGGCCTGCCAGAGCATCTTGTCGACGAGGGTGGTCTTGCCGTGGTCGACGTGGGCGACAATGGCGACGTTGCGAACGTCGTTACGAGACTTCAAAGCCATGCTTGCCATTGTCGCAGGGTTTTCGACCTGCCGGGGACGCGGTCCATCCGAGGGTCCGCAAGGCCGCGCCCTCGGGGTGCGGATGATGGACGCACCTGATGGTTCGACCGGCCGCAAGGCCGCGCCCTCGGGGTACGGGCCGAGCCGAAGCCAACGTGACCGGACTCATCGAAGCCTCACCTACGTGGCGCTCGCATCGTCGATCGCGCACGATGCGCGTCATGACGACCACGACTCCCCACAGCGGCGAGGCCCACGATGCCGGGCATGCCGCGAAGCTCAACTGGCTGCGCGCCGGCGTTCTCGGAGCCAACGACGGCATCGTCTCCGTCGCCGGCCTCGTCATGGGTGTCGCCGGAGCGACGGCTGAGCGCACCCCCATCATCATCGCGGGTGTCGCGGGCATCGTCTCTGGTGCACTGTCGATGGCCGTCGGCGAGTACGTCTCCGTCTCGACGCAGCTCGACAGCGAGAAGGCGCTCCTTGCCAAGGAGAAGCTCGAGCTCGCCACGATGCCCGACGAGGAACTCGCCGAACTCACGCAGATCTACGTCGACAAGGGTCTCGACGAACCCCTCGCTCGCGAGGTCGCCGTCCAGCTCACCGAGAAGGACGCGCTGCGTGCGCACGCCGACGCCGAACTCAACCTCGACCCCGACGACCTCGCGAACCCGTGGACGGCCGCCGGTGCGTCGTTCGTGTCGTTCGCCCTCGGTGCTCTCATCCCGCTACTCGCGATCCTGCTGCCGTCGCCGTCGCTCAGGGTGCCGGTGACGGTTGTCGCCGTCGTCATCGCGCTCGCGATCACCGGCTTCGTCAGCGCCCGCATCGGCGGGGCGAAGCGTGGACGCGCCGTCGCCCGCAACGTCGGTGGCGGCGTACTCGCCATGGCCATCACCTTCGGCGTCGGTTCGCTCGTCGGCACGGGCGTCGCCTGAGCTGTCTGACCTGAGCGGCTGTCTGACCTGTACGACCGGTGGGTCTGCCCGGGTGTCCGCATCTGCCCGGCTGACGCTGCAGCTGCTCGACTTTTGCGCATCTGCGCGAGGAATGTGACGCACATTCCTCGCGCAGATGCGTATTTCTCGCGCAGCTGGGTTTGGTTCAGTGAATGGCTGGCTCCCCGCGGGGAGTTCCATCAGGACACGAGGTGCTGCGCCGTCCGCGTCGATGTGACGAGTTGTCCACAGGGCCTCAGCGGCCGGGCCTCATTCTCGACCAGGCTGGGCTCATGACGACGATCCCCCGCGCGAGCGCCGGCGGCGCGGTCCGCTCCGACACCGCCCCTCAGGGCGCTCGGGCCTTCACTCCGAACGACACCGCCGCGAGCGTCCACCACCCGGTCGACCCCGATACCGACCCCTCACCGAACGCCCGTGGTGCGGCCGCCTCCGACGCGAGCGCCCCCGGCGTGACGATTCCCGACGTGCTCCTCGCACTGTCACGGCTGGGGCATTTCACGCGGGCGCAGGCCCTGGGCGCGGGCGTCACCGATTCGCAGTTGCGACGCTGGGGGCAGGCGGGTGTGCTGACCCGCCTCGGTCAGGGTCTCTACGCCGTACAGCCCGCGCCCGGCATGGCCGGCGGCGTCACGCGCACAGATGGGCCAGACGACCCCTGGCAGGCAGCCCGTGAGGATCACCTGCGGCGGGCGGTCGCACTGCTCGAGGCCATTCCCGGCAGCTACCTCACCGGTGTGACGGCCGCGCTGGCCCACCAGCTGCCGGTGCTCACCATGCCGACCACGGTCGAGATGTCCCGTCGCCCGTACGGACCCAGCACCCGCCCCGGCCTGGCGATGCGTCGGCCGTGGGGCGCCGGGCCGGCCGACGTCCCCCTCGCCGGCATCGCGCGGCCCGTGCAGGGCCTGGCCCAAGTCGGCATCGACATCGCGGCCCACCACGGCATCCCCGACGGTCTCGTCGTCGCCGACGCAGCTCGCCGTCTGGGCCTCGACGCCGATGCCCTCGTCGCCGCGGCGGACGCCTTCGGAACTCGCGCGGGCGCTCATCAGGCACGAACGGTGGCACGGTTCGCGGATCCGCGAACCGAGTCGGCTGCGGAATCACGGGCCCGCTGGGTGCTGGCGACGTTGGGGTACACCGTCATCCCGCAGTTCGAGGTGTACGACGCGCACGGACGGTTCGTGGCGCGCGCCGACTTCCTCGTGGCGGGGACGAACGTCATCGTCGAGGTCGACGGGCTGCTCAAGTACACCGACCGCGAAGCGCTGCGCCGCGAGAAGCTCCGCGAGGTCGCCCTGCAGCGACTCGGCTACCACGTCGTCCGCGTGCTCTACCGCGACCTCGACCACCACGAGCGCGTGAGGTCACTCGTGCGCGAGGCCGTCGCGCTTGCGGCACGAGCCTCCTGAACGAGCGACCTCGGGCGGGCACCCGCCGCGCCGTTGAACGAGCGGGCCACCCGCCTCACCGCGCCACGAGAGCCCAGCTGCACGAGAAATGTGCATCTGCACGAGGAATGTGCGGCACATTCCTCGTGCAGATGCACAAAAGTCGAGCAGCTGATCCGCCGGCCCGCCGGCCGCACGTCAGCGTCGGGCCTGTGCACCGGCCGCGGGGGCTTCAGCCGTCGCGCGGGTCGACGAGACCGGAGCCCTCGGGCGCGTGGGCGGGGTCGGTGCCGCGTTCGACGATACGGTTGTCGCCGTCGACGAACACGACACGCGGCTCGTGCGTCGCGACCTCGTCGGGACCGAACATTCCGTACGCGATGAGGATGACGGTGTCCCCCACCCCGACGAGGTGAGCGGCGGCACCGTTGATGCCGATGCGCCCCTCACCCGCAGGGCCGGCGATGACGTAGGTAGTGAGTCGGTGGCCGTTGTCGACGTCGACGATGTCGATCTGCTCGCCCTCGACGAGGTCGGCGGCCTCCATGAGGTCGGACGAGATGGTGCACGAGCCGACGTAGTGCAGGTCGGCGTGCGTGACGGTCGCGCGGTGAATCTTGGCTCGCATCAGGGTGCGCAGCATGAGGGCCTCCTCCTCGAAAACGGCCTCAAGCGTACGTCCACGAGGCGTCGTCCCCCAGGAAGCGGAGGACCGCCACCCGGCGGCAGGCGATCACCGACGTCTCGGCAGGTCACCCCAGAGGCGGAGGCCTACGGACTCGCACGTCGCGTGGCGGCGTGATGGGATCGAGCCATGCCTCGACTCGGTGACCTCTCCGCCCTGGCCGGCCGCCCGTTCGCGGCCGTGCTGTTCGACAACGACGGCACGCTCGTCGACTCGACGCCCGCCGTCATCCGCTCATGGGTGGCGTGGGCGCGCGAGTACGACATCGACCCGCACCTGCTCGGCCAGCATCACGGGGTGCCGGCGTCGGGCATCATCGCGCAGATCGCGCCGCATCTGAGCCCCGGCGAGGCGGAGGTCGCGCTGGCCCGCATCACGGCGATGGAACTCGCAGACACGGACGGGGTCGTCGCGCTGCCCGGAGCCGTCGACGCGGTCGCGGCGCTGCTGCCCCGTCGGTGTGCGGTCGTGACGTCGGCGACGCATGAACTTGGGTTGGCGCGCCTGCAGGCCGCGGGCATCCCGCTCCCGGACGTGGTCGTGACGTTCGACGACGTCGAGCACGGCAAGCCGCACCCCGACCCGTTCCTCGTGGCTGCCGAGCGTCTCGGGGTCGCCGCCGAAGAATGCCTTGTCGTCGAGGACGCACCAAGCGGTCTGCGCGCGGCGAAGGCCGCAGGATGCGCGACGCTCGCGCTGACGTCGACGACGAACGTCGCCAACCTCGACGCGACAACGGACGCCGACGCAATCGTCGATTCCCTTGCTGCTGTTCGCTTTTCAGTGACGAACTCTACGGTGCAGATCGCGACACCTTGACCCTGCGGGGCGGCGCGGCACCGCACCCCCGCGGGCTCCTGTCGAGGCAGTACAGCCTGAATACACGCGGCGGAAACTCCCAAGCTCGGGCCCCGGAGGCCCGCGGGGTCGCGGGTCGGCTGCCAAACTCCCAAGCTCGGGCCTCTGAGGCCAGCGGTCACGTGACGAGCCCTCCCCGCCTGTCATTCGATGTTCATGTTCACTGCACCGGCAAGGTGCTCCACACGACGGAACAGACCGGGCCGGCGGCGTAGCGTTGAGGTCATGAGCGATCGCGTTGTTCTCATCGGTGCCGGTGACGTCGGGGTGGCGTACGCGTACGCCCTCGTCAACCAGGGTCTCGTCCACGAGTTGTCCATCATCGACATCAACACTCAGAAGGTGACGGGCGAGGTGATGGACCTCAACCACGGCGTCGTGTGGGCGCCGTCGCCGACGCGCGTGACGGTGGGGTCATACGACGACTGCGCCGACGCCGACCTCGTCGTCATCACCGCGGGTGCGGCGCAGCGCCCGGGTGAGACGCGGCTCGACCTCGTCGGGCGCAACGTCGAGATCTTCCGCTCGATCGTCGGCTCCGTGATGGATACGGGTTTCGACGGCATCTTCCTCGTCGCCAGCAACCCGGTCGACGTGATGGCCTACGCCACCTGGAAGTTGAGCGGTCTGCCGTCCGAGCGTGTCATCGGTTCGGGCACGACGCTCGACTCGGCGCGCCTGCGTTTCATGCTCGGCGAGCTGTACGACGTCGCACCGTCGAGCGTGCACGCGTCGATCATCGGTGAGCATGGCGACACCGAGGTGGCCGCACTGTCGTCCGCGAACGTCGCGGGCGCGCCGCTGTCACGCGACCTCGAGAGCGTGCCGGGGCGCCGTGAGGAGATCGAGCGTGTCTTCACCGACACGCGTGAGGCGGCCTACCGCATCATCGACGCGAAGGGTTCGACGTCGTACGGCATCGGCATGGCCCTCGCGCGCATCACCCGCGCCATCCTGCGCGACGAGTACACCGCACTGCCGGTCTCGACGAAGCTGCACGGCACGTACGGCATCGACGACCTGTTCATCGGTGTGCCCACGGTGCTGGGGCGCAGCGGAGTCAAGAGCGTCGTCGAACTCGACCTGAACGACGCCGAACGCGACGCCCTCGCCCACTCCGCCAAGGTACTCAGCGGCGTCGTCGACTCGACGGGGCTACGCGACTGAACGCTCCGAGACGACGACAGACGACGAAAGGGGTTGGGGAGGTTTGCGCGTCTGAGCGCACGAACCTCCACAACCCCTTCGCCGGTGGGAGGGCTCGTCAGGCGGACGGGTGCGTCATGTCGGCGGGCACGACCCAGCGGTCGAAGTCCTCGCCCGTGACGTCACCGGACGCGAGCGCCGCTTCGCGCAGCGTCGTGCCCTCCTTGTGCGCCTTTTTCGCGATGGCGGCGGCCTTGTCGTAGCCGATGTGACGGTTGAGCGCCGTCACGACCATGAGGTTCGAGGCGAGGTTGGCGTCGATGCGCTCCCGGTTCGGCTCGATGCCACGTGCGCAGTGCGCGGTGAACGAACGGCACGCATCCGAGATGAGGCGGATGCTCTCCAGCACGGCGTGCGCCATGACGGGCTTGAACACGTTGAGCTGGAAGTTGCCCTGCGAGCCGGCGAAACCGACCGTCGCGTCGTTGCCGAACACGCGGGTGGCGACCATCGTCATCGCCTCGCACTGCGTCGGGTTGACCTTGCCCGGCATGATCGAGCTGCCCGGCTCGTTCTCCGGGATGACGAGTTCGCCGATGCCGTTGCGCGGCCCGGACGCGAGCCAACGCACGTCGTTCGCGATCTTCATGAGCGCCCCGCCGAGCAGCCTGAGCGACGAGCTGACGGCGACGAGCTCGTCGTGCGCCGACAGCGACGCGAACAGGTTGTCGGCCTGGTGGAAGCTCTCGCCCGTGATCTCGGAGATCTTCTGCGCGGCGAGCATGCCGAAGTCGGGGTGCGCGTTGAGCCCCGTACCGACGGCGGTGCCACCGATCGCGAGCGCCCGCGTCGCCTGCTCGGCCTGACGCACCTGCGACAGCGCGAAGTCGAGCTGCGCGACCCAGCCGCCGATCTCCTGACCGAGACGGATCGGCGTCGCGTCCTGCAGGTGGGTGCGCCCGACGCAGATGACGTCGTCGAACTCCTTCGCCTTGGCGTCGAGCACGTCACGCAGCTCGGTGACGGCCGGATAGAGGCGCTCGACGAGGTCGAGGACGACGGCGATGTGCATCGCCGTCGGGAACGTGTCGTTCGACGACTGACCGCGGTTGACGTGATCGTTGGGGTGAACGGGCTTCTTCGAGCCGCGCTCTCCGCCGGCGAGTTCGATCGCGCGGTTGGAGATGACCTCGTTGGCGTTCATGTTCGACTGCGTGCCCGAGCCTGTCTGGAACACGACGAGCGGGAACTGATCGTTCAGCTTGCCGTCGATGACGTCGTCCGCGGCCCTCTCGATGAGCTCCGCGACGTCCTTCGGGAGCTGCTCGAGATCGGCGTTCGCCTGCGCGGCGGCCTTCTTGAGGATGCCGAGTGCCCGCACCATGACGGGCCCCCACACGAACGTGTCACGGCCGATGTCGAAGTTCTCGATGCTGCGCTGCGTCTGCGCGCCCCAGTAGGCGTTCTCGTCGACCTCGATCTGACCCATGCTGTCGGTTTCGATGCGCTTGACCATGCCTCCAGCTTAGGCACGCCTCACCACGATCGCGAACGCCCGGAGGGGTGCGCGGCGAGGCCACCCTCGTCGTCAGCGCCCAGCCGTAACCCTCTGCGTCCAGATGCACCCGGGCGCACTTGGACGCAGGTGGGCGGGAGGTCACAACCAGTCGTTGTGGCGGAAGATCGCGTAGAGCCCGCCCGACAACGCGACGATGACGACGACGCTCATGACGAGCCCCGAATGCGCCTGGAAACCGGGGTAGGGCACGTTCTGGCCGAACCAGCCCGTCACGGCCGTCGGCACCGAGATGATCGCGGCCCACGCGGCGAGTTTCTTCATGATCGTGTTGAGCCGCGCGTCCTGCAGCGACAGGTTCGTCTCGAAGACGGTGCTCACCATGTCACGCAGCGACTCGGTCCACTCCGAGGCACGCAGCACGTGGTCGTACAGGTCGTCGTACCAGGCGTCGAGCGGCCCGCCCGTGCGCCCGCGGTGACGCATGAGCGCGTTGACGACCTCACGCATCGGCAGGACGACGCGGCGCAGCGCGACGAGATCCTTGCGGATCGCGTACGTCGTGCGGACGAACTCGCTGCCGGTGCGCCGCTCCGCGAACAACGTCTCCTCGAGGCCTTCGAGAGCGTCGTCGAGCGACTGGATTGTGTCGAAATGGCCGTCGACGACGTAGTCGAGCAACCCGTGCACGAGCGCGCCGCTGCCCTGCGTCATGAGTGAGGCGGAATCATCCCAGCGCTTCACGACCTCACCCATGTCGAACGCTTCGCAATGCGGCGACCTGACCCTGATCGTGATGAGCGCCCGCGGCAGCACGATGCCGCTGATGCGCGTGACGCTGAGGTGGCTGCCCCCGTCAGCGTGCTCGGCGAGGGTGTCGGTCGCGAGCTGCGTGGCGTACACGGTGAAGAACAGATGGTCGGCGTGAGCCGTCACCTTGGCGCGCTCGTGCGGAGCGAGAGCATCCTCGACCACAGTCCCGCTCACGCCCAACCGCAGGACGAGCTGACGCAGTTGCTCCGGCGACGGGTCGAGCAGGTCGACCCAGACGAGGTTCTCCTCGTCGCGCATCGCGTCGGCGAGCGCACCCGCCTCGATGGAGCGCGCCTTCGCCTCTTTCCTGCGCCACACCCGCGCGTCAGCGATATCGAGACCCTCGATCATGACGGCTCACCGGCGCGCGGGGGGTTCGAGCGAAGCGGAGCAGGACGAATCATGAGCGCATTGTGACGCATCGCCCCGACAAGACGCTGTGGATCGCGCCGACAGGACGCTGGGATCGTCGCGGCCCGGTTCACGGGGCGGAAGCACCCACGGACCATCGCGCTACTCGCTTCGTCGTTCGTCGCGGCCCGCTCACGGGTCGCAGGCCCTAGGCTGACGGCATGTCCTTTACGGAGTACTTCAGCCCTGACCGTTTCGACTCCCCCGCCACCGAGGACGACCTCACGCACGCCGAGGAGAAGCTCGGCGTTACCTTTCCCGACGACCTGCGCGCCTTCTGGCTGACGACGGCGACGTACAACGGCAACGTCCACATGGCCGACGGCACCGACGGGCCCTACCTGCGCGTGCTGCACCCGAGTTCGGTGACCAAGACCGGCGACATCGTCGTCTTCGGCCGCGGCGAGGACTGGGACTTCGGCGTCGTCCCCGGTCACCCGACGCGCTGGGTCGACGTCGAGCGCGACAGCGGCGAGGAGCTCAGCGAGCTCGGCGCCACGTTCGTCGGCTTCCTCGAGTCGCTGCGCAACGAGCACGCCGAGCAGGACGACCTGTTCGCCTGAGCGCGGCGATCAGGGCGCTATGACGCGCCCACGCTGACCAGGACAACCGGGCATCAGGCGTGATGACGGCGCCGGGCGCGGCGCGTGGTGCGTCATCACGACGCATCGGCGAGGCGCTGCTCCGTCGTCACTGCGCCTCGAACCACTCGGTCCACGAGCGCCCGCGGTCCTCGGAATGGCGGGCATCTCGACACCGGCGAACCTCCAGTGCCACCGCGCCGGCACACCCGTCAGAGCGTCTCGACGAGCCGGATGCGCTGCAGCACGACGGGCGTCGCATCGTCGACGACGAGGTCGGGGTCGCCGAGCTCGGCCCGCATCGCGTCGGAGGCCCAGAAGCGTTCGTGCGCCCCGCGCCATTCGTCGACGCTGCGGAACCCCTCCCCCTCGTCGACGGCGTGCTCGAGGTCAACCTCTCCCAGCGGGACGACGCGCACCTCGACTGTCTCGGTGACGCCGACGGGCATCCCCGCCGACGAGATGAGCACCTCGCGCTCACCGACCCGCGGCAGTTCATCGTCCGCTGAATACGCGGCTGCCAGGGATGATGTCGCCGTCTTGGCACCGCGAAGGATCGGCGCGAGCAGCGCGTCCCGCTGCGGGCCCGCGAACCCGTACAGACCGGGTCGGGCACCGGGCCACTGCGCGTCGATCGCGATCTGACGAAGCCTCTCCACGTAGCTCTCCCAGGAGAACTCGTCGCCCCACGGCAGGTTGGGGTTCGCCTCACGCATGCCGACGCGTCCGTCGAGCAGTTCGCGCAGGACGTCGACCTGCCCCGCGTGGCGGGCCACCTCCACGCTCAGGTGGACGAGTACGCGGTGCAGGGTGACGTCGGGCTGCGGCCACCACGGCACGTGGCCGGTGGCGTCGAGGTCGAGGCTCGCGATCGTCTCGTCGGCGTGTGCGACGGCCCGGCGGTAGAGGCGCACGACGCTCTCCACGGTCTCGTCGGACGTCGCCCACAGGTCGGCGTTGGGCTCGGCGTCCTGCCCCATCCACGGCAGTTCCTCGCCGGGGCGGTCGAAGACGTGCCCGAGGTAGCCGTACTCCATCGCTGCGAGGTGCTTGACGATGCCGAGCAGGTTCGACCCCGTCGACGTCATCGGCCAGCGCAGCTGCCACTCGTCGAGGCCCTCGAGCTTCCACAGGATCGCCGAACGCAGCGAGTCGAGGTACGTCTTCAGCGTGGCCTTGTCGTCCATTCGACCAGGGTAGGTGGCAGCGGTGACAATGGAGCGCATGCCCACCTCGACTCCCACGACGTCGTTCACCGCAGCGCAGAGCCACGCCCTCATCAGCTCGGTGTTCGGCATCTTTCTCGTCAACGGCCTGATGATCGGGGCCTGGGGCGGTTCGCTGCCCGGCCTCCGTGAACGCCTGCACACCGACGCGTCGGGGATCGGGCTCGTCCTCCTGCTGGCCGGGGGCTCCGCGATCGTGGCCATGCAGGTGAGCGGCCGCGTTTCCGACCGGCTCACACCGCGCCTGCCGTCACTCGTCGGCGGAGTCGGCCTCGCCATCGGGTTGCTGGTGGTCGCGTTCGCCCCGAACTACCCCACCCTCGTGGTCGGCGGCGTGATGATCGGCGCGTGCAACGGTGTCATGGACGTCGCGATGAATGCCCTCGGCGTCGACGCCGAGCGGGCCTCCGGTACGGCGGTCATGAGCCGGTTCCATGCGTTCTTCTCGCTCGGAGGTTTCCTCGGCGCCCTGCTCGTCATGGGCTCGGCGAAACTGCAGGGCGACGGGGCTGATCCGAGGTGGGCCCTCGTCGCGGCAGCGATCTTTGCCGGGGCGGGGCTCACCGCACTGTTCGCTCTGACGCCGCAGGCACCGCATGTCGAGGACAGCACGGACGAGGCCGCGCCGATCAGCCCCACGAGCGGCGACGCACCGCCGCGACCCGGCATCCCGTCGCAGGCGTGGCTGCTCGGCGTCATGGCCCTGTTCTTCGGGTTCACGGAGGGCACCGCGATCGACTGGGCCTCGATCCACGTCACGGACGTCGCGCACGTCGACCCGGGGGTCGGCGCCGCCGGTCTCGTCTGCGTGTCCGCGACGATGGTCGTCATCCGGCTGCTCGGCGACTCACTCGTGGCACGATTCGGGCGCGCCGCCGTCGTGCGCTTCGGCGCGCCCGTCGCGGTGGCCGGGTTCGGCGTCGTCATCACCACGTCGTCGCTGCCGCTCATCCTCGTCGGCTGGCTGCTCGTCGGGTTGGGTGTCGGCATGATCGCCCCGCAGATCTACGCCATCGCCGGCCACATCGGCGGCGGCCGCGTGCTCGCCATCGTCACCGCTTTCGGCTATACCGCGTTTCTCGCCGGGCCCGGCATCATCGGCTTCCTCAGCAACCACTTCGGCATCCAGCGCGCGATGATCCTGCCGTTCGTCGCGGGCCTGCTGTTGACGGGGCTGACGTTCACCGCGGCGTTGCGCGACCCACAGGAGAGCTGACGCCTCGTCCCCGCCGGGTCAGTCGAGCGCCTGCCCCCGACGTTCGGGCAGCGCGAGAGCGGCGAGGGTCGCGACCGCGAAGGCTGCGGCGATGACACCGAACGTCCAGCCCTCGCCGTGATGGGTGAACACCCAAGGCACGACGAGCGGCGCCACGATCGAGGCGATGCGCCCGAACGCCGTCGCGCCGCCGGCGCCGCCCGCGCGCATGAGCGTCGGGTAGATCTCGGGCGTGATGGCGTACAGCGCACCCCACGCGCCGAGGTTGAAGAAGCTGAGTGCGCACCCGGCGGCCATGATCGCCGTCTCCGACGAGGCCTGACCGAACAGCAGCGCCGACACCGTCGAACCTGCGAGGAAGATCGCGAGCGTCGGTCGACGCCCGATCTTCTCCACGCACACCGCAGCCACCGCGTATCCGGGCAACTGTGCGATCGTGATGACGAGGGTGAAACCGAACGACTTCGCCACCGGAAAGCCGTTCGCGACGAGGAATGTCGGGATCCACAAGAAGGCCCCGTAATAGGCGAAGTTGACGCCGAACCACGTCGCCCATAGAGCGGCCGTCCGCGTTCGATACGGCGCGGAGAACGGGCTCGCGAGCTGTGACGTTCTGGTCGTCTCGACGTCGACGGTGGTTCCCTGCGCGCCCGCGTGGGTGTCGGCAGCGTCGTCGAGGTGCGCGCCGCCGCTGCGCTGCGCCGGACCCGCCGCGGCCTCGAACGAGCGCACGATGCGTTCGGCGTCGTCGTCGCGGCCGACCTTCTCGAGGAAGCGCACCGACTCGGGCAACCCGCGGCGCACGTGAATTGCGTAGAGAGCGGGCACGAGCCCGAGCGCCATCGCCCAGCGCCACCCGTTGTCGTGCGGCACGATCGTGAATCCGATGACGGCCGCGAGCAGCCACCCGAGCGCCCAGAACGACTCGAGGGCGACGACCATCCGTCCTCGCAGGCGCTTCGGGGCGAACTCGCTCACCAGGGTCGAGGCCACCGGGAGTTCCGCGCCGAGGCCGAGCCCGACGACGAAGCGCAGGGCGCACAGGACGAGGAAGCTCGGCGCGAGCGCCGACAGACCCGTCGCGATGCCGTAGACGACGAGTGTGCCCGCGAACACGGTGCGGCGGCCGATGCGGTCGGCCAGGGCGCCGCCGACACCGGCGCCGATCGCCATGCCGACGAAGCCGATCGAGGCGAGCACCGACAGGTCGCCGGTCGTCAGCCCCCACTCCTTCTTGACCGCCACCATGAGAAAGCTGATGAGCCCGACGTCCATCGCGTCGAGCGCCCAGCCGACGCCCGAACCGACGAGCATCGAGCGATGACGCGCCGTGAACGGCAACCGATCGAGCCGCTCGGTTCGACTCGCGGGAGCCGAGAGTGGGGTGGGACGGACCGTCATGGCGCCGCTCTTTTCGTCACATGGGAAAGAAAGGAATGACGTTCACCCTAACGCCTTTGTGTCATGACGATGAATAAAACGTCACGCCGACTTTCGGCGGGGCACGAATGCGAGCAGCGCAACGGCTGCGACGACGGTGAGGCAGCACAGCGTCGCGTAGGTCGTGGCGCCGGCGACGAAGCCTGCGCCGATGCCGCGCCCGCTCCGGCAAGCGAGACGAGGACGTCGCACGTGCCCTGCGTGCAGGCGCGGGTGGCGCTGGAGGTGGCGTCGACGAGCATCGTCGTGCCGGCCAGCAATCCAGCGTTCCAACCCAACCCCAGCAGCACGAGCGCCGCGATCATCACATCCCCTTGGCCGCCGCCCTCCCCGGTGAACTCCCCCTGCTGCGTGGTTGGTGCTGGCCTCGTTGGATTCGCGGGTGGGTCTGGCGGTCGAGGATGTGGCGCTGAAGGCGCAACTGTGCCCCACCCCTGGTGAGGTGTCGGGGTGGACGCGACGGCAGGTGCTGCGTCATCTGGCGCACCTGCAGACGCACGGGTTGGCGCAGGTCTCGGCGAACGGCGAGTGGACGCGCCCCCAGACCCTGCCGACGCTCGAGGCGGCGTCTGTCGGGCAGCAGGTGGTGCGTGACCGAATCTCGTTGGAACGACAGGTCTTTCGTGAGCGTGCGTCGACCTGGGTGCTGGCGCGGCGCGCGTCGGTCGCTGCGTGTCAGGAGCGCGCAGCGCTGGTGGGCGGGTCTGGACGCGGGTGAGCGGGTGCAGCGGGTGCAGCGGCTGAGTGGGGAGTTTTCGCGTCTGAGTGTGTGGCGTCAACAGCAGCGTAAGCGTGTGTGGGAGGAACGCAACCTACGCCGTGGTCTCGACCCGTCGCGGCGACATGCGGACTGGCTCGAGGCGCAGGATCGACGCGAGTTCGAGCGGCGCCGTGAGGAGCGACGCGTGTGGTTCGCGAATCTGGCTGAGCCCCTGCGTCAGGCGTACGCGTCGAGCTGGGATGACCACCGCCGCCGCTACGGCTACCCCACGTCGGTGGATGGGGGCTCTGAGCCGGGGTGAGCCAACCTAGGCGGCCCGTCGTGGCCCATAATTGGGCAGGACGCACCTCACACGAGATGAACACCTACAGGGGATGGCGTGGCGAACAAGAACCTCGGCACGGCTCGCAAGCGAAGCGTGACGAGTTCTGACGGCGTCGATGTGGCCGGGTGCACCGTGCACACGGATCGCGGTCGCAATTCAAGAGCCGCAAGTTCGTGCACGCGGCCCTTCCAAAAGCCAGCCTCGACAGTACGAGTTCTCTCGTCGCCCACTGAAGGAGAACGGTCATGCCGGTCGCGTTCGACACCACTATCCCCATCGCGACGCCGCAGCGCCGTGAAGATCTCATCGACGCCATCATCACCGCCGCGGACAAGCATGGAGAGACTCACTGGCTCGAGTGGAAGAGCGAATGCGACCTGGGTGCCAAAGCTGGCATATTCGAGTTCGCCAAAGAGATACTCGCTCTGGCCAACCGCGACGTCTCAACGGCACAAGCTGACTACGGGGGGTTCGGCTACCTTGTCGTCGGAGCGAGCGAGTCCGGCCTTCACGGCGCACCCGCCTTCAGCGCCACCGAGATACAGCAAAAACTGGCGACCTTCTTAGGAACTGGCCTTGAAGCGCCCGCCTGGACAGCGCACCACGTAGCCAGGGGGGAAAAGACAGTCCTCGTGATCGAAGTAGCTCCTCCCGCTGACGGCGATCCGCTACGTGTCCTCCAACGCGACTTCGGAAAAGCACGGGCCGGCACGGTCTATGTGCGACACGGTGAGATCGCCTCACCAGCAACTCCGGATCAATTGAGGATGCTTCAGGCTCGCTTCCTCGCAGGCCGATTCGACGACCTCGTCACCGAGCGGCTCGCCCTAGCCTGTACAACACTCAATGCCGAGTTGGAGTGCCGCCCCAAGGCTGGGCCATGGCACCCCACGGCACGCATCCGACCCCGCACCTACGCGGGCGAGTGTCCCGAAGAAATCCTTGTCATGACCGCACCACAAGACTCCTTCGAACGCGCGGTACCTGATGCCCACCTACTCAGCCCCCTGCAAGCCGCAGGCATGATCATCGTCTTCCCTGAAGGCACCGACCTTCTCCACGCCAGTCAAGAAACCCAAGCTTTCCTGCAGGATCAGGGCATTCGTCTTGCCGACAACCACATGGGCCCAGGCAAGCCGATCGCGCTGTGCGGCGCCGGCTTCGCGCAGCTGCACCAGAGCGTGCAGTGGCTCCTCATCGCAGCGTCGCAAAACGGTCAGCTACCTATGCCGATCGGCTTCCACTGCTTACAGCTTTCTGGCCCGAACGACCAGTCCTAGCTGTACCACCCACGCGCCATCCGGCGAGCATTGCTCAGCCGTCACTGCCCGCCGATGTCAGCTCATCGCCACCGCAGCGTCCAGGCTGAGATGGTGATGCGTAGGCGCCGTTGCCGGCGATGACGTCATAGATAAGGCGGCGTGAGACCCCAAGGTCGATCGCGAGCTTGGCCTTGTTCGCGCCGGCGGCTGCTGCCTGACGCACGTGCGCAACCTGTTCGTCGGTGAGGCGGCGGGCGCGGCCCTTGTACACGCCGCGTACTTTTGCCAGGTCGATGCCTTCACGTTGGCGTTCGCGGATGAGGGAACGCTCGAGTTCGGCGACGGCGCCGATGAGTTGGCGCTGGAACGTCGCGAACGGGTCGGCCGTGGCGTCGGGTGAGAAGGTGAGGCGTTCCTTGACGAACTCGACGCTCACCTTGCGCGCGGTGAGGTCGGAGACGATCTGCTCGAGGTCGACCAGCGATCGCGCGAGCCGATCCATCGACGCGACGCGCAACGTGTCACCGCGACGCACGTAGCGCAGCGCATCCGACAAGCCAGCGCGATCGGCTCGGCTCTTGCCCGATTGATGGTCAGTGAACAGCTCATCGACGCCCCCAAGCGCTTCGAGCTGCCTAGCGAGATTCTGTGACGTCGACGAGACGCGTGCGTACCCCACGATTTGACCCGGCATGTCTAGACCCTACCCGCAAAGTGGGCAAAAAGACGGTTACCGACCCTATTCGCATGCGCGTCCGATCCGCCCGTGCTAGTGCAAATAGGGTGTACCCCACCCCACGCAAGTAGGAACCCCCTCAGATGCACACTCTCGGACAGGGGGAATCTAGGGATGGCCCTATCGGAACACTCGGGCGCTCGGGTCGGCGGCTTCGCACCAATCGGTCAGCCGCGGTCCTCGGCTGTTGCAAAAACCTTCGTTTGTGCTACCTGCCGTCTATCGGATACATGAGACGCCGAGAGTGGTGAATCGTGCTTCTCGGTGGAGCGTTTCGCGGTGGGCGAAGGTGCAGCCTGGGATCTTGGTGAGCTTGTTCGCAGTGCGCGTGTCGACTACTACGACACTCGTGGGGGCTGGGGCTGGGGC
>NZ_JBXASS010000001.1:0-284027 GCF_058809565.1 Dermacoccus sp. MPR-E5 | reverse complement strand
TGGGCATGGTGCACATCCTCTCCTGCGGCACCGAACGGCACCACAGAGTCGATGTCACCTATCCGTGCAGCAGTCCCCTAGCGTTAGACCGATTTCGAGGCGTTCGCATGCGTTCCTGAAAACCTCACTCATGTAGTTCTTTCCCCGGTCGATCGTGATCGTTTCGGGGTAGATGAGGGGGCGGGCGGCGATCCCCGCTCTCAGTTCGGGGTCGGGAACCATCATTTCGACGGGCAGGGTGGATCGCGCGAGAGAGAGGGCGTCGTCCCATCCGGGCTGCATGGGAAGTGGGGTCAGAGAGCGCGCCAACAATTGAGTACCGAGTTCCACTCCCTTCGTTCCCTCGGGCACCAGGATGGCGCCGCAAATGGTCCCGGTGGCTACGTCGATCATTGCGGACAGCTCTGGGCGCCCGGTGCTTCCGTCTGGGTACACGATGGCGAGGTCGAGTGGGGTCGAGTCGATTTCAACGAGTTGGCCTGGAAGCGTGGCCCGGCGCCTGCTGAAGGGCTGGTTCGGCCGGTTGGCGCGGGTTCGTCTGGTCGTGGCGTTGCCAAATGGGTGCAGGTCACCTTCCACTTGGGACAGGAGGCGGTAGAGGGTCGCGTCGGAAGGAACCGTGATGCCCTCAAGCCGGGCCTGGTACTTCAGATGATCCAATGCGCGTTTACGGGTTCCGGTAGACGTCTCCGTTTGGTCGACGACGTACGCGTGTAGGAGCGTCATGATGCGCGGATCTTGTCGGAGACCGGGCCGCTTGTCGCGCAATTTGCGCTTGTCGACGAGGGCGGCCACGCCATCGCGTTCATATGCCTTCACGTATTGCCGAAGTTGCCGCTCCTTTAGGGGTCGTGCCGTTGAGGCGAGCTCGGCTACTTTGGCTTCAATGCGGCGGTAGCGGGGGACGTCGTCGGCGTAGGCCGGATTCGGGATAGTCTCCTGGGGGGTGTCGTCGATGGGTGGCACACCGCGGATGATTTCCACGATGTGCCGCTGGAGCCAGCGGGCATCCTCGGCGACCTGCTGGGGGACGCTCTCCAAGAAACGCACATCGTCGAGGGTTGGCAAGCGGTCCGGGGTCTCTGGCTGGAAGGAGTCATCGGCGAGTAGCTCGGTGAGCGCGACGTGGCGGATGCGCCCACTCGCTTGGCTTTTCAACGCGGCTCTCGGGCCATCCACGCCGACGACCTGCCAGGCCTGGGCGTCGAAGAGAATGAAGTCGTACATCCTGACAGATTTCATGCACTCTCCGCCGTGACTATGGTGCTGCTGCGTAGCGGCTGCTCGAGGTCAAACGTAAGCTGCTGGTGCCACATCATGTTGTAGAGGTGCATGCGCGCTTCGTGTTCGGGTAGCGCGGCCTCGCGCATCAGACGCCTCATCCCGAGGTTGAATGACGCGCCACCGTCGAACGCCGTTAGCGCTGCGTCACGCACTGAGGGATCGGGAACGAAGCGCGTGCGCCGGTAGGTGCACAGGTGTTCCATGTTGAATGCCCGCTGGGGTTCCCAACCTGAGAACACCTCGTACTGCCATCCAACGGTTTCACAGGCTGTGCGGGTGAGGGCGAACTGATCTGCGGCAGCTTCAGTGTGATCGGCGGACTTGACGTCAACGACGAGACCGTCACCGCTAGCGAGTCGGCAGAAGAAGTCTGGGACGTGGTCACGTCGTCCGGGTGTTCCTCGCGGCCAGGAGAAGATGAGCGGCTGCCATGAGTACGCGACCACATCGCGGCGGAAGTCAGCCTCGACCGCGAACCTCTTCTCGAGCCCAGATTCGTGGTGAACGAGGCACCCCAGCGTCGCGGACCAATAATCGCCCTCAAATGAGCGCTTCTGCTTGTACGAGGTGACCTCCCGTATGGGGCGAGCGTGCTCAACGGCCACCCTGGCTAAATCGGGCCCGAGGGGAGTTACGAGTCGCTCACCGTCCGCTGTGCGGATCATGCACATCGTCTCGTCACTGGCGGCTACGGAGGTTGTACCCATGGTCCCTCGATCTAGTGGCGATGAATCGTGCGAGTCAACCATCAAAAGGTAACAGGAGGAGTTGAGTGAGAAAACGGCAGTCTTTTATGAACGATAACACGTGTGGGGGTGCTGGGGAAGGCCCCTCATCCGCTTACTTAACATAATGTCGATTATCGGATGACGAACGTGGCTCGGAAGAGGTCCCGATGACAGTGGGTCACACCGCGTCGTGCAATGTGACCCACTGCTGGACTCTCGTCGCCAGACTCCTGACGCTTACGTCCGCGCGCCCGAAGCGTCAGGACACGTCGTCGAGCGTCGACGTCGTGCCGTTGAACTCGAATGTGTCTTCGGCCCGCTTGCCCTCGATGGCTGCGTAGATCGGTGCGTCCGGTGAGATGCCCAGGTAGGTCGTGCCGCCCGAGGTGAACTCGTCCGTCGCCACGCCGACGACGAAGTGCTCGCCGCCGAAACTGATGACCGCGCCGGGCTTGACGACGTCACACGCCGTCGTCGTCAACGCCTTCGCCGTCTCGACGATGCGCTGCTGCGTCTTGTCGACCTCCTGGAGCATGTCGTGCATGTCGCCAGCGTCCTCCTGATGCGAGACGTCGTCGACGCGGTGCTCGTCTTGCTCGATCACCTCGCCGACCTGCTGGCGCAGGCCGACAGCCTTGTCGGCCTGGTCGAGGCGCTCGCTCAGGTGTGCGACGAGGTCCTCCAGGACCTGCGCCTTGTCGACACCGCTCACGGTGGTCTCCTCCTGGTGCAACTCCCCTGCGCCATAAATATAGCTAATGAATGTAAAGCGCGATCCTCAGACCGCAGCTGCTTCGACCTTCGGACGGTTCGCGTACCACTGGTACAGGCCCGCGATGAGCCCGCCACCGATGATGTTGCCGAGCGTCACCGGCAGCAAATTGTTGACGAAGACATGCGTCCAGGTGAGATCCGAGTACGCCGACATGTCGAGGCCCTTGAGGAACTTCGCTCCCCCGTGATCCTTGAAGATCATGGCGAGCGGCAGGAAGAACATGTTGGCGATCGAGTGCTCCAGACCCGTCGCGACGAACAGCGCGACCGGCCCGACGACGGCGAACGCCTTGTCGACGAGCGTCTTGCCGGCGAACGCCATCCACACCGCGAGGCAGACCGCGAGGTTCGCGAAGATGCCGAGGACGAACGCCTCACCCCACGAGTGATGCAGCTTGGCGGCCGCGCCGTCGAGGACGACCTTGCCCCACCCGTTCTTACCGTTCGTCTGCAGCCCACCGAAGTAGCACAGCGCCGCGACGAGCAGCGCGCCGACGAAGTTGAACACCCACACGATCACCCAGTGCAGCGCGAACTGGGGCCACGTGATGCGTCCAACGACCTTGGCGATGATCGTCATCGTCGAGGACGTGAACAGCTCCGCGCCCGTCACGATGACGAGCAGCAGGCCGACGGAGAACGCGACGCCGCCAATGGTGCGCGAGATGCCCCACGGCATCGTCGACGCGCCCGTTTGCGTCGTGATGTAGAAGACAAAACCGAGCGCGATCCATGCGCCGCCCAGCACGGCGAGCATGGCGATGCGCCACGGTTCGCGCACAGGCCGCTTGGCCATCGCGGCCTCGGCAGCCGTCGCGATCGCTTCAGGGGTGAGGATGGCGGTCGATGCGGCGGGTGGCGCCGCAGGCGCCGGGGCCGAGCTGACGGGCGCGGCGGGCGTCGACGAATCACTGGGATGGCTCATGGCCACAGCGTACGAGATGGCCCGCCGCCGGGTGGCGCGACGCTCCGCACGGTCCGGGCACCTCACCTGCCACGTGCGACGGCCGGGGCGAATGCTTCCGAAAATCGCAGATGGGGACGCAGATCGCGAATGGGGACGTACATCGCACGTGGGGCGGGGCCGCTGGGCAGTAGTCGGAAGCTCTCTGAGGCCTTCGAACCGAGGCGTTCGGGCAGGGGTGAACGTCAGCCCTGCATGGCCTTGATGATGGCGACCTCGCGCGTCAGATCCGGTGCAGGAGCGCGTCGCTCGCGCGCGTCGTGGCAGGCCCACCAGGCGTTGGCGAGCACCCGAATGATCGTCCATGCCCGGGCCGCTTCGGGTGCGACGCCCATCGGGTCGCACGCGTAGTCGACGCGAAAACGCAGGTGATTCCTCAGGTTGTAGGCGTCAGCGGCCTCGTCCCACCGGTTCCACAACAACGGTGCAACCGCGAGCGCGAGGTTTCCCGCGACCGGTTTCGGGTCGATCGCGACGAGCCCGCCAACAGCTCCGGCTCGCGTCACGTTCATGACGTTGTCGTCGTGCAGATCCGAGTGCACGAGCGTCGCGTCGACACCACGCTCTTGCGCGAGCGATCTCGCCAACGACACCCCCTGGGTGACGAACCGCCTCGGCATCGGCAGCTCCTCTCCCGTCAGCCGCTCGGCGATCCGGCCGCACCACGCAGACGCCGTGTCGAGCTGCGGCAACGCCGGCACGGCGAGACGCCGGTGGATCGCGCCGATCGTCTCCGCCGCGTCGAGCGACGACATCTCCACCAGCTGCGTCGCCGGCCGACACCGTTCGAGCAGCAGCGCCCATGACGACGGTTCGGCCGCGACGAGCTTGACCGCTCCGACACCGCGCCACGCGCGCAGCGCCAGGTGCTCGTGCCGCGCCTCGGCGTGCGGCCACGCGAGCTTGAGCGCGAGCCGCTCCGAACCCTGCCGCACCGGCACGACGAGCGCGCACTGACCGTGCATCGACGGCCCGTCCGGCGTCAGACGCCAGGTGCCCAGCAGCGTCTCGAGCGTCTTCGGGACGCTGCGCAGCCACGCCTCACCGTCAGGCAGCCCGGCGCCGTCAGCCGCCCGACCGGCCATCAGCGCTCGCAGCGACTCGGGGATCAACGCGTCCGTCTCGACCATTGCCCGATCCTGTCATGCGCGTCGAGTCCCCAACTCGGCGCGCAGGCGACATCTCGCTCGGCGCGCAGCCCCGCGTCGAGCGGCTACGCACGCAGGCCGGCAGGCACCACTGTCACGCGCGGTTCAGGTTCTGACGGTTGTTGAGGGCGATGCCCATGAGATGCCGATACAGCGCCGCGATGTCGAAGTTCTTGGGGAACTCGAACGTGTACTCGCCGTACTGCAGGGTGTGGGCCCTGAGGTAAGGCGTCACGACGTACGTGATCGTGATCTCCGAGTCGTCGACTCCTCCGCCTGCGGTCTCTGCGGTGACGTCCACGATCGCAGCCAGCTGGATCGACTTGACGCGAGTCTTCTTCCCCGTCGCACCCTGGTGATCGAGCGTGATGATGCGGAAGTTGGTCATGCAGAAGCCGTCGCGCAGCATCTTGTACGCCGACTGGATCTGCTCACCCTCGAGCAGCCAGGGGCCGTAGAGCTCATGTGCTTGCTGCGGGTCGATCTGCTGCATGTTGCCAGCGAGGCCCTGAAAGATTCCCATGCCGTGAATCTACGTGGCTGGAGGTACCTGCGGGCGCCCGGCGCCCTACTCCTTGTCTCCGCGACTCCTGCTGCGAGGCCGGCCACGCGGGCGACCCAGGGCCTGTCCGGGCCGACCTGGCATTCCCTGCCACCACACTCGATGAGGGCGGCCGGGTGAGCCCCGGAGCGTGCGTGTACCAGCTCGGGCGGCTCCCGCATATCCTCTGGGGCATGGGTGAGTTCCGCGTCAGTCGCAGCCGTCACATCGCTGCGCCGCTCGAGCAGGTGCACGGGTTCGTCGACGACTTGCACGAATGGGTGCACTGGTCACCGTGGGAGGGGCTCGATCCGCAGCTGCGCCGCACCTATTCGGGGGCCGCACGTGGCGTCGGCGCGCCGTACGAGTGGGCCGGCGACAAGAAGGCCGGGTCGGGACACAGGGAGATCCTCGACTCGACGCCGCACGAGATCACCGTCGCGCTCACGTTCACGGCGCCGTTCGAGTCGGAGAACACCTCCCACTTCGCCTTCTCCCCCGCCGCTGACGGCGGAACCGACGTCACCTGGACGATGACGGGTCCGCAGAGCGCGCCGCAGCGCGTCCTGTTCACCCTCATCCGCATGAACGCGAAGGTGGCGAAGGACGTCGACAAGGGCCTCGCCGCCCTCGACGCCGCCGCGACGGGCCGCGCGCCCGCGGGCGCCTGACGGTTCGCGAGCGCCGTCCGTGCCAGATTTTCATCCCCTTCCCCGCCGTCACGGCCTCAGTGCCGCATGGGTGCGCACGCCCGATCGTGACCGCACGAACCCCATGCCCTGGCCGACGATGCGGGCGTTCCTGCACGACAAGCTGCCCGACCACGTCGACGTCGACGGGATGCTCGAACGCGGCCGTTTCGTCGACGACCACGGCCGATCCTGGAACGGTGACGAACCGTACCGGCCGCACACGTTCGTCCACTTCCACCGCGAGCTGCGCGAGGAGCCGGAGGTGCCGTTCGAACTCACGGTGCTGCACGAGGACGAACGCATCGTCGTCGTCGACAAGCCGCACTTCCTCGCTTCGATCCCGCGCGGCAGGCACGTCACGCAGTCGGTCGTCGTCAAGGCACGCGCGATGCTCGACGAACCGACGCTCGTGCCCGTTCACCGCCTCGACCGGCTCACCGCCGGGGTGCTCCTGCTGACGCGCGAGCCACGCTGGCGCGCTGCATACCAGGGCATCTTCGAAGCGCGGCAGGTGAGCAAGACGTACGAGGCCGTCGCGGCGTACGACCCGTCGCTCGAGCTGCCGCGTCGGGTCGAGTCGCACATTCGCAAGCAGCACGGCCTCGCGCAGGCGTTCGAGGTGCCGGGGGCGCCGGTCAACGCCATCACCGACATCGAACTCGGGCAGGTGCGCGGCGACGTCGCCACCTACCGACTGACCCCCGCCACGGGCCGCACCCATCAGCTGCGCCTGCACCTCAACGGTCTCGGCATCCCGATCGTCGGCGATCCGCTCTATCCGCACGTGCGTCTCGACGACGACATCGACGACTTCACGCGTCCGCTGCAGTTGCTCGCGAAGACGCTCGCGTTCGTCGACCCCGTCGACGGCACCCCCCGCCACTTCACATCGGCGCGCACCCTCACCTGGCCCGACGGCACCGCGGCTCCGTCGCCGGCGTGACCACGCTGACGTCCTGCCCAACCCGCGGACGTCACGTCGCCGGCGGCGAACGCAGCACTAGGCAGATGAGGACGAATCACGCGGCGATGCGTCTGGGGGCGACTCACCGCGACTGACGCCGTCGTCCCCTCGCCGGGGCACGGCCCGAGGAGAGGAAGCCGTCATGGCCGCATCATCGGCGGGTTCGACCCCGTCTGCGAGCGCGGACGGGTCGTCGACGCCCGCGACGACGCCTGATCAGCCCACTCGCGGCGAGACGCCACAGGACGCGACGACGCGCGGCGAGACGCCGCAGGAAGCGGCGAATCGGGATGACACCAGCGGGCGCAAGACGTCGCGCGCCAAGTTCGGGCTCGCGTCAATCGTCCTGCTGACGATCAACGGCATCATCGGCTCGGGCATCTTTCTCTCCCCCGGCGCCGTCATGAAGGTCGCGGGCACGTGGACGCCGCTCGTCTATGTCATCGCCGGTGTTTTCGCGGCCGTCCTCGCCGTGACGTTCGCCGCCGCGGCCCGTTGGACGAGCGAGAACGGCGCGGCGTTCGCGTACACGCGGGTCGCGTTCGGTGACGACGTCGGGTTCTACGTCGGCCTGACGCGCTTCGTCGGCGCCGCGATCGCGTGGGGTGTCATGGCGACGGCCGTCGTGACCACCGTGCTCACCGTCTTCGGCGGCCACGAGGCGGTGACGACGACGAACATCACGATCGGCTTCGTCCTACTCATGGTGGTGCTGCTCGCGATCAACCTGGCGGGCACAGGCATCACGAAGGTCGTCAACAACATCTCGACGATCGGTAAGGTCGCGGCGCTCGTCCTGACGATCGTCGCCGGCCTCGTCGTGCTGGCGATGACCGGCGACAACCACTTCTCCGATCTCACCCATCTCGAGGGCCCCGACGGCAGCCCTCTCGTGCCGAGCATGGACACGACCGCGTTCGTCGGCGCGATGCTCGCGGCGTTCTACGCGTTCACCGGGTTCGAGGGCGCCGGCAGCGCCGCGAGCGAGATGGAAGACCCGGCCCGCAACCTGCCGCGCGCCATCCCGATCGGTGTCGCGGTCGTCATCGTCGTGTACGTGGCCGTCGTGTCCGTGGCGATGATGATCAACCCGACGGGCGTGCTCGAGTCGAAGGACGCCGTCGTGCTCGCGAGCGCCTTCGACAACTCGATCGTGCGCGACCTCATCGTCCTCGGCGCCCTCGTCAGCATGTTCGGCATCAACGTCGCGGCGAGCTTCAACACGCCGCGCATCTTCGACGCGATGAGCCGCCGTCGGATGCTGCCCGCCGCGGCAAGTCGGACGTCGCAGCGCGGGGTGCCGGTCGTCGCGTTCGTCGTGACGGCGGTGCTCGCGATCGTCGTGCCGATGGCGTTCGGGTACTCGATGCGCGGCATCATGGTCATCAGTTCGGTGACGCGGTTCGTGCAGTTCGTCATGGTGCCGCTCGCGCTCATCCTGTGCTTCCTCGGGCGCACGCGGCACCGCCCGAACGATGTGAAGCGCAGCGTCGTCCTCGACGTCGTGTTCCCGATCCTGTCGATCGCCGCGTCGGTGTTCCTCATGGTCGAGTTCGACTGGCGTGGCCAGTTCAGCAACCCTGGCGGCGGCCTCAACCTGTGGGCGGTCGCAGCGATGATCGTCGGCTACGTCGTGTTACCGGCGGCGTTGTACTTGCCGTGGAAGCTGGGCGTCTACGACGACACCCCGAAGCAGCTCCCCGAGGACCGCTGAGCTGACACATCGGCGATTCACGGACACATTCGCGATCTACGGTCACATCGGCGATCTGCGGACACATCCGCGATTCACGGTCACATTCGCACCGCCCCACGAGGGCCAGGCCAGGAAGGACGCACGATGAGCGCCCGCAAACCCGTCATCGGCATCATCACCAACGTCGAGTACGACCCGCACTACCTCTTCCCCGGCTACCGGCGCGTCGCCGTCAATGAGGACTATTCGCGCTCGATCACGCAGGCCGGCGGCATTCCGATCATGTTGCCGCCGTCGACGGATCACTCGACGCTGCCGCAACAGCTGGCCCTGCTCGACGGCTTGCTGCTCGCCGGCGGTTCCGACGTCGACCCGCTGCTGTACGGCCAGCCCGCGAAGCAGGAATGCCAGACGACGTCGCCGATCCGCGACGCGTACGAGATCGAGGCGCTCCGGCTCGCGCGCGAGAACCGGCTGCCCGTGCTCGGCATCTGCCGCGGCATGCAGCTCATCAACGTGGCCCTCGGCGGGAGCCTGTTCCAGGATCTGCGCTACGCGGGCACCGACCAGCAGCACATGGCGATGGGCAACCCCGCCTCGCCGCTGCACCACATCAGCGTCGAGGAGCGCTCGTTCCTGCACGACGCGTGGGGCGTGACGAAGGCGGCCGTCAACTCCTTCCACCACCAGGCGCTCGACGCCATCGCCGACGCGCTGCGGGTCGTCGCGCGCGCCGACGACGGCCTCGTCGAGGCGGTGCAGCACGCGGACGACGCGTGGTGCCTCGCGGCCGTGCAGTGGCACCCGGAGATGATGAGCGGGGCCGACGTGCGTTCGCAGCAGGTGTTCACGTGGTTCGTCGACGCCGTCACCGCCGACGCTGAGCGTCGCGCCGCGGCCCGCTCCGCGCGCATCACCGCGAACCCCACCCACGACACCGCGCAGGCCGCGTCATGACAAGCGCTTCACACCAGGCTGACGCCGACACCACCTGGCCGCACGGCCCGCTCACTCTCGTGCTGTTCGATCTCGACGGGACGTTGTCCGACTCGGCGCGCGGCATCACAGCATCGATGCGGCATGCGCTGGGCGCCCACGACGTCGCGGTGCCCGAGCAGCACGTGCTCGACTCGTTCGTCGGCCCGCCGTTCAAGGTCGCCCTCGAAGGCATCGGTATCCCGGCCGAGCAGGTACCGGGCATCGTCGGCACCTACCGCGAGGATTACAACGCCGGGCGCCTGTTCGACAACGACCTCTACCCCGGCATGGCCGACCTGCTCGCCGAGCTGCACGCTGCCGGCGTCAGCGTCGCCGTCGCGACGTCGAAACCGCAGCCGACGGCGCGCCGCATCGTCGCCCACTTCGGCCTCGAGCCATACCTGACCGGGGGTCTCGACGGCGTCTTCGGGGCCGACATCACGCGCCCGGACGACGCGAAGGCGGACGTCATCGTCCGGGCGCTGGCCGCGCTCGGTCGCGACGCCGGGCCGGACGTCGTCATGGTCGGCGACCGCCTCCACGACGTCGAGGGCGCCGCGCGTCACGGCATCGCGACGATCGGGGTGAGCTGGGGCTACGCCGCGGACGACGAGCTCGCGCGCGCGGGAGCCGTGGCCGTCGTCGACACCGCCGAGCAGCTCGCGGCACTGCTGCTGCCCCGGGCACAGGACGAGACGGCGGACGTCCACTAGGATCACGCCCCATGAAGACCAACATCGCCAGGCAGCTCGTCGCGCAGGGTCGCCGCTACGTGCAGCAGAACCCCGAGAAGGTGCGCGCCATGACCGACAAGGCCGGCGAGTTCGTCGACCAGCGCACGGGCCGCAAGTTCTCGGCGCAGATCACGAAGGCGCGCGCCTCGGCTGGGCGCTACCTCGACAAGCAGCGCCTCGATCGGCGGCGCTGACCTCTCAGTGGCCCGCATCACCGAAAATCGCGTCGTCGATGTGACACGCTTCACCCGTGATCGAAGCCCCCACCCCGCCCCCTGACGCCGTTCGGACGAGGCGCCAGCGCAGCTGGTACTTCTACGACTGGGCCAACTCGGCGTACGTGACGACGACGTCGACGGTGCTGTTCTCCCCGTATCTCACGGCGGTCGCGAAGTCGGCGGCCTGCCCGGGGCAGGATACGGACCTGGCGTGCCACACCGACCTGCACGTGCTCGGTCTACCGATCTCGCCCGGCTCGCTCGCGCCGTACACGGTGACGGTCTCGACGATCATCAGCGCGATCCTGCTCATCTTCGTCGGCGCGATCGCCGACCGCATCTCGCGCCCGGCGCACCTGCTGGGCGTGTTTGCGTTCGTCGGTGCCCTCGCAGCGAGTTCGATGTTCTTCGTCGCAGGCAGCAACTGGCAGCTGGGTGTTGTCGTGCTCATCCTCGCGAACCAGTGTCTGGGTGCCTCCCTCGTCGTCTACGACGGGCTGCTCGTTCAGATCTCGAGCGACGACGAGCGTGACCGCGTCAGTTCACGGGGGTGGGCGCTCGGCTATCTGGGCGGCGGGCTGCTGCTGACCGTCAACCTCGTCATCATGACGATGCACGACTCGTTGGGGCTGTCGACGGGCGAGGCCGTGCGCGTCAATCTGCTGAGTGCCGGCGTGTGGTGGGGCATGTTCACGATCATCCCGGTCCTCGGCCTACGGGACGTGCGTCGCGTCGGCCCGGCCGTGACCGGCTCGCTGACGGCGGCGGTGAGCGGCAGCGTCCGTCAGCTTCGCTCGACGTTCGCGGAGTTGCGGCACTTCCCCGACACGATGACGTTCCTGCTTGCGTACCTGTTCTTCAACGACGGCATCCAGACGGTCATCGTCTCGGCGAGCCTGTACGGCAAGGAGGAGCTGGGCTTCGGCGACAGCCAGCTCATCGTGACGATCCTGCTCGTGCAGTTCGTCGCCTTCCTCGGCGCGCTGCTGTTCGGTCGGCTCGCTCGGACGATGGGCGCCAAGCGGGCCGTGTTGCTCTCCCTCGGCTTGTGGACGCTCGTCGTGTTCGCAGCGTTCTTCCTGCCGTCGGGGCAGTTCGGGTTGTGGCTCGTGCTGGGCGTCGGCATCGGCATCGTGCTCGGCGGGTCGCAGGCACTCAGCCGGTCGTTGTACTCGCGGCTCGTGCCGACGGGCCGGGAGTCCGAGTACTTCAGCCTCTATCAGGCGATGGAGCGAGGGACGAGCTGGTTCGGCACCCTCACGTTCGGTCTCGTGCACCAGCTGACTGGCTCCTACCGCCTGTCGATCGTCGCGCTCGTCGTCTTCTTCGCGCTCGGCGCGGTGCTGCTGCGCCGCGTCGACGTCGAGCGAGGCAGCGCCCGGGCACGCGCCGCCGGCTGACGCCCCGGGCTCGAGACCGGCGGCAGGATGCGCGCCGGCCGCTCCCCCGAACGCGATTCGTGACGCGTCCCGTCCGCGCCGTAGACTGGTGTGTCAGCGCGTCGGCGTGCGTGCGGAACAAACGGCCCCCGGCCGGCGTTGTTCCGTCAGGATCGCGCGGGCTGCAGGCTCAGCGCATCACGAACCAACACGAACCCCGTGTGACGTAGGGAGACACCATGGCAGAACGTTCACTGCGAGGCACCAACCTCAGCACGCTCTCGCTCGAGACCGACGAGGGCATCGCGTTCAGCGAGCGACAGATGGTCAGCTACAAGTGCGCTCAGGGCCACGTCATCGAGCTGCCGTTCTCCGTCGAGGCCGACGTGCCCGCGCTGTGGGAGTGCCGTTGCGGCCTCGAGGCGCTGCTCGTCGACGGCCCCGAGCCCGACCGCAAGCCCACGAAGCCGGCGCGTACCCACTGGGACATGCTGCTCGAGCGCCGTTCCGTCGAAGAGCTCGAGGAGCTGCTCGACGAGCGCCTCACGCTGCTGCGCGAGTCGCGCGGCGAAAAGCCGAAGCGAAAGCGTGCTGCCGCGTCCAAGTGACGCTCACGTCGTGACGAACAAGGCCGCCCCCGGTTCGGGGGCGGCCTTCGTGTGTGCTCGCCTGTCTTGTTCAGGGCCTTGGGTATCAGCCTGTGACGGCGGAGGGCACTGCGGCCGAGCCGTCTCACGAACTCAGTCGATGATCTCGCCCTCGACGACGTCGGACGCACCCCGTCGTGGAGAGTTCCAGGCAGCGTCTCGCCCGGCCTGCGTGGCGAACGCGTCGGCGGTGGGGTATGGCCCGGGCGCGGGTAACGGACCGGCCGCCGAAGAGCCGCCCGCATCGGCGGCGCGCACGCGGGTGAAGCGCACTCGGCCGGGCGCCGCGTTCGCGGCACCAAAGGCGGCCGCACCAAGGGGAGATGCACCGAACAGCTTGTGTGCGACGGCACCTTCGAGCAGTCGGCGCGTCAGCGGGCGCGTGAGGGGCAGCAGGACGAACAGGCCGAGTGCGTCCGTGAGGAAGCCCGGGGCGAGCAGCAGCGTGCCGCCGATGAGGACGAGCGCCGCGTCGGAAAGCTCGCGCGCAGGCATACGACCAGAGCCGAACGCCTGACGGAGGGAGCCGAACGCGCGCGAGAACTCGCGCTTGACGATCCACGCGCCGAGCGCCGACCAGAACAGGAGCAGCAGGAAGGTGCTGAGGCCACCGATCTGCTGCCCGACCTTGAGGATGATGAAGACCTCGACGACGGGGACGACGAGCAACGCCAGCATGAGCCAGCGCGCGAAGCCGCGGCGGCGAGGTCGAGTCGTGGTGTTCACATCTGGTTCAACGCGCGGGCACGCTCGAAGAGTTCCGATTCGTCGACGAATCGTGAAGCGATCGCCGGTCGTGGAACCCCGGTGGGCACCAGCGAAAGCGGGCTCAGGCGTCGCCGCGACCGTTCTTGCGGCGACGGCGCGGCAGGCGGGCATGACGCAGCGCGAACGCGAGCGCGACGACGCTGACGACGGAGGCGGCGATCTCGGGCCAGCGTCCGAGCCGCTGGGCGGGCGTCGCGTCCGAACGCAGGGGCAGCTGCCCGGTCAGCACCTTCTGCGTGAACAGTTCGCTGCGCTCGTGCAGCTGCCCGTCGGGGGTGATGAGGGCGCTGACGCCGACCGTCGAGACGTGGATGATCGAGCGGCCGTATTCGAGCGCGCGTAGGCGCGAGATCGCGAGTTGCTGCGTCGACTCGGCGGTGTGGCCGAACGTCGCGTTGTTCGTCTGGACGGCGAAGATCTGTGCGCCCTGGTTCGCCGGTTTGCGCAGCAGATCGTCGTAGGCGACCTCGAAGCAGATGATCGGGGCGAGCTTCACGTCACCCTTCGCGTTCGGCAGCGTGAACAACCCGACCTTGCGCCCGGAGGCGAAGTCGGCCTTGACGAGATCGACCTGCGAGGAAAACGTGCGGAAGAACGAGCGGTACGGGATGTATTCGCCGAACGGCACCGGGTGCTGCTTGACGTAGGTGTCGCTCAGGCCCTTGCCGGGCAGGTAGAGCATCGACGCGTTGGACACCTCGGGGCGTGGTTCGTTCAGCACCGCACCGACGATGAGCGGCGTGTTGACGGCGGCGAGGGCTGAGGCGATCTCGGCGCCCGCGTCGGGGTTGCGCTTGGGGTCGATGTCGGAGGCGTTCTCGGGCCAGACGACGACATCGGGGCGCGGCGTCGCTCCGGCATCGATCTGCTTGGCGAGGTCGAGCGTCGCGTGGACGTGGTTGTCGAGCACGGCGCGGCGCTGCGCGTTGAACTCGAGCCCCTCGGTGGGCACGTTGCCCTGCACGCCGACGACGCGCAGCATCCGCCCGCTCGTGCCGGGCGTGATGAGTGAGCCGACGATCAGTGCGAGGACGGCCGTCGACGCGGCCGCAGCGGGCACGGCGATCGGGAGACGAGCCGTGATGCCGCGCGCGCCGTCGGGCCGTGCGTCACCAACAGGCGTGGCCCCGGAGCCCGTGGCGTTCGCTGAGGTGTGGGCGTCGTCCGAAACCGAAGCCGAATCCGAAGCAGACGTTCGGCCCGCACTCCCCCGCCGCTCCGCCGTGAAGAGCCGCGGCGCGGCCAGGGCCACGCACGATGCGAGCGCCGCGCCGGCGAGCGCGAGCACGAACGTCAGGCCGGGTGCGCTGACCCACGCGATGAGCGGTGCCCACGGTGCGTCGGCCTGGGAGAACGACAGGCGTGCCCAGGGGAATCCGCCGAACGGCGTCGTCGAGCGCAGCCATTCCTGCATCACCCACAGGCAGGCGACGACGAACGGCGCGATGCGGCGACGTTGCACGAGCGCAACCGCTGCGCCGAGCGCGGCCATGTAGAGCGATTCGAGGACGGCGAGCGCTGTCCACGGGAACGCGCCGACGTAGACGCCCGACCACGACAGCGTCGGCAGGAAGAACGCCATGCCGAAGACGAAACCGAGCAGCGCGCCGGTGCGCGCCCGCACGCGCCAGAGGCACAGCGTGATGAGGGCGACGGCTATTGGCGGCGTCCACCACAGACCGTGGTCGGGAAACGCGAGCCACAGGAGCAACCCGGCGCCGATGGCGCCGAATGCGCGAAGGAGAGCTTTCGTGGGCACCGGCCAAGTGTAGGCCTCTCAGGCGAGAGGCGGCGGACGGGCTCACGCCGTTGGGGCCATCGCGGGGTGAACCGCGAAGTTTTCTACTAGGCGTGAGGCCCGTCCGCAATGACGCGCGCTACGGGCGCGTTCGAGCCAACATAGCCGCCCCACAGCCCAGGAGCAACGCAGGTGAGCGCACTGGCGCCCGGCCGACGGGGCGCCGAACAGTGGCCGAGGTGCGTCATGCCTTGTGTGCGCAGGCGTGTCACGCACCTTGAATCCGTCGCGCATGAGGTAGCAGGATGAACGCGATGTCTCGCACGATGAACACACCACCCGCCACGCCCGCGACCCGCGCCCTCGACCGGCTCGGTATCGCCTACGAGGCGCTCCCCTACGCCCACGATCCCGACGTCACGAGCTACGGCGCCGAGGCGGCATCCGCGCTGGGGCTCGACCCTGCGTCGGTCTACAAGACGCTCGTCGTGAAGCTCGACACCGGCCGCTTCGCGATGGCCTGCGTCCCCGTCTCGACGATGGCGGACCTCAAGGCGGTCGCCGCCGCGTGCGGCGCGAAGAAAGCTGTGCTGGCCGCGGAGGCCGACGTCCGGCGCCTCACCGGCTACGTCCTCGGCGGCGTCAGCCCACTCGGAACGCGCTCACGCCTCGACGTCGTCATCGACGCGCAGGCGCACGAACATCCGCGGGTCTGCGTCTCCGGCGGCCGTCGCGGCTTCGACGTGCGGCTCTCCCCCGACGACCTCGCCCGTGCCTGCGACGCCCACATGGCCGACATCGCGCGCTGACGAGCACTGACGCTCGACGCCGCACCGTGACAGGATGGCGCCCATGACGCCGCGCCGACTCATGCTGCTCGACTCTGCCAGCCTCTACTTCCGCGCTTTCTACGGCGTGCCCGAGCGCACCGCCGCCGACGGCACGCCCAACAACGCGCTGCGCGGCTTCGCCGACATGATCGCGACGCTGCTCACGACGTACGAACCGACCGACATCGTCGCCTGCTGGGACAACGATTGGCGCCCCGCGTTCCGCGTCGAGGCGATCCCGAGCTACAAGGCGCACCGCGTGCAAGAGGGCTCCGACGTCGCCGAGGAGAGCCCCGAGAACCTCACCCCGCAGGTGCCGCTCATCCGCGAACTGCTCGAACTCGCAGGCATCACCCGCCTCGGCGTCGACGGGTACGAGGCCGACGACGTCATCGGCACCCTGACGCACCGATTCCGCGACGCCGGCCCCGTCGACGTCGTCACCGGTGACCGTGACCTGTTCCAACTCGTCGACGACGCGATGGGCGTGCGCGTCATCTACACGGCCAAGGGTGGCGTGCGGGCCCCCGACCTCGTCGACGAGAGCTTCCTCATGGCGAGGTACGGCGTCGCGACGGGCCGCGCCTACGCCGACATGGCCGTCATGCGCGGCGACACGAGTGACGGGCTGCCCGGTGTCGCCGGCATCGGTGAGAAGACGGCGGCGGCCCTCATCGCCGAGTTCGGCTCCCTCGCGGCCATCCGCGACGCCATCGCCTCCGGCGACCCGCGGATCAAGGGCGCACGCCGCACGCGTCTCGAGGCAGCCTCCGATTACCTCGACGTCGCACCGCGCGTCGTCGACGTCGCTCTCGACGTCCGTGTGCCCCACGACCTCGTCACGACGCGCCCGCAGGGCGTCGCCGACGGCGCCGGATTCGCTGACTTCGCAGCGCGCTGGGACATGGGCGGCTCCGCTGAACGCCTTTCCGCAGCCCTCGCCCGCTGACGTTCAGTCGATCCGGTCAGCCGCGACGACGCCGCGCTGCACGCCCTTGATCGCCTTGCGCGCTGCCCTGCGGATGCCGTCGTCATCGGTGGCGGCGGCGATCTGGTCGAGCACGTCGACGAGCTGACGGCAGCGTCGTACGAAGTCGCCGGCGGTGAGGTCCTCGTCGCGTAGCACCGTCTCGAGGCCCTGGCCGCTCGCCCAGCGGTGCGCGGCCCAGGCCAGGCCCGCGTCGGGTGCCGCCATCTCGGGCAGTCGGTGCATGACGAGCGCGTCGTCGATGACCGACCACAGCTCGTGCGTGCGCTCCAGCGCGTCGGCGACATCACGGTTCGGCATGCGCGGGGTCTCACCGACCACGTCACGCCGCGACTCGTGGACGAGCGCCGAGACGGCCGCCGCGAGCGACGGTGCGTCAAGGCCCTTCCACGCACCCGAGCGCAGGCACTCGGCGGTGAGCAGATCCTTGTCCGAGTACAGGCGCATGAGCATCGCGCCGTCGTCGGTCAGCTTCACTCCACCGGCAGCCGACGGATCGGCCGCGAGGTAGTCGAACTCGAGCAGCAGGTCGCAGATGCGGTCGAACTGCTTCGCGACGGTGTTCGTCCGGTTCTCGACCTTCGTGACGAGCGCGTCGGTCTCGCGGCGCAGCGTCCACCAGCGTTGCGCCCAGCGCGCGTGCTCCTCGCGGTACTCGCACGCGTGGCACGGATGGGCGGCGAGCCGGCGTCGCAACTCCTCGATCTCCGCGGTGACGGCCTTGTCCGGTTCGATCTCGGTGCGTCGCAACGGCTTCGGCGGATCGTGCGGCACCTTGGCGCGCAGCGTCGCCGCGAGGTCGCGGCGCGACTTCGACGAGCGTGCGGTGAATGTCTTCGGGATGGCGAGGTGCGTCAGCACCTCGAGCGGCGCGTGGATGTCGCTGGAACGGATCTGGCGCAGCTGTGCGTCCTCGGTGACGACGGACGGGCTCGGGCCCTCGCGCTTGCCGCCGCGGTTGGTGCGCACCACGATGGCGAGCCCCTCACGTCGCCCGGACGGCACGCGCACGACGTCGCCGGGGCTGAGGTCGGCGAGCGAGCGGTCCGCGGCGGCGCGCAGGGCGGCGGCGCGTCGCTTCTGCGCGTTCTTCTCGAGGTCGCTGATGCGACGGCGGATGCCCGCGTACTCCGCGAAATCGCCGAGGTGGCACTGCATCGCCTCGGCGTAGCCCTCGAGGCCCTCATTGTTCTTGGCGATCTGACGCGACAACCCGACGACGCTGCGGTCGGCCTGGAACTGCGCGAACGACGACTCGAGCACCTCGCGCGCCCGCTCCCGTCCGACGGTGTGGACGAGGTTGACGGCCATGTTGAACGTCGGGCGGAAGCTCGAGCGCAGCGGGTAGGTGCGGCGCGATGCGAGGCCTGCGACCGCCTCCGGTTCGACGCCGCGGTTGTACAGGACGATCGCGTGGCCCTCGACGTCGATGCCGCGCCGGCCCGCGCGGCCCGTCAGCTGGGTGAACTCCGCGGGCGTGACGTCGACGTGAGCTTCACCGTTGTACTTGACGAGCCGTTCGAGCACGACGCTGCGCGCCGGCATGTTGATGCCGAGAGCGAGCGTCTCCGTCGCGAATACGGCCTTGATCTGACCGGTGACGAACAGTTCCTCGACGATCTCGCGGAACGTCGGCAGCATCCCCGCGTGGTGCGCGGCGAAGCCGCGCGCGAGGCCCTCGACGAAGTCGTGGTAACCGATGACGGCAAGATCCTCGACGGGGATGTGCGCGACGCGCTCGGCGACGTAGGCGCGGATCGTGGCGCTCTCATCGTCGGTGACCAACTGCATGCCGTACCCGAGCAGCTGCGCGACGGCGCCCTCGCACCCGGCGCGGCTGAAGATGAACGTGATGGCCGGCAGCAGCCCCGCGCGATCGAGTGCGGCGATGACCTCGGCGCGCGGCGCCGGGCGGAACGTCTCCCCCTGCGGCTGACGCGGCACGGGACGGCGGCCGCGCCCACGTCGACCGGACGGGGCGCCGACGTCGAAGCGGTGACCGCCGCGCGCGGGCGCCGTCAGGCTCGCGATGCGCGAGAGCAGGTCGGGGTTGACGACGCGATCGCCGCGTTCGTCCTCGCCCAGCAGGTCGTACAGGCGCGCGCCGACCATCATGTGCTGGTACAGCGGCACCGGGCGGTGCTCGGTGATGACGACGTCGGTGTCGCCGCGCACCTGCTGCATCCAGTCGCCGAACTCCTCGGCGTTGCTCACCGTCGCCGACAGCGCGATGACCTGCACCGACTCGGGCAGGTGGATCATCACCTCTTCCCAGACGGCGCCGCGGAAGCGGTCGGCGAGGTAATGGACCTCGTCCATGACGACGAAGCCGAGGCCGCCCAGCGTCGAACTGCCCGCGTAGAGCATGTTGCGCAGCACCTCGGTCGTCATGACGACGACCGGCGCCTCACTGTTGTGCGAGGTGTCACCGGTCAGCAGCCCGACGTTCTCCGTTCCGAGCATCTCGACGAGGTCGGCGTACTTCTGGTTCGACAGCGCCTTGATCGGCGTCGTGTAGAACGCCTTGCGCCCGGTGTGCACCGCGAGATAGCAGGCGAACTCGCCGACGACGGACTTGCCCGCACCCGTCGGCGCTGCGACGAGGACGCTGCGTCCGTCCTGCACGGTCCGCGCCGCCTCCGACTGGAAGTCGTCGAGCGGGTACGGCAACGTCTCGACGAAGTGGCCGAGGTGACTCGAGTCGAACTTTCGCCGACGAGCGGCCTGGGCGAACTTCTCGGCGGGCGACGACATGCCCCCAGGCTATGACAACGGCGGGCTCCCGCTCGGGAGCCCGCCGTCGGGCGTCATGTGTGTCGTGCCTGCAGCCTGGGCCTCACAGGGCCGAGGCCTGGTCGTCGCTGACGTCCATCCAGGCCGGACGCTCACGCTTCTCCTTGCGTGCACGCCACGCGTCGAGTGCGAGGGCTAGCCCCGCGCTGCCGAAGAACAGCACGATGAGCGGCACTGCCATGAGGAACATCGTGTAGACGTCCGGCGTCGGCGTCATGATGGCCGCGAAGGCCACTGCGATGATGACGGCGAAGCGCCACCCCTTGAGCATGATCCGGCCCTTGAGCACGCCGACCGCGTTGAGTGCCAGCAGCAGGATCGGCAGCATGAACGTCAGCCCGAACGACAGGATGAAGCGGGTGACGAACGAGAAGTACATCCCGCCGTCGGCGAAGTTGGCCGCGCCGCGCGGCGTCGCACTGATGAACATCTCGACGGCGTTGCCGAAGGTCAGCGACCCCATGTAGACGCCGCAGGCGAACAGCACGATCGCTGAGGCGACGAAGATGCGGCCGACGCGCTTTTCCCGCGGCGTCAGGCCGGGCACGAGGAAGGCCCAGATCTGCCACAGCCACACGGGCGCCGCGAGGATGAGGCCGGCCCACGCCACGACCTTCAACTTGAGGTTGAACGGCGCCGTGACGGCGTTGAACGCGACCTCGACGTGCGCCTCGGGGTGGGCGTGCTGGTAGTCGCGGAACGGCTGCTCGATGAAGTCGTAGATGTTCTGGTAGTAGTGCCAGCCGATGATGCAGCACAGCAGGATCGCGACGCCGGCGACGATCGCGCGGTTGCGGAATTCGCGCAGATGGTCGCCGATGGACATCCGCGCTTCGGGGTTGTCCTTGCGTCGTCCGAAGATTGCCACGAGCGAACGGGATCCGATCAGACGTCGTTGCGGTGCGCGTCGGTGCGCGTCACGGGGTCACCGGAGTGGACCGGGTTGCCGTTGGCGTCGTGCACCGGGTTCGCCGTCTCACCCTCGACGGTGGCGCCGGAGGCCTTCGACCGGTTGCTCTCCGTCTTCATCTCGTCGATCTCGCTCTTGAGGATGCGCGAGCTGCGCCCGAGGCTGCGCGCCATGTCGGGCAGCTTCTTCCAGCCCAGGAGCACGACGATGACGAGCACCAGGATGAGCAGTGACGCGGGGTGTTCGAGCAGGTTTTTCATGGCCAGTCCTTGAGTCCCGGGAGTTTCCGGCGCGGCGGCAGCCGCATGGTCGTCGTTCACTCTAGTGGATCGCGCCAAGACGACCACACCTCGGCCTGGGAGTCCAAGCGCAGGTCGCGCTGCCGTTCGCGGGCCCGCTGACGCTCGCCTCGCCAGTGCGAGGCCGGCTTGTTCCACGCGAGATCGTCGACGCCCTGCGTGACGAGCGCCGCACTGTTCTCGGCGGCGGATCGCTGCTCGGCGAGGTTGCGCGCCTCGTCGAGACGCGACCACGCCTCGGACGTCGTGCGGGCGAAGTCGCGCGCGTGCGGCCACACGCGCCAGCATCGCCAGGCGAGGTAGGCGACGGCCGTGACCCAGAAGATCGCCCAGAACAGCAGCCACATCCACCACGTCACGGCACGGTGCCCCCGAGCATCTCGGCGTAGGCGTCGAGGGCGCGGCGGGCCTCGTCGGCGACCTGCGCCCGCACCGCGGCAGGCGCGAGCACCTGGGCGTCCCGGCCGAGCTGCAGCAGCAACCGGCGCAACCAGCGCCCGTCGCCGAGGACGAGCGAGACGTCTGCGTGCTCGCCGTCGTCGGATCGTTCGACGTCGAAGCACGGGTAGTAGTCGATGATCCAGAACGCGGCCCGCTGCACCCGCAGACGCACCTGCGGCGCGTCGGGGCTGGGGGCGAAGAAGCCGCGCGAGAGGTCGGTGCGCTGCGCGTCCTGCGGGATCTCGGCCCGGACATCGAGGAGCTCGACGCTCTCGATGCGGTCGAGACGGAACGTGCGCATGCCCTCGGCGCGACGGCACCACCCTTCGAGGTACCAGTGGCCGTCGGAGGTGAACAGGCGCAGCGGGTCGACGTCACGCTCCGTCACCTCGTCCCGGGCCGGCGCAAGGTAGCGCAGGTGCACCCGATGTGCGCGGCGCACCGCGTCCTGCAGCGTGCTGAGCACCTGCTCACCATCGCGTTCGAGGCTGACGTGGACGCGTGCGGCGCCGCTCTCCCCCGTCGCCTCGCTCAGCTTGGCGAGGGCGCGATCGACGGCGTCGCGCTCCTGCAGCCCGGGCACGTCGAGCAGCGTGCGCAGCCCGACGGTGAGGGCGAGCGCCTCGTCGCGGGTGAAGCGCAGCGGTTTGGCGATGGCGTCGGCGTTGCGGATGTAGACACGCCCCTGCTCCCACTCGGCCTCGATGAGGTCGTCGGGCATGTGGCCGGGTGTGCCGCAGACGAAGAGCAGCTCGAGGTCGGCCTCGATCTGCGCGCGGCTGACGCCGAGGGTGCGGGCCGCCTCCTCGATGTCGATGCCCTGACGGTTCATCAGCCACGGCACCATCGTGAGCAGCCGTGACAGGCGCGTCGTCGCCGCTTCGGAGTTGATCGGCCCCGAGTTGATCGACCCCGAGCTGATGGACCCCGTGTCGGCGGACCCAGAGTCGATCGCCCCAGAGCGGGCGGCCTTGTCAGTGCGGGCGTTCATGGTGCAGTCTCCGCCGTCTGGGCTTCATAGGCGCCCCGCAGGCGCGCCATGACACGTTCGCGCAGCTCGTCGGGCTTCTCCACGAGCACGTCGGCGCCGAAGGAGACGACTTCGTCGGCGAGCACGCCGGGGTCGGCGTACTCGATGTCGATGAGCTGCCACGTCTCGTCGATGACGCCGACGGTGCGGGCGCGCCGCACGAGCGAGTGTCCTCGCCCCGCGCGCACCCGCAGGACGGCAGGCGCCCAGTCGGGGGTGCGTTCGGTACGTTCGATGAGGGCGCTCGTGTCGTGATCGTCCGGCACCTCGTAGGCGCCCGGCTTGCCGACGAGTCGCACCGGGCCCTCGATTCGCGAGAGACGGAAGACGCGCGGCGCGTCACGGTCGGTGTCGAACCCGGCGACGTACCAATGACCCCGGCGGTTCGTCACCGTCCACGGCTGAACGTGACGCACAGCGCTCTCCCGCCCGGCCGCGCGGTAGGTGAACGTGATGGCGCGCCGCGTCATCACCGCGTCCTTGACGGCGTCGAAGGCGGGTTCGCTGGTGCGGATACGAGGTTCGAGGCCGACGACCGATTCGACGTCGGGGCTGATGTCGAGCGCCTCGAGCTTGCGCATCGCCGCCGCCGCAGGGCCGGCGAGGCTGGCCTGCTGCCACGCACGCGAGGCGAGGCCGAGGACAGCGAGTTCGTCGGCGTCGAAGTGCAGGTCGGGCAGCTCGTACTCACGCTTGTCGATGCGGTAGCCGATCTCGTCCTCGAACAGGATGTCGATGGGTTCGGCGCGCAGCGGGATGCCGAGCTCACGCAACTCGTCCTTGTCCCGCTCGAACATCCGGTCGAAGGCTTCGTCGTTCGGTGCCTCGGTGTACGGGCGCACGGCCTGACGGATGGCGTCCTTCGTCAGCGGCCTGCGCGTGTAGAGCAGCGCGATGACGAGGTTGAGCAGGCGCTCGGTCTTCGCCTCCGGGGTGGGTCGTGCTGCCACGCTCGCTCCTTCGTCGCTGTCGGGTCTGACGCCGTGGTCCTGCTGCAGAGCCTACCCTCTCATTCGCACAGGTGTGCGATTGGCGGCACTCGGCCCCGCGTGATGGCCACGGGCACGCAGAACGGGGTGAGTACCGATGGCACTCACCCCGTCTTGTTGCTCAGGCCGAACCCACTCGCGGGACGACCAGAGCGGCGAAGGCTACCTCAGCGCAGGCCGAAGGAGCGTCCAGCGCCGGGCTTGTTCGTCGAAACGAGGTCGACGACGAAGATCAGCGTCTCGTTCGGGCCGATCGAGGCACCCGCGCCGCGCTCGCCGTAGCCGAGCGCCGGCGGGATGATGATCTTGCGGCGGCCGCCGACCTTCATGCCGAGCAGGCCCTCATCCCAGCCCTGGATGACCTGGCCGACGCCGGCGGTGAACTCCAGCGGCTCGCCGCGGTTCCACGAGGCGTCGAACTCCTCGCCGGTCGACCAGGAGACGCCGACGTAGTGCGCCTTGATGATGTCGCCGGCCTCGACGGTGGCGCCGTCACCAACGGTGATGTCCTCGACGACGAGTTCCGCCGGCGGGGTGTCACCGGGGAAGTCGATCTCGGGCTTGGTCGTCTTGGGGTCGAAACCCATGGTTGCTCCTTCGAGAAAGTGTCGCTGACAGGCTCAGCGTGTCAGTTGGCGGCGAGGATGTCGACGACGAACACGAGGGTGTCGGTGCCCTTGATGCCCGCCTGCTGGTTGCCGTCCTTGCCATAGCCCTCGGACGGCGGCACCACGACGAGCACGCGGCTGCCGACCTTCTGGCCGACGAGCGCCTTGTCCCAGCCGGTGATGACCTGGCCCTTGCCGATGACGAACACCGACGGCTTGCCACCGTCGTTGTGCTTCGCGGTGGCGTCGAAGATCGTCGACGTGCCCCAGATCTGGCCGGTGTAGCTGACGGCGACCGAGTCGCCGGAGGCGACCTTCTTGCCGTTGCCCTCGATGAGGGTGGCCGTCTTGAGGCTCGTCGGGGCCTTCGCGCCCTTGGCGACGGTGATGCTCGCCTGCTTGCCCTGGCCGGCGGGGACGCTGACCTTCGGCATGTCGGCGGGCGCGTCCTTGGTCGTGCCCTGGGCCTCCTTGAGCGGCGTGTCGGTGGCCTTGATCTCCATGTAGAGCACGAGGTTGTCGTTCGCGCCGACACCGATCTTCTCGTTGCCCGCGGCACCGAAGCTGTCCTTCGGCGGCAGGGAGACGACGAGCTTCGTCCCGGCCTTCTGGCCCTTCAGGGTGCTGATGATGCCCGGCAGGTTGTTGTTGTCGCTCATGTTGAAGCTGGGCACGGTCTCACCGAACGTCGAACCGATCGTCTTGCCGGTCGTGCCGTTCACCATGACGAAGTTGGCCTTGACGATGTCGTTGTCGCCGACCGTCTTGCCGGAACCCTGCGTCAGGATCTTCGGCTTCGTGCTGCTCGTGCCGAACGGCAGCTTGTCCTTCGGGATCGAGACGGTGGGCTTCGCAGCGTCCTTCGTGTCGACCTTGACGTCGTCGAGGTTGCCCTTCGTCGCGGGTGCGGACAGCCCGCTCGACGACGACGGTGACGATGCGTTCGACGACGCGCTGGCGCCGGAGGAGCCGCTCGAGCTCTTGGAGGCCTTCGAGTCGTCGTTGCCGCATCCGGCCAGGAAGACGATGGGCAGAGCGGCCAGGGCAAGCAGACGCTTGGGGGAAGTCACAGCAGAGGATCCTCGCGCGATGGGTGACAGGTCGTCCGCCACGATAACCCGCGTGGGGTGTGCTTTGCCTGGCAAGGGCCTGTGCGTCCGAGCCCGCAGGCGTCTCAGACGGGCGTCGTCAGGCTCTCGACGAGACGATCGACGCGGGCATCGGTGGCGAGGAACGGATCCTTGCACATGAGCGTGCGGCCGGCTTGGTCGTTGAGCTTGAGGTGCACCCAGTCGACGGTGAAGTCACGCCCCGCCTCACGCGCGGCCCTGACGAAATCGCCGCGCAGCTTCGCGCGTGTTGTCTGTGGCGGCGTCGTCATGGCCTCGGTGACGCGGGCGTCGTCGACGATGCGTCGCACGCGTCCAGCCTTCTCGAGCAGGCCGAACACGCCGCGTCCGGCGCGGATGTCGTGGAACGTGAGGTCGAGTTGGGCGAGCTTCGGGTCGTCCAACTCGAGGCCCTGACGCGCCGCGTAGTCGGTGAGCAGCTTGCGCTTGATGACCCATTCGATCTCGGTCTCGATGCCGGTGAAGTTCTGCGATTCGACCGCCTCGAGGGTGCGCCCCCACAGGTCGAGGACGTCCGCGATCGCCGGGTCGGGGTCGCCCTCGCGCTCGACGAACGCCGTCGCGCGCTCGAGGAACATGTGCTGCATCGCGAGGGCCGTCATGCTCGTGCCGCCCTGCAGCTCGATGACGCACTGGCCGGTGGGGTCGGCGGAGACGTCGCGGATCGCCTGGATCTGGTTGGCGAGGTGCAGGCGCGGGAAGCTCTCCCCCGCCTCGATCATGCGCAGCACGAGGTGGGCGGAGCCGACCTTGAGCAGCGTCGTCGCCTCGCTCATCGTCGAGTCGCCGACGATGACGTGCAGGCGACGGTAGCGCGCCGAGTCGGCGTGCGGTTCGTCGCGGCTGTTGATGATGGGGCGTGAGCGCGTCGTCGCGCTCGAGTAGCCGTCCCAGATGTGCTCGGCGCGCTGCGTCAGGTTGAACACGGTGCGCCCGTCGCGCACGAGCAGCTTGCCGGCGCCCGCGACGAGCTGGCGGGAGACGAGGAACGCGACGAAGATCTCCGCGATGCGGTTCATGTCGGCGCCGCGATCGAGCAGGAAGTTCTCGTGGCAGCCGTAGGAGTTGCCCGCCGAGTCGGTGTTGTTCTTGAATACGTAGATCGTGCCGTCGACGCCGTCCTCCGCCAGGCGCGCCTGGGCGTCGCTCGTCATGTCGTCGAGGATGCGCTCGCCGGCGCGATCCTGGGCGACGAGATCAAGCAGCGAATCGCACTCGGCCGTCGCGTACTCGGGGTGCGCGCCGACGTCGAGGTAGAGGCGCGAGCCGTTGTCGAGGAAGACGTTGCTCGAACGCCCCCACGCGACGACCTTGCGGAACAACGCGCGGCTCACCTCGTCAGGCGTCAGGCGACGCTGACCGTTCGTCGTCGCGGTGACGCCGAACTCCGTCTCGATGCCGTAGATGCGGCGTTCCATGGCTGCTCCTGATCGTCTGACTGGCTGCTGAGGTCGTGACTGGACGCGGTGTCAGGGCCGCTCGCGGTGGTGTCGCGTTATTGCGTTATCGCGTCAACCCTGCGTCGGGCGCGTAGCCCATGGCGTCACTCGCCGCCCTTCTGCACGAACCCGGAGACGAACTCGCTCGCATTGGTCTCGAGCACGCCGTCGATCTCGTCGAGCATCGAGTCGATGTCGCTCGTCGACGACGCCGCCTGCACCTGGCCGGCGTCTGCGCCTGCCTCGAACTCGTCGTCGCTTTTGCCGCCGGCGTTCTTGAATTGCTGACCGCTCATCGTTGCTCCTCGAAATGACGTCGCTGGTTGCTGTTCGCCACCCTATCGCCGCCCGAACGCCGGAGCGCTCGTTGCACGAGTAATGCGCATCTGCAGGAGGAATGAGCGGCACAAACCCCGTGCACTTGCACAATTCTCGAGCAGCTTTGCCACGGCGTCGCGCAGCCCGCCCCGATCGCTCACTCCACGACGAGGTCGGGTCCGACCTGAGCGATGAGGTGCTCGACGTCGGCGTCGAACCAACCGCGGGTCTGGTCGGCGCTGCCGGCGAGCGGCTCGGGCAGACGGATGCGCGTGTAGCTCGACGGCTGGGTGGTGCGGTAGACCATCCCGTCCCAGGATGCGGAAGCGACGTCGCTGCCGAACGCCTCGATGCTCTTGCCGCGCAACCATGCTCGCGTGTCGCGCGGGGGCTCGACGACGGCGCGCGCGACGTCCTCGTCACTGACGACGCGCATGAAACGACCGGCGCGTTCGAACGTGTGGAAGAGGCCCTTGTCGGCGCGCACGTCGGACCACTGGATGTCGAGCGCGCGCAGGCGCGGGTCGTCCCACCCGACATCATGGCGCGTCATGAACGCCTCCATGACGCTCTTCTTCGCCACCCAGTCGAGGTCGGCCGCGAGGCTCATGGGGTCGCGACGCAGCCCGTCGAGGACGCGCCCCCAGTGCTCGAAGACCTCGCGCGTCTGCTTCTCGACCGGGTCGTCGCCGCGCCGCTGCCACCACGTGTGCGTGGCATCGCGGTACACCTCGAGGATGTCGAGCGCGCTCATCGCGCGGCCGTCGACGAGGTCGAGCGGCTCGGCGAGCGTCAGGTCGTAACTGACGGCGCGCATCGACGTGACCGGTCGCGCGAGGACGATCCGCGGCAGGGCCTCGTCCTCGAGGGCGCCGAGCACGAGGCTCGTCATGCCCATCTTGAGCAGGTTCGCGACGTCGGCGTGGTTGGCGTCGCCGACGATGACGTGCAGGCGGCGATACTTGCGGTGGTCGGCGTGCGGTTCGTCGCGCGTGTTGATGATGGGACGCTTCAACGTCGTCTCGAGACCGACCTCGGCCTCGAAGAAGTCGGCGCGCTGAGTGAGCTGGAAACCGGCCCGCTCGCTCTCGGTGCCGATGCCGACGCGGCCGCTGCCGGTGACGACCTGACGCGCGACGAAGAACGGCGTCATGCCCGCGACGACGCGCGCCCACGGCACGTCGCGGCGCAGCAGGTAGTTCTCGTGCGTGCCGTACGAGGCGCCCTGACCGTCGGTGTTGTTCTTGTACAGCTGCGTCGGGCCGTCCTCGTCGTCGGCGAGCAACGCCGCCGTGCGCCGCATGATGACCTCGCCCGCGCGGTCGTACGCGACGGCGTCGCGGGGCGTCGTCACCTCCGGCGAGCTGTACTCGGGGTGGGCGTGGTCGACGTACAGGCGCGCGCCGTTCTTGAGCACGACGTTGGCGAAGCTCGGGTCGATCTCGTCGGTCAGCTGGCTCTCGTGCGCGACCTCGCGAGCGATGTCGTAGCCGCGTTGATCGCGCAGCGGTGACTCGTCGCTGTAGTCCCACCGACTCTGCGCCGCGTTGAGCCCGACGTCGTTCGCGTAGGCGCGCACGACGAGGCCCGACAGCACCATCGGCGTCGTTCGTTGATCGCCGGGGCGCAGCACGCCGTACTCGGTCTCGATGCCCATGATGCGCTGAACCGTCATGGCGCCACCCTAGTGATGTTGCCCGGGATTCCGCGTGCCCGCGCCCGAAATCGCGGGCAACATCGGCGGGTCAGAGGGTGATGTCGGCGCTCACCGGTTCGGTGAGCACGGTGACGCTCGCCGCGGCTGTCGCGTCGTGCTCGGCATCGAGAGCGGCGACGACGTAGCGCCCACCCGGCGGCAGCGGCATGACGTAGCGACCTTCGCCGTCGGTGAGCGTGTCGGCGTGGTACTCGCCCGAGTGCTTGATGAGCGTCACCGGCACCTGCGCGGCTGGCGAACCGTCGCTGCGCCGCACGACGCCCGTGAGCTGCAGCGGGTCGACGAGGCTGAACTGCGGCAGACCGGGGCCCGCGACCTCGACGATCCGCGAGCGCGTGGCCCAGCCCTCGGCGGAGGCGACGAGCACGTAGCGTCCCGCGCCGGGCAGGGCGAGGCGATAGCGCCCGTCGTCGTCGACGCGCCCCCAGTCGAGGTGGGCGCCGTCGCTCGCGAGCACCGTCACGACGCCGCGGCGTACGGGGTGGCCGTCGAGGCCGACGAGTGTGCCGGTCGCGACGATCTCGCGGCTGTCGCCACCACGCACGGCGTCCTTGTCGGCGCTCGTCGGGGCGGGGTGCGTCGCGGGGGTGGCGCTCGGTGCGCTCGCGGACGCGGGCTGCGCCGTCGGCACGAACGCAGCGACGATGGCGGAGGCGAGCGCCGCGATGGCGGCCATGACGAAGACGGCCTTGAACGCGGCGAGCTTCGGCAGGTCGTGCCCGTCGACGTGCATCGCCATGTTCGTCAGGATCGCCGCGACGGCGGCGGACGACGTCGACGTGCCGATCGAGCGCAGCAGCGTGTTGAGGCCGTTCGCGGAGGCGGTCTCCGTCAGCGGCACCGACCGCATGATGAGTGTCGGCATCGCGGCGTACGCGAACGCGGTCGCGGCGCTGCACAGCGTGGCGCCGAGCACGACCTGCCACACCGCGCCGGTGAGGAAGACGCGCAGCGTGTACGACGCGGCAAGGCCGAGCGCGCCGGCGAGCAGTGTCGTGCGGGCGCCGAAGCGCTTCGTGACGGCAGCGCTCGCGGGCGACAGCACGACCATCGCGAGGCCACCGGGCAGCATCGCGACGCCCGCGGCGATGACGGACATGCCGAAGCCGTACCCGGTGATCTCGGGCATCTGCAGCTGCTGCGTCGTCGTCATCATGTTGGCGTACATGGCGAAGCCGACGAGCAGGCTCGCGGCGTTCGTCAGCAGCACGGGGCGTCGCGCCGAGGTGCGCAGATCGACCATCGGCGAGTTGTGACGCAGTTCGTACGGCGCCCAGACGGCGAACAGCGCGATGCTCGCGGCGAACAGGAGCAGGACGCGCTCGCTCCCCCAACCCCACTGCCCGCCCTTGGTGATGGGCACGAGCAGGCACAGCAGCGCCGCCGACAGCAGCACGGCGCCGACGAGGTCGAAGCGTCCGCGCGAGGTGACCTTCGATTCGGGCACGACGAGCGCGACGGCCGCGAACATGAGGCTCGCGGAGACGACCGACACCCAGAACACCATGTGCCAGGAGAAGTGCTCGACGAGGAAACCGGCGAGCGGCAACCCGATCGCGGAGCCGATGCCGAGGGTCGCGCTCATCGTCGCGACGGCGCCGCCCACCTTCTCGCGTGGCAGCTCGTCGCGCAGGATGCTGATGCCGATCGGGATCATCGACGCGCCCACGCCCTGGAACGTGCGCGCGACGACGAGCGCGCCGAGCCCCGAGCCGATACCACCGATGACCGAGCCGACGATGACGAAAGCCAGCGACACGAGCATGATCTTCTTCTTGCCGACCATGTCCGCCAGGCGCGCCAGGATGGGCGTCGCGACGGCACCCGCGAGCAGCGTCGCGGTGACGAGCCATGAGGTGTTGTCGGCGCTCGTGTGCAGCAGCGTCGGCCACTCGGGGATGAGCGGGATGACGAGCGTCTGCTGCAGCGCGACGACGGTGCCGGCGATGCACAAGACGGCGGCGATCAGGCTCTGACGCGACGAGCCCGCACCGGAGCGGGCCGAGGGCTCGGCGTGGGCGGGTGAGTGACGGCTGGGCACGAAGCTCCTCGGGCGACGACTATTGAATTGACAATAAATATAGTCGATGTTGTCCGGGTTCCGCGGCGTCTGCGCTGCGAAACCCGGGCAAGATCGGCGGATACGGTGGGGTCATGCTTGCTCTCGCGCCGCTTCTCGACCTGCTCGTCGTCCTCGTCTTCGCCGCCGTCGGACGGCGCAACCACGGCGAGGCCGACGCCCTCACCGGCATCGTGACGACGGCGTGGCCGTTCGTCGTGGGAGCGATCGTCGGGTGGATCGTCCTCGTCGTCATGAAGCGATTGCCGGGGCGCTCGCTGACGTCGGGAGTGATCGTGTGGCTGACGACGGTCGTCGTCGGAATGATCCTGCGTCAGGTCTCCGGGCACGGCACGGCCGTCGCGTTCGTCATCGTCGCGCTGGCGTTCAACGGCGCGTGCATGCTCGGCTGGCGTCTCGTCGCGCGCGTGCTGGAACGTCGTCGCGCTTGATCCGGCTCCCCGTTCGGGAATCGCCGCAGCGATGCGGCACCTCGCGCCCTCGCCCGCATGGCGCCCGACGAAGCCGAACTGGAACGCGGCGTCGCGCGGCTCGTCGAGGTGCTGCGGGACTGACCCGTGGCGACGCGTGAGTCAGTTCTTGTCCGCGAGCGTGCGGATGTTGACGATGCGCTCACCGCGGCGACCGGACACGCGGGCCCAGTCGTCGGGGTTGCTCGTGCCGGGCAGATCCTCGTTCTCGCGGAACTCGTCACGGCACGCCTGACGCACGTGCTCCGCGCGAATACCGCGCTCGCCGGAGGTAATGAGGGCCTTGATCGCGGCCTTCTTCGCGCGGTCGACGATGTTCTGGATCATCGCTCCGCTCGCGAAGTCGGCGAAGTACAGCACCTCGCGCGAACCGTCCGCGTACGTCGCCTCGAGGTAGGCGTGCGCGTCGTCGCGGGCATACAACTCCCCCGCAGCGATGTCGATGAGCGACGCCGCAACCTTCGACGGATCGCCGTCGTACGCGGCGATCTCGTCGGCGTGGAACGGCAGGGCCGGCGTCAGATACTTGCCGAAGATGTCGCGCCCGGCGACCTCGTCGGGGCGTTCGATGCGGATCTTGACGTCGAGGCGCCCCGGGCGCAGGACGGCCGGGTCGATCATGTCCTCGCGGTTGCTCGCGCCGATGACGATGACGTTCTCGAGGCTCTCGACGCCGTCGATCTCGGCGAGCAGCTGCGGCACGATCGTCGTCTCGACGTCCGAACTGACGCCGGCGCCACGGATGCGGAACAGTGACTCCATCTCGTCGAAGAACACGACGACGGGCGTGCCCGAACTCGCGACCTCACGCGCGCGCTGGAACAGCACGCGGATGTGACGCTCCGTCTCGCCGACGTACTTGTTGAGCAGCTCCGGGCCCTTGATGTTGAGGAAGTAGCTCGTCGCATCCGAGTTGCCCTGCTTCGCCGCGACCTGCTTCGCGAGCGACGCGGCAACCGCCTTGGCCACCAACGTCTTTCCACACCCAGGCGGGCCATAGAGCAGCACGCCCTTCGGTGGACGCAGGTGGTGCTCGGCGTACAGATCGGCGTGCAGGAACGGCAACTCGACGGAGTCGCGGATCGTCTCGATCTGCCCGGCGAGACCCCCGATGTCGGAGTAGTCGATGTCGGGCACCTCCTCGAGCCCGAGGTCGGAGACCTCTGCGCGCGTCAGCCGTTCGAGCACGAAACCGCTCTTGGCCTCCATGAGCAGCGTGTCGCCGGGACGCACCGTCACGTCCGCGAGCGGCCCGGCGGTACGGACGACACGTTCCTCGTCGTTGCCCGTCGCGACGAGCAGGCGGCCGTCCTCGAGCGTCTCCTTGAGCGTGACGGTCTCGCCTGCGCGCTCGAACCCGACGACCCTGACGATGTTCATGGCCTCGTTGACCATGACCTCCTGGCCGGGCACGAGCTCCTCGATCGTGATCGCGGGCGAGAACGACACGAGCATCTTGCGGCCCATGTAGAAGATGTCGGCGCTGCCGTCGTCATGCGCGGCGATGACGGTGGCGTAGTTGTTCGGCGGCTGCGCGAGACGTTCGATCTCACCCTTCATCGACGCGATCTGGTCGCGCGCATCCTTGAGCGTGCGCACGAGACGCTCGTTCTGCGACGACACCGTCGTCAACTGCGAACGCAGCCGCAGGACGTCGGCGGGCGACGTCGCGCCTGATGACATGTCGTTCGAGGACGACGTCCGGTCCGTCGGGTCGAACTTCGGGCCGCTCATCACCGTTTCCTTCGCCTTCGGGGTGCTCGTCAGAGCCGTCCGGCTTCTCGTGCGCACCGAAGCGCGGCCCGAGCAGCCACTCGTTCCACCCTATCGACCTGCGCACACCCGCGACGACGAAAGAGCACGACCCGTGTGGATCGTGCTCGTTCGACGAGGCGCTGATGGCTGGCTCGTGCCTCGATGACGACGTCTGAGACGACCCTCGCGTCAGTCCTGATCGGTTGCGACGGGCGCCTCGGCGTTCTCTGCTGCAGCGTCCGGTTCAGCAGCGACGGACGTCTCCGCATCGGCGGCCGAGCCGGCGCTCGCCTGCGCCACCGAAGCGTCGTCAGAGCCCGCTGGCGCCGCCGACTCAGGGGCGCGTGCGATGTCATCGCCTGCGAGCGCCTGTGCCGTCGGGGTGTTCTCGAACGAGCGCACGAGCTTGCGCATCTTCTTGTCGGAGACGGGGCGTTCGCCGACGGCTTCGGGTGTCCACGCGTCGTCGGGCGTGGGCTCCGGGGCGCTGGCGGGAGCGCCGTCGTCACCGTAGGCACCCTTGGCAGGGCGGCGCTTGACGAGCGGCGCGGCGACGCCGTCGGCGAGGCGGCGCGTGGAGATGAGGAAGCCGGTGTGGGCGTGCATGCGGTGCTCGGGGCGCACGGCAAGGCCTTCGAGGTGCCAGCCGCGCACGAGGCTCTCCCACGCGTTCGGCTCGGTGAAGCCGCCGTGATCGCGCGCGGCCTCGGCGACGCGCGACAACTGTGTCGCCGTCGCGACGTAACAGATGAGCACGCCGCCGGGCGCGAGCGCCTCGTGGACGACGTCGAGGCACTCCCAGGGCGCGAGCATGTCGAGCACGACGCGGTCGATCGTGCCCGACTCGACGGTCTGCGGCAGCGCCTCGACCAGGTCGCCGACGGTGATGCTCCACGCCGGGTGGTCGACGCCGAAGAACTCGCGCGCGTTGCCCGCGGCGATGGCGGCGAAGTCCTCGCGACGCTCGAACGAGTACAGGCGCCCGTCCTCACCGACGGCGCGCAGCAGCGACATCGACAACGCGCCCGAACCGACGCCCGCTTCGACGACGCGTGCGCCGGGGAAGATGTCGGCCATCGTGACGATCTGCCCGGCGTCCTTCGGATAGACGACGGCCGCGCCGCGCGGCATCGACATGACGTAGTCGCTCAGCAGCGGACGCACCGCGAGGTACTCGACGCCCGCCGTGTTCGTCACCGTCACCGCATCGTGCGAACCGATGAGGTCGTCATGCTTGATGTGACCGCGGTGGGTGTGGAACTGCTTGCCGGGCGTCAGCGTGATCGTGTGCATGCGCCCCTTGGGGTCGGTGAGCTGGATGCGCTCGCCCTCCCGGAAGGGGCCGCGGCGGTACTCGGCGCCGGTCGACGGGGCGGGGGTCTGATCGCTCTCGCTCATGGGGAGCAAGTCTAGGCGCCCCGCGGCATGGTGCCGCTCTCGTGTGCGTGACGCTGCATCGCACGCTCGAGGTCGGCGAGCGTCGCGATGCCGACCAGTCGCAGCGCGACCGGGTCGTCGGCAGCTGCGGGCTGCCCTTCCACCGGCATGCTGACGGTGACGACACCCGGCGTCGGATCGCCCTCGAACGCGGGCAGGATCGCCATCACGTCGTCCTGCGGTGAGGAGATGACGGCGCCCGCATGCGGCAGCAGGGCCTCGCCGAGGGCGCTCGCGGGCACGTGCGGGCGCTGATCCACGGGCACCCGCACGTGCGCACCGGGCGCGACGAGGGCGCTCGCGGCGCCGTCTGCGTCGATGAGGACGATCGTGTCGCCCGTCTCCGGCAGCGCCGCGACGGGCGTGCTCGCGGGGACGGCGACGGCGGGGCGCATGACGTCGGCGACTCGGATGCCGCCGAGGAACTCGCGGTTGATGCCGACGTTGACGGCGACGCTCGCGCCGCGCCAGAGGAACGAGGCGATGAACAGCAGCCACACGAGGCTCCACAACGAGCCGGGCGCGCGTACGAACCCGAGCACGGCCCACGCGGCCACGCCGATGGCGACGACGCGTCCGCACCAGCCGGCGGCCTTCATGCCCGTGGCGCGGTTGCCCGTCAGCTTCCACACGAGCGCGTCGACGAGGAACCCACCATCGAGCGGCAGACCGGGCAACGCGTTGAACGCCGCGACGAACGCGTTGCTCCACGCGAACGCCCCGAGCAGCAGCGGCACGGCGCCGTCGCCGTCACTCGCGCGGTGGCCGAGGAAGCCGATCACCGCGAGCACCGCGTTCGACAGCGGCCCGACGGCGGCGACGAGCGCGCTGCGTCCGGGCGTCGCGTCGGGGGTGTCGTAGCTCGTGTGGCCGCCCATGAGGTCGGCGACGATGTGCGTGACGCGGTAGTGGCAAGCCTGTGCGACGAGGGCGTGCGCCGCCTCGTGGACGAGCACGCTGAGCAGCAGCAACAACGCGTACCCGATGCCGACGACGTACGCGCCGAAACCCCATTCGGGGTGCAGCGAGGCGACCTGCGGGCCGAAGATCGCGACGATGATGACGGCGATGATCGGCCACGTGCGTCCGATGTAGACGGGCACGCCGCGCAGCGAGGCGATCTTGAGGCCGGGTGTTGGCTCGGGCATGCCCCAAGACTATGTGGGCCTTAGACTCCTCGGATGCCCGCTTCGTTGTCTCCGTCGCGCGCCTCCGACTTCATGCAGTGCCCCCTGCTCTATCGCTTCCGCGTCATCGACAAGCTGCCGGAGTCGCCGAGTGCGGCAGCGTCGCGGGGGACGCTCGTCCATTCGGTGCTCGAGCGCATCTTCGACGTCGACGCCCCGAAGCGCACGCTCGAGCGGGCGCTCGACCTCGTCCCCCATGCCTGGGAGGACATGCTCACCGACGAACCGGAGCTGGCCGAACTCGCGGGCAGCACACCGCACGATCTCGCGACGTGGCTGCGTGATGCGGAGAAGCTCGTCGAGAAGTGGTTCGCGATGGAGAACCCGCAGTTCCTCGAACCCGCCGAGCGCGAGCTCTACGTCGAGGCCGACCTCGACGGGCTCACGCTGCGCGGGTACATCGACCGCCTCGACGTCGCTTCCGGCGGGCAGATCCGCGTCGTCGACTACAAGACGGGACGGTCGCCGTCGGAGCTGTTCGAGGGCAAGGCGTTGTTCCAGATGAAGTTCTACGCGCTCGTCATCTGGCGCACGCGGGGCGTCATGCCGCTCATGCTGCAACTCGTCTACCTGGGCAACAGTCAGTTCCTGCGTTATCAACCCGACGAGGCCGACCTGCTCGCGCTCGAACGCAAGCTCAAGGCGCTGTGGCGCGCGATCGAGCGCTGTGCTCAGACGGGTGACTGGCGGCCCAAGAAGTCGCGCTTGTGCTCGTGGTGCGATCACAAGGCGCTCTGCCCGGAATGGGGCGGCACTCCCCCGCCGCTGCCCGAACACGCGGCGCGTCTCGCGCTCGATCCCCGCACCACCGGCGACCTCGGAGACGTCGATGACGACTGAAGGATGACCGTTCGGGCCGGTCGTCGAAGCGGCAACCACCGTCCGAGTGACGCGTTGCGGGCATCTATCGCCTCCTGCACTGCGCCCGCCCCCGCGACGAGGCTGACGACAACCGCTCATTCACCAACGTCCATCGAATGTGGACGAAAATCGCAGATGGGTACGGGAGTCGCGGTTGGGCCGCGCAGGGCCAGGGTCACCGGGGGCGCAGCTGGAATAACCGGCCGCGCCGTCCCGTTCCGCAAGTAGTTGCATTTTCAACTACATGAATGCATGGATCAAGGGAGGCCCTCATGCAGTTCGGCATCTTCACCGTCGGTGACGTCACGACGAACCCGACGACAGGGCGCACCGTCAGCGAGCACGAGCGCATCGCGAACACCGTCGAGATGGCGAAGCTCGCCGACGAGGTGGGCCTCGACGTCTTCGCCACGGGCCAGCACCACAACCCGCCGTTCGTCGCACCGGCCAACCCGGCCGTGCTGATGGCGAACCTCGCGGTGGTGACGAAGAACATCATCCTGTCGACGTCGACGACGCTCATCACGACGACGGACCCGGTGCGCATCGCCGAGGACTACGCCTACGCGCAGCATCTCGCCGGCGGCCGCGTCGACCTCATGCTGGGGCGCGGCAACACCGGCCCGGTCTACCCGTGGTTCGGCAAGGACATCCGCGACGGCATCCCGCTCGCCATCGAGAACTACGCGCTGCTTCGCCGCCTGTGGAACGAGGAGAACGTGACGTGGGAGGGCAAGTTCCGCACACCGCTGCAGGGTTTCACCTCGACGCCGCGCCCGCTCGACGACATCGCGCCGTTCGTCTGGCACGGCTCGATCCGCAGCCCCGAGATCGCGGAGCAGGCCGCCTACTACGGTGACGGTTTCTTCCACAACCACATCTTCTGGCCGCCGCAGCACGCTGCGCAGATGGTGCAGTTCTACCGGGAGCGCTTCGAGCACTACGGTCACGGCCGGGCGCAGGACGCGATCGTCGGCCTCGGTGGGCAGGTGTTCATGGCCGAGTCGAAGGCGAAGGCGATGGAGACGTTCCGCCCCTACTTCGATCACGCGCCGGTCTACGGCGGGGCAGGTTCGTTGGAGGACTACACGCGTCAGACGCCGCTGACGGTCGGCACGCCGGACGAGGTCGTCGAGGCCACGCTCGGCTTCCGCGACTACGTCGGTGACTACCAGCGTCAGCTGTTCCTCATCGACCACGCCGGGTTGCCGCACGCCGAGGTCATGCACCAGATCGAGCTGCTCGGCACGAAGGTCGTGCCGCAGCTGCGCGCCGAGATGGACGTCCGACGCGCCGCCGGCGTACCTGACGCCCCGACGCATGCCAGCCTGCTCGCTGCGCGCGCTGCCCAGACGACCGACACGCCCTCGGCTGACGCCGGTCAGATGGGCGGCGTCGAGACAGGTGTGCCGCGTGCTCCGAAGACCGACGACGTGACGGGAACGCGCGCCGAAGACCGTTGAGCATCAGCCCGGTTCGTCGACAACTCGGCTGACCGGGCCGGGCGGGCGACGCCGGCGGCGGCGTTACGCCCAAACTCAGAGCAACGAGACGAAGGAGAACACGATGATGAACTGGACGGCACGCCTCGCCGTGATCAGCGGCGGGTTGAGTGAGGAATCGTCGACGCATCGTCTCGCCCAGCTGCTGAGCGACGCGGTTGTCGAGAGTGCGCGGGAGCAGGGCAGCGAGGTCGTCGTCGAGCGGATCGACCTGCGGGCGCTGGCGCACGACATCACGACGGCGTCGTTGACGGGGTTCGCTCCCCCGGCGCTCGCGGACGCCTACGAGGTGCTGGGCGCGGCCGACGCCGTGGTCGCGGTGACGCCGACGTACAAGGCGAGCTTCACGGGCTTGTTCAAGTCGTTCTGGGATGCGACTGCGGGCGGCGTGCTGAGCGGCGTGCCCGTCATCGTCGGCGCGACGGGCGGTTCCGCCCGACACTCACTGGTGACGGACACCGCCTTGCGACCGCTGTTCGCGTACATGAAGGCGCTCGTCATGCCGACGGCGGTCTACGCCGCGCCCGACGACTGGGCCGGGCGAGGCCTGGAAGCGCGGGCGAGCGAGGCCGCCGGTGAGTTGACGCAGCAGCTAGAGCGCGTGCTCGGCGGAGCAGACGTGGCGGTGAACGGCGGTTCTGACGCGCGCGTGTCCAAGGATGGGGAAGCGCCGAGAACATCGTCGAAATCGGTTCGTACGCTTGCCGAGACGCGCAATCGGGCGCGCGATCCGTTCGTCGCGGTGCCGACGATGGAAGAGATGTTGCGCCGCTGAGCACGACTCGTGACCGGAGGGGTCCGTCAGGTTCGTCACGAACCTGACGGACCCCTCCGTCACGTTCGTCTGCGGGGATGTGCCATAGTCGGAAGCGTCCTTCGTGGGAGTCCTGAGAACAGGGCTGAGAGGGAGCTGATACTGCTCCGACCGCTACCCGACCTGACCCGGATCATGCCGGCGCAGGCAGCCAAGGAGACCTCATGGTCGCTCATCCTCCGTTCGGTGCCGACGTTCGTCGACGCCTGCTGCGTGGGGTCTTGCCGTGCCTTCGTCCGATCCGAAGGAGGCACCATCATGACGACGTTCAACTCCCGCGACCTCGCGGCCTCCACCGACCGAGCAGCCACGTCGCCGGCGTCGGCCCCCGTTCAGACGCGCGCAACCACCCCCGCTGACGGATCGGACGCTCGCCGCAAGCAGTACCGCGACGCGGACGGCCTGCGCGTGCCCTACACCGAGGTCATCCTCGACAACTCCCCCGGCACCGGCGCGGCCAACGCCCCCGTCGAGCTGTACGACACCTCCGGCCCGGGCAGTGACCCCGAGGTCGGACTGCCGCCGCTGCGCGCCGAGTGGATCGCCGAGCGCGACGACGTCGAGACCTACGCCGGCCGCGAACGCACCCTGCTCGACGACGGCCGCTCGGCCGTCCGACGCGGCGAGGCGAGCCACGAGTGGCGCGGCGAACGTCGCGCACCGCTGCGCTCCAAGGACGGTGCCGTCGTCACCCAGATGCACTACGCCCGCAAGGGATTGATCACCCCCGAGATGCGATTCGTCGCCGCCCGCGAGAACTGCGCCGTCGAACTCGTGTGCGACGAGGTCGCCGCGGGACGCGCGATCATCCCCGCCAACGTCAACCATCCGGAGAGCGAGCCGATGATCATCGGGCGTCGCTTCCTCGTCAAGGTCAACGCGAACATCGGAAACTCGGCCGTGACGTCGTCGATCGCCGAGGAGGTCGACAAGCTGACGTGGGCGACGACGTGGGGCGCCGACACCGTCATGGACCTGTCGACCGGTGACGACATCCACACGACGCGCGAGTGGATCATCCGCAACTCCCCCGTCCCGATCGGCACCGTGCCGATCTACCAGGCCCTCGAGAAGGTCAACGGTGAGGCCGACAAGCTGACGTGGGAGATCTTCCGCGACACCGTCATCGAGCAGTGCGAGCAGGGCGTCGACTACATGACGATCCACGCCGGCGTGCTGCTGCGCTACGTGCCGATGACGGCCGAGCGCATCACGGGCATCGTCAGCCGCGGTGGCTCGATCATGGCCGGCTGGTGTCTCGCGCACCACGAGGAGAACTTCCTCTACACCCACTTCGACGAGCTGTGCGAGATCTTCGCCCGCTACGACGTCGCCTTCTCCCTCGGTGACGGCCTGCGCCCTGGCTGCACCGCCGACGCCAACGACGAGGCGCAGCTTTCCGAGCTGCGCACCCTCGCCGAGCTGACGAAGCGGGCATGGCAGTTCGACGTCCAGGTCATGGTCGAGGGCCCCGGGCACGTGCCGCTCGACCTCGTCGAGGAGAACGTGCGCCTGCAGCAGGAGTGGTGTGACGGCGCGCCGTTCTACACGCTCGGCCCGCTCGTCACCGACGTCGCACCCGGCTACGACCACATCACTTCCGCCATCGGCGCGACGACGATCGCGATGGGTGGCACCGCGATGCTGTGCTACGTCACGCCGAAGGAGCACCTCGGCCTGCCGAACCGTGATGACGTCAAGACCGGCGTCATCACGTACAAGCTCGCGGCGCACGCCGCGGACGTCGCGAAGCGCCACCCCGGCGCGCGAGCGTGGGACGACGCGTTGAGCAAGGCGCGCTTCGAGTTCCGTTGGAACGACCAGTTCAACCTGTCGCTCGACCCCGACACCGCGCGCGAGTTCCACGACGAATCGCTGCCCGCCGAGGCCGCGAAGACAGCACACTTCTGCTCGATGTGCGGGCCGAAGTTCTGCTCGATGCGCATCAGCCAGGACGTGCGCGACCGCTTCGGCGACGCCGGCGCCCAGCAGCGCGTCGTCAGCGAGAGCGAGGCGCGCGAGGGCATGCAGCAGATGTCGAAGACGTTCGTCGAGCTCGGGCGCAGCGTCTACGTCGAACCCGACACCGCCCACGCCCTGGCAACCCCCACGCCCCAGGACTGACGGGTTCGCAACGGTGAGGGGTGGAGCAACTCGACTCCGCCCCTCACCGACTCCTGTCTCCGCCCCATCTGCGATCTACGTCCACATTCGCGAACGGCGTACCCATCTGCGATTTTCGGTCACATTCGCCGGTGCCACGGCCTGCCGGGCCGGCTCGAGCATCAGCGCGTCGCGCGAGCTTGCTCCGCCAGACGCGGCAGGTCGTCGAGGCTGACGGTGGCGAGGTCGGGGACGACGACGAGACCGTCGAGCTGCGGAATCTCGACGAGATGCGGCACGGCGAGCGTGGGGACGCCGGCCGCGACGGCCGAGCGCACGCCCGTCGCCGAATCCTCGATCGCGACGCACTGATCCGGGCGCAGGCCCAGCTCTGCCGCGGCCCGCACGTACGCCTCCGGGTCCGGTTTGCCCGCGCTCACCATGTCACCGGTGACGACGACCTCGAACGTCCCGGCCGGCAGCGCGTCGACGAGCACCCGCGCGAACGACTCGTACGACATCGTGACGAGCGCGCACGGCATCCCCGCCTCGTGGGCGGCGAGCAGCAGCTCCTGCGCGCCGGGGCGCCACGGCACGTGCTGCTTCAGCTTCTCGATGACCTGCTCGAGCAGGATGTCGACGATCTCGTCCGGCGTCAACGGAATACCCGTCTGATCCTTGATCATCCGACCCGTGACGGGCAGCGCGTTGCCGACGAGCTGGAACGCCTGCTCCTCGCTCCACGACGCCCCGTACGACTCGATCAGGCCGCGCTCGGCCTCCATCCAGTACGGCTCGGTGTCGATGACGGTGCCGTCCATGTCCCACAGGATCGCGCGGGGGGCATGCGAACCATGCGCCGCGCCCATGGATCTCGATGCGTCGAGCGCGTCGAGGTGGGCGTCGAGATGGTTCAGGTGCGGCGTCGGGTTCACGCGTCAGTCCTCCGGGTCGTATCCGAGGTTGGGGGCCAGGTGGCGCTCGGCCTCGGCCATCGTCCATCCCTTGCGCTCAGCGTAGTCGGCGACCTGATCGCGCCCGATCCGCCCGACGACGAAATACTGCGCCTGCGGATGCGCGAAGTACCACCCGCTCACGGACGCGCCGGGCCACATCGCCCGCGACTCGGTCAGTTCGACCCCGATCGACGCGGTCACGTCGAGCAGGTCGAACAGCGTGTCCTTCTCGGTGTGCTCGGGGCACGCCGGGTAGCCGGGCGCGGGACGGATGCCCTGGTAGCGCTCCCTGATGAGTTCGTCGTTCGACAGCTTCTCCCCCGCCTCGTAACCCCAGAACTCGCGACGCACACGCTCGTGCAGCCGCTCGGCGAACGCCTCCGCGAGGCGGTCGGCGAGGGCCTCCAGCAGGATCGCCGAGTAGTCGTCGAGGTCGTCCTTGAACGCGCGGATCCGCTCCGGCAGCTCCGTCCCAGCCGTCACGGCGAACGCACCGACCCAGTCGTCGGCCGCACCCGTAGGGGCGACGAAGTCGGCGAGCGAGCGGTTCGGCACGCCGTCACGGTGCGTGCCCTGCTGACGCAGGTGGTGCAGGCGCGCCACCTCGGCCGAACGCGACGCGTCGCCGAACAGCACGGTGTCGTCACCGTCGGCCTGCGCCGGCCAGAACCCGATGACACCCGCCGGGTGCAACCAGCCCTCGTCACTGATGCGGTCGAGCATCGTCTGCGCGTCGTCGTACAGCTTGCGCGCCGCCTCGCCCTGCGCGGGGTTGCTCAGGATGTCGGGGAAGCGCCCCTTCATCTCCCAGGCGGCGAAGAACGGCTGCCAGTCGATGTACTCACGCAGCTCGCTCACCGGGTAGTCGGTGAACACCCTCGTCACGGGGGCGCCGTCGACGGCAAGGGCCGGAGCGTCGGGAACGCCTGCAGCCCAGTCCATCTCGGTGACGTTGGCCCGCGCCTCGTCGAGCGTCAGCAACGGACGCTCGTCGCGCTTGGCCGCGTGTCGGGCGCGCAACGCGTCGTAGTCGGCGACGACGTCGGCGAGCAACGCCTCGCGTCGCTCCCCCGTCGACAACAGCGCAGCGACGACCGGAACCGAGCGCGAGGCGTCCTTCACCCACACGACGGGCTCGTCGTAGCGCCCGTCGATCTTGACGGCCGTGTGCGCACGCGACGTCGTCGCGCCGCCGATGAGCAGCGGCTGAGTGAAGCCCTGACGCTGCATCTCAGAGGCCAGGTGCACCATCTCGTCGAGCGACGGCGTGATGAGGCCCGACAGCCCGATGATGTCGGCGTCGTGCTCGCGCGCAGCGTCGAGGATCTTCTGCGGAGCGACCATGACGCCGAGGTCGATCACCTCGTAGTTGTTGCACTGCAGCACGACGCCGACGATGTTCTTGCCGATGTCGTGCACGTCGCCCTTGACGGTGGCGAGCACGACGGTGCCGTTCGTCTGCTTGCTCGTGACGCCGCTCGCTTCCTTCTCCGCCTCGATGAACGGGATGAGGTAGGCGACGGCCTTCTTCATGACGCGCGCCGACTTCACGACCTGCGGCAGGAACATCTTGCCGGCGCCGAACAGGTCACCGACGACGCCCATGCCGTCCATGAGCGGGCCCTCGATCACCTCGAGCGGACGCTTGCCCTCGGCCTCCAGCTCGGCGCGCATCTGCTCGGTGTCGGCTTCGACGTGGTCGTCGATGCCCTTGACGAGCGCATGCGTGATGCGTTCGCGCACCGGCAGTTCGCGCCACTGTTCCGTCTTCGCTTCCGCCTGCTCACCGCTCGAGTTGTACTGTTCGGCGGCCTCGAGCAGCCGCTCGGTCGCGTCGGCGCGCCGGTTGAGGACGACGTCCTCGATCAGCTCGCGCAGTTCGGGGTCGATCTCGTCGTAGACGACGAGCGCGCCGGCGTTGACGATGCCCATGTCCATCCCCGCGGCGACCGCGTGGTAGAGGAAGACGGCGTGGATCGCCTCGCGCACCGGGTTGTTGCCGCGGAAGCTGAACGACACGTTCGACACGCCACCGCTGACGAGGGCGCCGGGCAGGTTCGCCTTGATCCATCGCGTGCCCTCGATGAAGTCGACGCCGTAGTTGGCGTGCTCCTCGATGCCCGTGCCGATCGCGAAGATGTTCGGGTCGAAGATGATGTCCTCGGCCGGGAAGTCGACGTCGGGGCCGGTGAGGATGTCGTAGGCCCGCTTCGTGATCGTCTTGCGCCGCTCGAGGGTGTCGGCCTGGCCGTCCTCGTCGAACGCCATGACGACGATCGCCGCGCCGTAGCGCTTGCACAGCCGGGCGTGCTCGATGAACGGTTCGACGCCCTCCTTCATCGAGATCGAGTTGACGATCGACTTGCCCTGGATGCACTTCAGCCCGGCCTCGATGACCTCCCACTTCGAGGAGTCGACCATGACCGGGACGCGGCAGATGTCGGGTTCGGAGGCGATGAGCTTGCAGAAGCGATCCATCGCGGCGACGCCGTCGATCATGCCCTCGTCCATGTTGACGTCGATGATCTGCGCGCCGTTCTCGACCTGCTGACGGGCGACGGACAGCGCCGTCGCGTAGTCGCCGTCCTTGATGAGCTTGCGGAAGCGCGCCGAACCGGTGATGTTCGTGCGCTCACCGACGTTGACGAACAGCGAATCCTCGTCGACGGTGAACGGCTCGAGCCCGGACAGGCGCAGGGCGGGCGCGACGTCGGGCACGCTGCGCGGGGCCGTGGCGGCGACCGCGTCGGCGATCGCCCCGATGTGATCGGGCGAGGTGCCGCAGCATCCGCCGACGAGGTTGACGAGGCCGTCGCCCGCGAATGCGGCGACGGTCTGCGTCATCGCCTCGGGTGTCTCGTCGTACTCGCCGAACGCGTTGGGCAGGCCGGCGTTCGGGTAGCAGGAGACGAAACAGTCGGCGATGCGCGAGAGGTCGGCGACGTAGGGGCGCATCTCGTCGGCGCCGAGCGCGCAGTTGAGTCCGACGGCGAGCGGGCGCGCGTGACGCACCGAGTTCCAGAACGCCTCGCCCGTCTGCCCCGACAGGGTGCGGCCGGAGGCGTCGGTGATCGTGCCGGAGATGATGACGGGCCAGCGCCGCCCGCGTTCCTCGAACAGCTGCTCCAGCGCGAAGATCGCGGCCTTCGCGTTGAGCGTGTCAAAGATCGTCTCGATGAGCATGAGGTCGACGCCGCCGTCGGCCAGGCCGCGGGCCTGCTCGAGGTAGGCGCCGACGAGGTCGTCGAAGCTGACGTTGCGCGCGCCCGGGTCGTTGACGTCCGGTGAGATCGACGCCGTGCGGTTCGTCGGGCCGATCGCGCCGGCCACGAACCTCGGACGCGCCCCGGTGGTCACCGAATCGGCAGCAGTGCGAGCGAGTTTCGCGGATTCGACGTTGAATTCGTACGCGAACTCGGACATGTCGTAATCAGCCAATGAGATGCGCTGCGCGTTGAACGTGTTCGTCTCGACGATGTCAGCGCCGGCCTCGAGGTACTCGCGGTGGATGCCCTCGATGATGTCGGGCTGCGTCAGTGACAGCAGGTCGTTGTTGCCCTTGAGGTCGCTCGGCCAGTCGGCGAATCGCTCACCGCGGTAGTCGTCCTCACTCAACCCGTGCCGCTGGATCATCGTGCCCATCGCGCCGTCCATGACGAGGATTCGCTCACGCATGAGCGCGGCCAGCTCCTCGCTGCGATCCCCGCCTGCGTCGCGGCGGGCGTCGTGGTCGGTCGTGGTCGGGTCGGTTGCCTTGGAGCGGCTGCTCACGTGACGTCCCTTCGAGGGCGGGTGGATGTCGCATCATGCTATCGAGCGGCGTCGCCCCGCCTTGGAGCGTGCACGCCGTTGGCCGCATACTGGAATGTCAGGCCCTCGCCGCATCGTCGCCGCGCGCCCGATCCACTCTCACGACCTGCAGAAGGAGACACGCTGTGCGTCGTCACTTCGACCTCACCACGTCGACCCCACCGACCGTCCTCGTCGCCTTCCAGGGCTGGAACGACGTCACCGGCGCCGCGTTCGACGCGATGGATCACCTCGTCAAGGCCACCGGCGCGCGCCTGTGGGCCGACGTCGACCCGGAGGACTACTACGACTTCCAGGTCAACCAACCGCGCATCGACGTCGTCGACGGCGAGCGCCGCGTCATCTGGCGCACGACGGAGATCTTCCACACGCGACTCGAAGCCGTGGGCGACGTGCTCATCGTCAAGGGCATCGAGCCGTCGTTCCGGTGGAAGGCGTTTCTCGCCGAACTGCTCGACGCCATCCATGCGAGCGAGCCGGCGCGCGTCGTCGTGTGCGGTGCGCTCGGTGGGGACACGCCGCACACGCGGCCGCTGCCTGTCACGCTGACGTCGCCGCAGCCGGCGACGCGTGAGGCGTATGACGCGAAGACGCCGACGTACGTCGGCCCGGCGGGCATCGTCGGCATTCTCATCGACGCGCTCGGGCGATCGGAGGTGACGACGATCGCGCAGTGGGTCGTCATGCCGCAGTACGCACTGGGCAGCCCGCAGCCGAAGGTGACGTGGACGATGGTGCAGGGGTTGTCGAGACTGCTCGACGTCGCGCTGCCCGAGGGCGATCTCGAGGAGCAGGCGCGGGCCTGGGAGCGTGGCGTCAGCGAACTCGTCGCGCAGGACGGCGACATGACCTCCTACGTCGACACGCTCGAGCACTCGATGGACGTCACCGAACTGCCAGAGGCCTCCGGTGACGCCATCGCCGAACAGTTCGAGCAATTCCTGCGCCGGCGGGACGGCGACAGCCGCCGCGGGGAGCAGGGCCCTGGGGGCGACACGGTCTGACGGGCCGTCGGAACGGCTGGCGTGAGCGGCATGATCGTGCCGAGTTTCTCGCGACGACGGCAGCAGGGGTCCTCGTCGGATCGTGCCGGTGTTGGCGCGACCAGTGTGTTCAATCTCAAAGCGGAACGATCGTGTCGCTTCGGGTCGAATCGGCCCAGGACGAGTGCTCTGACGGCACGATCGTTCCGATGAAGGGTGCATGAGCCTGTTCAGGACGTGCGAGCGAGGCGGCGCAGCCTCGGCCTCGGCCAGATGGAGCTTGCCGAACTGGCTGATGTCTCCGAACGCTTCGTCCGCTCGCTCGAGCAGAACAAGGCCACGGTGCGACTCGACAAGCTCACGGCCGTCCTCGACGCGCTGGGTCTGGAGCTGCGTGCTGAACCCCGCGGGGGCGTCGGCGCATGAGCCCGCGCGCAGATCGCGCGCAGACGGCGGCGCTGGGTGCCGCTGAAGACCTCGACGAGATCGGGTTTGACGCCAGGCGTGTGCAGGACCTGAGCCGCGTCACGCGTCATCCGGCCCGGACGATGGCGGCCACCGCAGCGCGGTGACCGCCACCGGTAGCGATACACGCTCAACCGCGCTGATGCACCGCGTCGAAGGCCTGGCTGAGGTCGGCGATGAGGTCGGCGGGGTCTTCGAGGCCCACGGACAGGCGCAGCACCGACTGTGACGGCTTCGCGTCCCCCTCCACGGGACGGTGCGTCAGGGCTGCCGGGTGCTGGATGAGCGTGTCGACTCCCCCGAGCGAGACGGCGTGCACGATGAGGCGGCAGGCCGACGTCACGGCGGCGGCCGCATCAAAACCGCCGGCCATGCCGAACGCGAGCACCGAACCGGGCCCGGCCATCTGACGGGCCGCGACGCCGTCGGCGTCGAACTGCGGCAACCCCGGCCACATGACGGCGTCCACCTCGCCGCGCGTCAGCAGCCACTCGGCGACGGCGCGCGCGCCTTCCTGCTGCGCCTTGACCCGAATCGGCAGCGTCTGCAGCCCACGGTGCAACCCGTACGCGTTCGAGGGCGACAACAGCGCCCCCGTGATGGCGCGCACCTGACGCAGCCGCGACGCCCACGCCTCGTCACACGCGACGACGCCGCCCATGAGGTCGCCGTGACCACCCATGAACTTCGTCGCCGAATGCACGCTCAACGTCGCACCGAGCGCGAGCGTTTGCTGCAGCACGGGCGTGGCGAACGTGTTGTCGACCATGACGGGCACGTCGCCCGCGGCGCGCACGACGGCCGCGATGTCGACGAGGTCGAGCGTCGGGTTGCCGGGAGACTCGAGGACGACCAGGCCCGTGTCGGCCTCGATCGCGTCGGCGATCTCGTCGACGCCCGCCCACGTCACCCGTGTGCCGAGCAGGCCGGTGCGAGCAGGTGATCGGTGCCGCCGTACAGCGGGCGGACGGCGACGACGTGCGGGGTGCCCGCCGCGACGGCCGCGAGTAGCACTGCGCTGATGGCGGCCATGCCGGTCGCGAACGCGACGGCCTCGTCAGCGTCCTCGAGCTGCGCGACGGCGCGCTCGAACCGGTCGACGTTCGGGTTCCACAGGCGCTGGTACACGAGGGAGCCGTCGACGACGGGGTGCCCGCCCGTCGCGAGCACCTCGTACGAGTCGCCGCCGCGCTCGATGCTGGGCAGCGGGTACGTCGTCGACGCATCGAGGCTCGGCACGTGCACACCGAGGGCGGTGAGGTCGTCACGCCCGGCGTGGACGGCGGCGGTGGCGAGTGATTTCATGTGATCTGTCACACAGGAAGAATGGAAGGACACAGCATCCGCTGTCCATCTGGCTGAAGAAACCTCACGACGAAGCGAGCACACGGTGAAACCTTCGAGTAGTGCACCGCGCTCCCCCGCCGAACGGGGGAATCGTCGCACCCGCTACCGGCCATCGTGGCAACCCGACGCCACCGACCGTCGCATCGTCGAACTGCTCCTCGCAGAGGGACGCATGCCGAACGCCGAGCTGGCGCGCCGCATCGGCCTGCCCGAGTCGACGTGCAGCATCCGCGTGCGCACGCTGCGCGAGCAGGGCGTTCTCGCCGGTGTCCACGCGGACGTCGACCTCGCCCGGCTGGGGCGCGCCATGGAGGCGATGGTCGCCGTCCGGTTCGCCGGGCATCGACGTGAGCAGATGGACGCCTTCCGCGCAGCGATCGTCACCGTCCCCGGCGTCATCGCCGCCTACCACGTGGCGGGTGAGAACGACTTCCTCATCCATGTGTGCGCCGAGTCGCCCCACGCCCTGCGCGACTTCGTCCTCGACCGGCTCACCGGCATGCCGGGCATCGCGCAGGCGCAGACGAGCCTCATCTTCGCACGAACCGGGGCACCTGCTGCACGGATTCGTCGCGCGACGAGGTGTCGAGATCGTCGGCGCCGCACTCATCGAACAGGAGGCAGGCGAGCCCGCTGAGGTGACGGTCGGGGTGCGCTCGCAGGCGCGACGACGCGGTTCGGCCCTCAGATGGCCGACGACGTCCCGCTCGGCGGCCTCACCCTGCCCGGCAAGCGTGACGGCGATGCCCGCCGCCGCGGGGACGAGCGTCACGCCGAGGGAGGGGTACCTGCTCGTGCGCACCCTCGCCTGGCTCGACGGCCGGACGGCCGGGTACACGCAGATCCTGCTGGCGAGCGACGCCCCGCAGATGGCGTTGCAGGACGACACGCTCGTCGACCGTTCCTGCCGTCATGCGGGCGTCGCGCGGGCGCTCAAGGTCGTCAATCTCGAGCACCTGCAGTCACTTCCGCAGGCGAGCGCGACGCAATGGGCCCAGACCTACTGCGCCGAGACGAACACCGCCATCCTCGCGCGCAAAGCCGCGCTGGGCTTTCGATGCGTCGACGTCATGACCGCGCTCGAAGGGCTCCCGGAGGCAGCTGCGCTCAGGCGTACCTGATCCGGTCGAGCAGCATCGCGAGCGGCTCGGGCACCTCGTCGGCGCCGAGCGCCGCGGCCAGCACAGCGGCCGCGTTCTCCTTGCGACCGGACGCGGCGCGCGCGAACCGGCGCAGCTGATCCGCGAGCGGTTCGTCGGCCCACGCGGCCTGCGTGCGCAGCGCATCGAACTTGCTGCCGAGACCCGCGCCCTCGATGGCGGCCTTCGCACGCTCCGCGCCGAGCGCGCGGATCAGTTCCCCCTCGAGGTCGGGTTCGCAGACGAAGAAGCCATAGACGGGCAGGTCGCTCGCGTCGAGCACGGGCAGCCCGTCGTCGGCGAGCGCCTTCTCGGCCGCGCGGGTGTCGGCGGCGTCGCAGAGCCCGACGACGTCGGCGTCGGATCGGATCTGCCGGATCTCGCCGAGGACACGGCCGACGTTCGTCGCGCCCTGCAGGTTGACGAGTTCGACGTTCGGGCTCGCGAGCCCGTCACGCTCCATGAGGGCCGCGACGGCTGCGACGTCGCTCGGGCCTTCGAGCAGGACGAACATCGTCGCGGCGCTGGCCGTGCTGATCGTCGTGGTCACAGCTTGACCCCGAGCAGGGCGTCGACGACGTCGCGGATCTGCTGCGCGGAGCCGACGGCTTCTTCGCCCTCGGCTGCACACCAGGCGTCGATCGCGGCGAGCGCGGCGGGCGTGTCGAGGTCGCTGCGCAGGGCGCGGCGGACCGCTTCGATCGTGGGCGTCGCGTCGACGCCATCCGCCTCGATGGCGCGTCGCCACGTCGCGAGGCGCTCCTTCGCGGCGTCGAGCCGCGCGTCGGTGTACTCCCAGTCGGTGCGGTAGTGCTGGTCGAGCAGGACGAGCCGGATCGCCATCGGGTCGACGCCCTCGCGGCGCAGCACGGACACCTTGACGAGGTTGCCCTTGCTCTTGCTCATCTTCTCGCCGTCGTAGCCGACCATGCCCTGGTGGGCGTAGTGGTGCGCGAACGGCGGCTGCCCCGTCAGCGCGTCGGCCTGCACGGCGCTCATCTCGTGGTGCGGGAAGATGAGGTCGGTGCCGCCGCCCTGCAGCGTGAAACCGTTGCCGAGGTGCTCGAGCGCGATCGACGTGCACTCGATGTGCCAGCCAGGTCGGCCGCGTCCGACGCCGGGGCCGCCGTCCCACGCCGGCTCTCCCTCACGCTCGGCGCGCCACAGCAGCGGGTCGAAGACGTCGCGCTTGCCCTCACGCTCGGGGTCGCCGCCGCGGTCGGCGAACACGGCCAACATCTGCTCACGGTCCCAGTGCGAGACTGAACCGAACGTCGGCTGCTGCGCGAGGTCGAGGTAGACGTCCTTCGCGCCGGGAGCCGCGTTCTCGGCGGCGGGTACGTCGACGGTGTAGGCGAGACCGCGAACGAGCAGCCGGGCGACGTTGGTCGAATGCAAGGTCATCGACTCGACGACGCCGACGTAGTGCTGCGGCGGGATGACGCCGAGGGCCTCCATGTCGCCGTGGAACAGCTCGATCTCGCTCGTCGCGAGCTCACGCCAGTCGACGCCGTCTCGGGCGGCCCGCTCGAGCAGTGGGTCGTCGACGTCGGTGACGTTCTGCACGTAGGTGACCTGCGCGCCCGCGTCGATCATGACGCGCTGGGCGATGTCGAAGGTGACGTAGGTGGCCGCGTGGCCGAGGTGCGTCGCGTCGTACGGCGTGATGCCGCAGACGTACAGCCCGGCCTGCTCGCCGAGGTCGATCGGGACGATCTCACCGGCTGCCGTGTCGAAGAGGCGGACGTCGATGTCGGCTCCAGCCGGGGAGGCGACGGGGTTGAGCGCAGGGCGAGACCAGGATTTCACCGCCTCAGCCTAACGGGTACGACCGACGCCTCCGCCCGGCGGACGCGTCACGGCGAGGCCCTCGTGGGCTCTTACAGCGGCGGCCACGGCAGCGGGTAGCGATCGGACGGCGGCTGTGGAAACACGCCGGCGGTGCGCAGCGCCGCCACGCGCTCGAAGAACGCCTCGACCTCGTCATCGTCGAGGTGTGCGCTGAGCTGCGCGCCGAGCCCGTCTCGCGCGGCCAGGAGCGCCGTGAGGCACGCGTCGTGCGCCGCACTCAACGGTTCACCGGCGAAGCCCCACAGGACGGTGCGCAGCTTGTCGTCGATGTGGAACGTCAGGCCGTGATCGATGGCGTAGAGCTGCATGTCTCCCCCGCCCGATGTGTCCTCGATGAGGTGAGAACCCTTGCGGTCGGCGTTGTTCGTCAGCACGTCCAGCAGCGCGACGTCGCGTAGTGGGTCACCGTCGTGGTGAGCGAGCACGAGGGGGCCCTCGTCGGTGTCGAACGCGGCGATCGCGTGCACGTCGTCAGTCAGCTCGTCCTCGTCGAGCAACGCCACCTGGTCCTGCTCGGCCGGTTCGAGCGGTCCGACCCAGCGCTGCAGGGATCCCTCGCCGAGCTGCGGGTCGACGTGCCACGTCGTCTCCGGAACGCAGCGCATGCCGGCCGCGGCGGCGACGAGGTAGGTCGCGACCTCGCGGTGCGCGAGCGTCCCCGACCGGAAGTCGCGCAACGGTTGTTCACCACGCACGGGTTTGAACACGGCGCGCTCCCCCGTCGCCGTCATCAACCGCACGACGACGTTGGAGGCGTCGACGAGGCGACCCTCGATCTGCCACTCGAGCTCGCTCAGTTCGGGCGTGCCGAGCTCGAGTGGTCGGGAGGTGACGTCGCGCGTCTCGCTCACCGGCGTCGGTACCCGTTCGCGCGGGGGCAGACGTGGCCGCGCGGGTCGAGCGGCTCGTTGCACAGCGGGCAGGGACGGCGGCCCTGCGCGACGAGCGCGAGCGAACGACGCGTGAACTCGCGCGCGGCGGGCGGGGCGAGCACGACGCGCAGGCCCGTGATGGCGGTGATCGCGGCGCCGTCATCGTCCTGGTCCATCTCGGCGTCGAGGTCGTGGCACTCGAGCGCGAAGACGCGCTCCATCGGATTCCAGCTGACGCTCATGCTGCCGACGCGGAACAGCGGGTCGACGGGCAGTTCGAGCGGGTCGTTGTCGGGTGCGGTGGCCGGCTCGTCGCGGTCGGCGCCGACCTCGTCGAGCAGCTCTTCGAGGCGCTCGGCGAGCAGAGCCACCTGCTGCTTCTCGATGGCGACGCCCTCGACGCGGCGCGCGTCACGCACCTGCAGGTAGAACTCGCGAGAGCCCGGCTCACCGACGGTGCCCGCCACGAAGCGCGCGGGCTGGTTGAACTCGACTACAGACATGTCCGTGAGCCTACTGCGTCGCGCCGGTGGCGCCACCGACGGTGGATTCGGCGCTCGTCGAGCGCGCCAGACCGACGGCCTCGCCGAGGCCACCGGAGGTCACGTTCATCGCGAGGACGAAGGGGCGATCGCCGACGAAGCGGATGACGCTCATCGACGCGGGTGCGAGGACGATGCGCTGGAAGTCGTCGAGGTGCTGACCGAGCGCGTCCGACAGCACCGACTTGATGACGTCCCCGTGGCTGACGACGACGCCCACGCCCGAACCGCCCTGCTCGTCGTTGCTGCGTTCGTCCAGCTCGCGCGCGAGGGCGCGCACGGCGTCGACGGCGCGTCGCTGCATGGCGAGCATCGACTCGTGCTCGAACTGCGGGCTCGGCGGGAACGTCACCTGCGACGGGTGTTCCTGCACCTGCTTCCACAGCTCCTCGCCGGCGAGGTCGCTGAGCTTGCGCCCCGTCCAGGCGCCGTAGCGGCACTCGCCGACGGCGTCGTCGGTCTCGACAGCGGCGCCGCTCGCCGCGCGCAGGGCGTCCGCCGTCTCCTGGCAGCGCACGAGCGGCGAGGCGACGATGCGCTCAGGCGTGCAGCAGGCGCTGATCGCCGCGGCGGCGGCGTCGGCCTGGGCGCGCCCCAGCTCGTCGAGATGGACGTCGGGGCTCCAACCGGCGAGGACGCCGGAGGCGTTGGCGCTCGTGCGCCCGTGCCGCAGCAGGATGATGGTGGCCACGAAGCCAGGCTACCGGCCCGGCCGTCCATGACCCGTGTCGCGCCACGGCGCGGGCAGCGCGGTAGCGCAGAATACGACGGTGATCATCGACCAGGCCGTCTATCGCGGCGGCAAGCGCATCGACTGCGGCGACCTGCACGCCGGGCTCGCCGATCTGCGCGAGCACGACGACGGCTTCCTGTGGGTCGGGTTGAAGGATCCGACGGCCGGCGAGTTCTCGCTCATCGCCACGGAGTTCGGCCTGCACCCCCTCGCGGTCGAGGACGCTCTCGGCGGTGGGCAACGCCCCAAGTTCGAGGTCTACGACGGCATGGCGTTCCTCGTCATGCGCACGTTGCGCTACATCGAGGCGACGTCCGACGTCGAGACCGGCGAACTCATGGTGTTCGTCGGCGACCGCTTCGTCGTCACCGTCAGGCGCGGTGAGCCGACGCCGCTGGAGACGGTGCGCACCGCGTTGGAGCACGACCCGAGGCTGCTGGAGAAGGGCCCCGTCGCGGTCATCTACTCGGTCATGGACGCGGTCGTCGACAAGTACCTCGCCATCGACGAGGAGCTGAGCGACGACGTCCTCGCGATCGAGCATCAGGTGTTCACGCCGAGCGTGACGACGGACGTCAGCGACATCTACGAACTGAAGCGCGAACTGCTCGAGGCGCGGTGGGCTGTGCAGCCGCTCATCGAGCCGACGCGGCGCCTCGTCGCGTCGTCGTTCGTCGACGAGGGGTTCGCGCCGTTCTTCCGTGACGTGCTCGATCACCTGCAACTCGTCAGCGAGCACATCGAGACCTACGATCGGTTGCTGTCGGACGTGCTGTCGGCGTACCTGTCGCAGGTCGGCGTGCAGCAGAACAACGACATGCGCAAGATTTCGGCGTGGGTCGCCATCGCGACGGTGCCGACGATGCTCGCCGGCATCTACGGCACGAACTTCCACTCGGTGCCGGAGCTGGAGGCGTCCGTGCACTTCGGCGGCCGCGGCGGTGGGTACGAGTTCTACTACGGGTACTACCTGATGATCGCCGTGCTCGCGACGATCGGCGTGCTGCTGTGGCGCGCGTTCAAGAAGTCTGGATGGTTGTGATGGTGGTTCGCCACATCGGTGACGCGGCGCCGCGGGTGCCGACGCGCGTGCTCAACGGCAGCGGGACGCGTGTCAGCGCGTTCGTGCTCGGCGTTTCCGGGTGGGCCCGCGGCGTGACGGTGGAGAGCGCGCAGGAGATGGCGAGCACCTACCTCGCTGCCGGCGGGCACACGTTCGAGACGAACGACGTCGACGCGGGCGCCGCCGAGGTGCGGCTGCGTGAGGCCCTCGAGGGCCGCCGGCGCGAGGAGTACCAGCTCGTCGCGCGCAACGGCCGTCACGGAGCGCTCCCCTTCGCCCCGGGCCCGGACACCTCCCGCGCCGGCCTCATGGCCGCGCTCGATGCGACGCTGGAGCGTCTTGGCACCGAGCACGTCGACCTGTGGCTCGTCGAAGGTGACGACGGCGTCACCCCGAGCGTCGAGGTCGCCTCGGCACTCGAGTGGGCCGTCACGACGGGCCGGGCGAGCGACGTCGGCCTGAGTGACGTGCCCGCCTGGCGCGCGGTCGACGTCAGTCACCTGCTCGCGGCGCGCGGCGTCCACCTCGTCGCGCACGCTGTGGAACATCACCTGCTGCGCGCCGACGCCACGGACGTCGTCGAAGCCGCCGCGGCGCGCGGCTACGGCGTCATCGCGGGCGCCGGGCTCGCGCGCGGCGTGCTGACGGGCAAGTACCGCCACGGCACGCCGGCCGATTCGCGTCGCGCCTCCGGCGATCTCGTGGCGAGCGGAGCCTCACGTGAGACGACGCGCGCCGTCGTCGAATCACTCGCGACGGCGGCCGACGGCCTCGGCGTCCACCCCGCCGAACTGGCCCTCGCCTGGTCGTTGCACGCGCCCGGCATCGACGCCGTCGTCGCGGGGTCTCGCACCGCGGCTCAACTGCGTGTCGCGCTGCGCGCCGGCGAGCTGAGTGTGCCGCGCGAGATCGTCGTGGCGCTCGACGAGGTCGCCGGCGCCTGACGGCGGGCGGCCTTGGTCGTCAGAACGCTCGGCCCCCGTGGCCGAGCGTTCGGCCCAATGGGGCGTTCGCCTCAGCCGCGGCCGCGCGCAGAGCGGTGCTTTTCGTCGCCGCTCGTCTCGTCGTCAGCATCGTCGAGGTCATCGTCGTCCTCGTCCTCGTCGTCGAAGTCGTCATCGAAATCGTCGTCGTCGAAGTCATCATCATCGAAATCGTCGTCGTCGAGCAGGACGAGCGGCGTCATCTCGTTGAACGCGTTGAGCAACGCGTCGTCGTAGGTCTCGAACGCGTCGGCCAGGGCGTCGGATGCCGCGATGACGGCGGGGTCGTCGTCACCGCGACGCGCTGAGCACGCCTCGAGGTGACGTTCGAAAGCGAGTGTGAGGGCTTCGAGGGCAGCGCGCGGGTCGGCGTTCATGTGGAAAACGCTACCCCGATCGCGCAAGAATGTGCAGATGGCCGAGTACGAATACCGCACGCTCACGTTCGCGCGTGACGCGAGCCGCAGCGACATCCGCCAGAGCCTCACCGACGAGGCCGAGTACGGGCACTGGGAGCTGGCCCGCACCCGCATCTACCTCGGTGGGGTCCGCCGCATCTGGTTGCGGCGCCGCATCATCCGCATGCGCCCGCAGGACAACGGCGGCTGGCTCTGATCAGCAGTCGGTGAGCAGACGCGCGAGCACCCGCTGCCCGAACTCGAGGCTTTCGACGGGCACGCGTTCGTCGATGCCGTGGAACATCGGCGCGAAGAGCAGATCGGACGGCAGCCGCAACGGTGTGAAGCCGTAGCCGTTGATGCCGAGCTGCTTGAGTGCCTTGTTGTCGGTGCCCGCCGACAGGCAGTAGGGCAGGATCTCGCAGCCCGGGTCCTCGGTGCGCAGCGCGTCCTTCATCCGCTCGACGAGGTGGCCTTCGAACGGCGCGTCGAGCGCGATGTCGCGATGCAGCGTCTCGATCGTCACGTGCTCGCCGGCGAGTTCGGCGATGACGTCCATCAGCTCGTCCTCGTGCCCGGGCAGGAAGCGGCAGTCGACGTTGACCGACGCCGTCTGCGGGATGACGTTGTGCTTGTAGCCGGCGTCGAGCATCGTCGGGTTCGACACGTTCGCGAGGGCCCCCTCGACGAAGGTGCGCGCGCCGGGGATGTGCGCGAGCAGCGCGTCGGTGTCCTCGTCGGTGTAGGTCGTGCCCGTGATGTCCGCGAGACCGTCGAGCAGCTGGCGGACGCTCGCGACGTACTGGCGCGGCCAGACGTGGGCGTCGATGCGGCCGATCGCCGCGGCGAGGCGCGCGATGGCGTTCTCGTCGTTGGGGACGCTGCCGTGGCCGGCGCGGCCGTGGGCGGTGAGGCGGATCCAACGGATGCCCTTCTCCCCCGTCTGCAGCAGGTAGGCGCGCTGGTCGCCGCCGCCCTTCTTCGGCACGGTGACGGAGTAGCCGCCGACCTCGCTGATCGCCTCGGTGGCGCCCTCGAACAGTTCGGGACGGTGGTCGACGGCCCAGTGCGAACCCTTGACGCCGCCGGCCTCCTCATCGGCGAAGAACGCGACGACGAGGTCGCGCGGCGGAGTGACGCCGCGGCGGGCGAAGTCGCGGACGGTCGCGAGGATCATCGCGTCCATGTCCTTCATGTCGACGGCGCCGCGGCCCCAGACGCAGCCGTCCTCGACGTCGGCGGCGAACGGGTCGTGCGACCAGTCGGCGGCGTCGGCTGGCACGACGTCGAGGTGGCCGTGGACGACGAGCGCGCCGCGTTCGCGGTCGGCCCCCGGGATGCGGACGACGACGTTCGCGCGCCCCGGCTCGCTCTCGAACAGTTCGGGTTCGAGGCCGACCTCCTGTAGCTGGCCCACGACGTACTCGGCCGCCTCACGCTCGCCGGGGCCCTCGGTGCCCGGGCCGTAGTTGCTCGTGTCGATGCGGATCAAATCGCGGCAGATGCGCAGGACGTCGGATTCGGAGGAGGTCTGAGAAGCCATGGCTCCACCTTTTCATTCCTGCGTGGGCAGCACGCAAGAACGCCCCAGTGATATCTCACCGGGGCGTTCTCGTGCAGTGTGTCCGAGGGGGGACTTGAACCCCCACGTCCGATAAAGGACACTAGCACCTCAAGCTAGCGCGTCTGCCATTCCGCCACCCGGACAGGTGGTGTTTTCAGGCCGCTTTCGCGCCCTTCCAACGAGGAAGAACATTACCAGGCGTTCGCTTGGAGTGCACATCGGCTCGGCTCAGGCGTGACCCGTCGGCTGCTCGCCGTCCTGCTCGGGGCGGTGCGGCAGACGGATCTGACGCTGCGGCTGCTGCTGGGTCTCGCGCGGAGCGTCGACCGGCTCCGGCTGCAGACCGGCGTCGGACCCGCTGGCGGGCGTCGTCTGCGCGCCGAGCGGCGCCTGCGGCGTCGCCGACGCGCCGAGGGCGGGCACCCCGTCGTCACCGCTCGTGGAACGCTGCGGGCGGGACGTCGAATCCTCAGCCTCGTTCGTGGCCTGATCGACCTGGCCACGCGCGTTGGCGAGCGCGACCTGAGGGTCCTCGAGCTTCGTGTCGGCGAACGCGTTGTCGTCGTTCGTGCCGGGGTCGACCCATTCCTCGTCATCGTTGTCGCCCGGACGCCCGGCGTCGCCGCCGAGAGCGCTCGAGATGCCGCGCAGCGCGTCGGTGACCTCCGAGGGGATGACCCACATCTTGTTCGAATCGCCCTGCGCTAGCTGCGGCAGCGTCTGCAGGTACTGGTAGGCGAGCAGACGCTGCGTCGGCTTGCCGCGGTGGATGGCGTCGAACACCTGCTGGATGGCGCGCGCCTCACCCTGGGCCTTGAGGACGGCGGCCTGCGCCTCACCCTCGGCTCGCAGGATCTGGCTCTGCTTCTCACCCTCGGCCGTGAGGATCTGGCTCTGCTTGAAACCCTCGGCGTTCAGGATGGCTGCGCGGCGGTCACGCTCGGCGCGCATCTGCTTCTCCATCGAATCCTGCACCGACGCCGGCGGGTCGATCGCCTTGAGCTCCACACGATTCACGCGGATGCCCCAGCGGCCCGTCGCCTCGTCGAGCACGCCGCGCAGCTGCCCGTTGATCTGGTCACGCGAGGTGAGCGTCTGCTCGAGGTCGAGCGAACCGATGACGTTGCGCAGCGTCGTCACCGTCAGCTGCTCGATACCCTGGATGAAGTTCTCGATCTCGTAGACGGCCGACTTCGGATCCGTCACCGAGTAGTAGATGACGGTGTCGATGCTGACGACGAGGTTGTCGCTCGTGATGACGGGCTGCGGCGGGAACGTGACGACCTGCTCACGCAGATCGATGTTCGCGCGCACCCGGTCGATGAACGGCACGAGGATGTGCAGACCGTCCGTCAGCGTGCGGTTGTACGAGCCGAGACGCTCGACGATCTGAGCCGTCTGCTGCGGCACGATGCGGATCGTGCGCATGACGACGACGACCGCGAAGACCAGCAGCAGGATGACGACGATGAGTCCTGGGGACATGTTCCCTCCCTGTGGCCGGGCGAACCCGGCGTGATGCGCGGACGCTGGCGGGAGTGCTCGCTCAGCGCCGCTCGGTGGTGGTGGGGTCGACGAGCAGAGTCGCGCCCTGCAGGTCGATGACGTGGACGGGCGAACCGAGGGGCAGCGTCGTGCGCACGTCGGTGCGCGCGCTCCACAGGTCGCCGTGCACCTTGACGAGGCCCTGCGACTCGGAGACCGGCTCGACGACGAACCCCGTCTGACCGACGACCGAACGCGGCCCGATGTCGGTGTTGTCGCGCGTCGGGCGCAGACGGCGACGCAGCATCGGGCGCAGCGTGAACAACAACCCGACGGCGACGGCCACCGCGATCGGCGCACTGATGACGAAGTCCGCACCGAAGTACGACGCGATCGCGCCCGCGAGCGCGCCGAGCGCGAGCATGATGAACACGAAGTCGACCGTGACAGCCTCGACGGCGGCCATCGCGAGGGCGACGCCCAGCCACATCAGCCATGCACTGTTGTTCATGCTCGGTCCAGCTCCCCGCTTCGACGACTTCGTACCTGCAATCTACGTGGAACGCTCGTCCGGTTCGACCCGAGAACCTAACGATTACCTCACGGCGACGCGGCAGCGGCGTCGTCCCAGGCCGGCGGTTCGCCGGGCGTCAGCGCCGGATCGTCCACGGCGAAGGTACGCACCGGACCCTTCGGGGTGAGCGGGCCCTCGAACCGGACGGTGACGCGGCCACGCCCTGAACCCCACACCCAACCCGCGCCGAACTCGTCGTGATGCACGTCCATGCCGGGGCGCCACGACGGCGTCGTGCCGGGGCTGAAACGCGTCGTCAACTCCTGAGGCAGGGTCGACGGCGCCTCGTCGGCGTCGGGGTCAGCGTCGTCGCTGCTGGGGGTGGCGGCTGTCGACGACTCACCGACAGCCTCGGGAAAGGCCGGCGTGTCGACGGGAGCCTCGAGTTCGAACAGCCCCGACTGCGCGTGCGTGACGAAACCGCTGACGCCCACACCGATGAGACGCACACCCTGCGCGAGGTCGAGCCCGTCGAGCAGGCGCTGAGCCGTGCGGGCGATGACGTCGGCGTCACGGCTCGGGGTCGGTGATGTCGAGCTGCGCGTCAACGAACTGAAGTCAGGAAGGCGCACCTTGAGGTGCACGGTGCGCCCGAAGACTCCGGCCTTCTCGCAGCGAGCGGAGACGGCCTGCGCGATGCGCTCGATCTCGCGGCGCAGCACGGCGCGATCGTGGACGTCGCGTTCGAACGTCTCCTCGTGCGAGACGCTCTTCGCCTCGCGGGTGAGGGTGAGGTCCCGATCGTCGCGGGCGCGCGCCAGTTCGTGGAGGGAATGCCCGTGACGCTCACCGAAGATGCTGACGAGGTCGACGTGCGTCATCGCGCGCAGCTGTTCGACCGTCTCGACACCGAAGGTGCGCAGCCGCGCCGCAGTCGCCGGGCCGACGCCGCTGATCGCGCGCACCGACATCGGCGCGAGGAACTCGAGCTCGCTGCCCGGTTCGACGACGGTGATGCCCGCCGGCTTGTTCAGGTCGGAGCCGATCTTCGCGAGCATCTTCGACGACGCCGCCCCCGCGCTGACGCCCAAACCGCCCGTTGCGTTGGCGACGTCACGGCGCAGGGTCTCGAGCACCTCGCGCACGTGCGCGGTGCTCGAGACATCGAGGTCGGCGCCGCGCAGGTCGACGTACGCCTCATCGATCGAGACCTGCTCGACGAGCGGCGACAGCTCGCGCAGCACGGCCATGACGGCGAGCGACGACGCGCGGTACGCCTCGAACCGTGGCGAGAGGAACGCCGTGCCGGCCGGGCAGATGGCCCGTGCCTCGGCGGTGCTCATCGCACTGCGGGCGCCGAACGCTCGCGCCTCGTACGACGCCGTCGAGACGACGCCGCGCAGGCCGGTACCACCGACGATGACGGGGCGTCCACGTAGGCTCGGCTTGTCGCGCTGCTCGACCGAGGCGAAGAACGCGTCGAGGTCGACGTGGACGATGCTGGCGTCGTCTCTCACACCAGGTCGATGACCACCTTGACGTCGCCGTCGCGGCGCTCGAAGGCCTCGGCGAACTTCTCGAGCGGCACGCGTCGCGTGATGAGTCGCTCCAGCCAGGCGTTGTCGGCCTTCGCGAGCACCTCGGCCGCGCCCTGGTAGTGACGCAGGTTCGCGTTGACCGAGCCGACGACGACTCCGTTGTCGAGCACGAGGTCGCGGTTGATGTGGCCCAGGTCGACCTCTTGCTCCTTCGGCGCGGAGATGCCCGTCAGGCACACGATGCCGTAGGGCACGTTGTTGGCGAGCACGCCCGAGATGACGGGCACCGCGCCGGTGGCCTCGATGACGACGTCGGGGGCGATCTGCTGCATCTGTTCCACGACGTCGCCCGTGACGTAGGTGGCGCCGAGGTCGCGCACGAGCTCGGGCTTGAGACCGTCGGTGGGCCGGTCGAGGACGTAGACGTCGAGGCCCTTCTGGGCGCCGATGAGCGCGCCGAGCAGACCGATCGGCCCGGCACCGGTGACGAGTACCTTCTTCGGCGCGAACGTCGCGCGGGCGCCGATGCGCTCGACCTGCTCCCAGGCCTTCGTCACGACGGTCGTCGGCTCGAGCAGCACGCCGACCTTCTCCAGCGACGGGTCGAGCTTGACGGCGTGGTCGGCGGGGATGCTCCAGCGCTGCGAACCGAACCCGTGGATCTGCTTGATGCCGTGCTCGGTGTACTCGCCGTTGCGGCACATGTCCCACTCCCCCGCGGCGCACGCGACGCACGGCACGGTGTCGGGCATGCGGACGATGCCGACGACGAGGTCGCCCTCGGCGAAGTCGGAGCCCTCGGGAGCCTGCAGGACGCGCCCGAGCGACTCGTGGCCGAGGACGAGGCGCTCGGCGCCCTCGGGCGCCCAGCCGTAGGCACCGTCGGCGATCTCGTGGTCGGTGCCGCACACGCCGAGGGCGATGCCCTCGACGAGCAGGTCGCCGGGCCCGGGCGTCGGGTCGGGCATGTCGGTGACGGCGAGGGAATCCTTGCTCAGGGGCAGGACGGTGAGTGCGCGCATGACTCCAACTCTAGGCCCCGGGCAGGAGGTCATCCGACGCTTCGGTGGACCAGCAGCGGCAGGACGCAGACGGCGCCCGCCTCGCGTAGCGCGGCCGCGGCGACGGTGGGCTCCCACGTCGTCGACGAGGTGTCGACGACGAGCAGGACGCTCGCTCCCGCGACCTGCGGAGCGCTCCCGGCGAGGGCTTCGCGCCACGCGGTCGCCACCTCGGCGCCCGAGGCATCGCCGACGTTGGGCGGCACGACGTTCCACGTCGTGTGCGGCAGCTTGCCCGCGGCGCCGAGGTGCGCGGCCAGCGACTCGACCCGGGCGGTGCTGACCTCGCCCGAGCCGACCCGCGTCGGCAGCGCGACGATGCATGAGGGGCGCTGGCGCCACGTCTTCGACCAGGCCGCGAGCACGCGCACCGCGGATTCCTGCAGCGCCTGCGACGCCTCCTGCGTGCCCTGGGCGCGCCGATCCTCTCGCCGCTCGTCCTCCCACTCGGCTGCGTCGGCGTGGATGAGCACCCGCCCGGGGTCGGCGGCGAGGTTCGCGGGGATGCGCCCGCGGGTGCCGAACGCGCCACCGGGCCACATCTTGCGCGGTTCGAGGGTGACGGTCTCGGCGCGCAGCACCGCCGCGATGCGTTCGAGCGTCGCGGGGTCGATGTCCGTCGTCAGCGGCTCGGGCAGGTGGCCCAGGCAGACCGAGCACTGGCCGCAGTCGGCGGCCTCGGGGTCGTCGAGGGCCGTGCGCAGAAGCTTCATGAGGCACTGGGCGCCGGCGATGTAGCGGCGCATGATGTCGGCCTCGCGCTCCCGCGTCGCGATGACGCCCGCGTAGTGCTCCTCGTCGAAGCTCCACTCGACGCCGGTGGCACGCCAGCCGTCGGGGGTGCGCTCGACGACGCCGTCGACGGCGAGTTGCTTGAGCAGCAGCTCGACCCGGTTGCGTCGCAGGCCCGTCTCCGCGTCGAGGGCCACGACGCTCATCGGCTCGGCCGCGGCCTGCAGTGCGGTCAGGAGCGTCGCGACCTGCTCCTTCTTCGGGATCGTCGCCGTCGCGAAGTACTCCCAGATGTTCTCGTCGCCCGCGGCGGGCAGCAGCGCGACGACGGCCGAGTCGATGGCACGGCCCGCTCGCCCGATGTGCTGGTAGTACGACACCGGTGACGCCGGCGCGCCGAGGTGGACGACGAAACCGAGGTCGGGCTTGTCGTAGCCCATCCCGAGCGCTGACGTCGCGATCAGCGCCTTGACACGGTTGTGGCGCAGATCATCCTCGAGCTGTTCTCGCTGAGCCGCCTCGAGCTGACCGGTGTACGCAGCGACGGGCAGCTCGTCACCGTGCGCGGCCGTCACGGCCGCCGCGAGACGCTCGGCGTCCGCGACCGTCAGGGTGTAGACGATGCCACTGCCCGGCAGTGACGCGAGATGGTCGACGACCCACGCGTAGCGCTGCAACGCCGTCATCTCCGGCAGCACCGCGAGGTGCAGCGACGAGCGGGCGAGCGGCCCCCGCAGCACGAGGGAGGCCTCCCCCAGCTGCTGCGCCAGATCCTCGGTGACGCGCTCGTTGGCCGTCGCCGTCGTCGCGAGCACGGGTGTCGCCGGGTTGAGCGTCGTCAGGACGTCGGCGACGCGGCGGTAGTCGGGGCGGAAGTCGTGCCCCCAGTCGGACAGGGCGTGCGCCTCGTCGATGACGAGCAGCCCCAGATCACCCGCGAGCGAACGCATGACGCGTTCACCGAACGTCGGGTTCGCGAGGCGCTCTGGCGAGACGAGCAGCACGTCGAGCTGCCCGGCCGTCACGGCCTGCTCGATGGCGCCCCAGGCGTCGAGGTTGCCGGAGTGGATCGCAGCGGCCCGCAACCCCGCACGCTCGGCGGCGGCCACCTGGTCGCGCATGAGGCTGAGCAGTGGTGAGACGACCAGCGTCGGGCCCGCGCCGCGGCTGCGGGCGATCGCCGTCGCCACCCAGTAGACGGCCGACTTGCCCCACCCCGTCGCCTGGACGACGACGACGCGCGCGCCCGGCCGACCGAGCGCCTCGACCGCGACGCGCTGATCGTCGCGCAGGCGAGCGTCCGGCCCGGCCAGGGCGTGCAGCACGGAGGAGGCGACGGCGTCGAAGCCGGTGTCGTGTTCAGCGTTCATGGGACGAACTGTGGCACGAGACACCGACAACCCCAGAACGACGCGGATTCAGCCCTGCGACGAGGACGCCGCCGCAGCCTTCTCGGCACGCTTGCGACGCCGCTCGGCGGCGATGCGGGCGTCGTCGGCCTCGGCCTCCTCGAGCGTCGGCGCGGTGCCACCCATGGAGGCGGGCAGGAACTCGAGGTCGGCGCCGCTCAGCGTCGGGTAATTCGCGCGTGCCGCGTCGAGCAGCTTCTGCATCGCGTCCTTGACGCGCTGCGTGTTCTCCTCGGGGCTGAGCGTCTCGTCGTACGTCATCGGCTCACCGACGGCGACGGTGATCGGCGTGTTCGTGCGCCCGAGACGCTTCGGCTTGCCCTTCGTCCACACACGCTGCGAACCCCACAGGATCATCGGCACGATCGGCACCCCGGCCTCCTGCGCCATGCGCACGCCGCCGGTCTTGAAGGACTTGAGCTCGAATGAGCGGGAGATCGTCTCCTCCGGGAAGATGCCGACGAGCTCGCCGCGCTTCAGGGCAGCGACGGCGTCGCGGTAGCTCTGCGCGCCGTTGCCGCGCTCGACGGCGATGTGCTTCATGCCGCGCATGAGCGGGCCCGAGATCTTGTGGTCGAAGACCTCCTTCTTCGCCATGAATCGGATGACGCGGCGCTGCTTGATCGCCGGGAAGCCCGCGTACGTGAAGTCCATGTACGACAAGTGGTTCATCATGACGACGGCGCCACCGGTGCGCGGCAGGTTCTCGGAGCCGACGAGGGTGAACTTGAGCCCCTGCGCGGCGAAGAGGCTGCGCGCAATGGCGAGAACGGGAGGGTAGACGAGTTCCATGTCCACCAGCCTAATCCCGCTAGGCTGACGCGGTGCTGCAACAGATCGAGGCGACGCGCTTCGTCGTCCCCCTGCGTGAGGGCGGCTCGCTGCCCGGCGTCGTCGAGGGTTCCGACCTCGGCACGTGGGTCGTCAAGTTCCGCGGAGCCGGCCAGGGGCTCAAGGTGCTCGTCGCCGAGGTCGTCGTCGGCGAACTCGCCCGTGCGCTCGGCCTGCGGGTGCCCGAGCTCGAGCTCGTCGAGCTGCCGGAGGCCATCGCGAAGTACGAGGCCGACGAGGAGGTGCAAGATCTGCTGACGGCGAGCGTCGGGCTCAACCTCGGCGTCGACCTGCTGCCGGGCGCCTTCGCCTATGACGGCTCCATCCCGCCGCCCGCCGACGAGGCCGCCACGATCCTGTGGCTCGATGCGTTCACCGCGAACATCGACCGCACCCCGCACAACCCGAACCTCGTGCGCTGGCACGGGCAGACGTGGTGCATCGACCACGGTGCGGCGCTGTACTTCCACTACTCGTGGCCGTCGAAGGGCTCCCACCCGGAGCGTTTCGCGGCGCAGCGCTTCGATCTGGGCTCCCACATCATGGCCGGGGTGGTCGACCCCTCGCCCGCGGCCGCAGCGGCCGCACACGAGCGTCTTGCTGCGCTCGTCACCCCTGGCCTGTTGCGCGAGATCCTGACGCTCGTGCCCGACGAATGGCTCGAGACGAGTGAGTCGATGCCGCACGCCGACGACGTGCGCGCCGCCTACGTCGAGAACCTGCTCGCGCGCCTCGCCGCCCCGCAAGCATGGTCGCCGGCGTTCGCGGGTGAGATGCGATGAGCGTCGGCTACCAGTACGTCGTGCTGCGTCTCGTGCCGTCGATCGAGCGCGAGGAGTTCCTCAACGTCGGCGTCGCGCTCTACGCGCAGATGGCCGATTTCCTCGACGCCCGTTTCCACCTCGACGCAGCCCGCCTCGCCGCGTTCGCTCCGACGCTCGCCGCCGCAGACGTCGAGCAGTCGCTCGCCTCGCTGTGCGCCGATGTGCGCGGCGAGCCGTGCCCCGGGCGCCCTGACCTGCCGAAGCTGGGGCAACGCTTCGGCTGGATCAGCGCGCCGCGTTCGACGATCGTCCAGCCGGGCCCGATGCACGGCGGGGTCAGCAACGACCCGGGCGCCACCCTCGAACGTCTCGTCGACCGGCTCGTGCGCTGAGCTGGCTCAGGCCCATACCCGCTCAATCCTGGTGCGCGGTCGGTAGGGTCGAACCATGAGCATCGAACGAGCCACTGCGCCCAACCCCTACGACCACCTGCCGGTGTTCCCGGCCCTCACCGTCACGAGCACGAGCTTCAGCGACGGCGGCGACCTCACCGAGGCGTATGTCTACGACGGCTGGGGCGTGAACGGGCAGAACGTCTCGCCGCAGCTGTCGTGGAGCGGTGCGCCGGAGACGACGACGTCGTACGTCGTCACCTGCTTCGACCCTGATGCGCCGACCCCGTCGGGCTTCTGGCACTGGGCGATCGCAGGCATCCCGGCGGACGTCACCGAACTCGCCGAGGGCGCCGGATCGGGTGACGCCGCGTTGCCCGAGGGCGCCTTCCACGTCGCCGGTGATGGCGGCGTCAAGGGCTGGATGGGGCCGTGCCCGCCCGGAGGTGACGGCAAGCACCGATACATGTTCGCGGTCCACGCGATCGAGGGTGACCCTCTCGCGATCGACGACTCGGTCACGCCCGCCGTCCTCAGCTTCAACGCCGTCTTCCAGACCGTCGCACGCGGCGTCACGACGGGCCTGTACGGTCACTGATCGTCCCGGCCACTGATCTCAGCGGCTGCCAGCCGACACAGCACGAGGCCCCGATGCCCACGAGTGGATGCTCGTCGACGTCGGGGCCTCGGCGCGCCCCGTCACACGCGTAGCGTGTACATCGCGACGGCGCTGGCGGCCGCGACGTTGAGCGAGTCGACGCCACCTGCCATTGGGATGCGGACGGTGACGTCGCACGCGGCGACCGTTCGCGTTCCGAGGCCGTCGCCCTCGGTGCCCATGACGAGCGCGAGGCGTTCGGGCTCACGCGCCGCGAGTTCGTCAAGCGTTACGGAATCGTCAGCCAGCGCCATCGCGGCGACCGTCCATCCGGCCTCCTGAAGTCGCGTCACCGAGCCGGGCCACGGGTCCATGCGCGTCCACGGCACCTGGAACACGGTGCCCATCGACACGCGCACCGAGCGGCGGTACAGCGGATCTGCGCAGCGCGGGGTGACGAGGACGGCGTCGACGCCGAGCGCCGCGGCCGATCGGAAGATGGCACCGACGTTCGTGTGATCGACGATGTCCTCGAGCACGACGACGCGCCGCGCGTCACGCAGCAGTTCTTCGGGCAAGGCCAGCGCGGGGCGGTTCATCGACGCGAGAGCCCCGCGGTGCAGATGGAAACCCGTCATCGACTCGATGACGTCGGCCTCCCCCACGTACACGGGGACGTCGGCGGCCTCGGCGTCCGCGACGATGTCGGCGAGGTCGTCGAGCCAGCGCTGGCCCATGAGGAAGCTGCGGGGACGGTCGCCGCGCGCGAGGGCGCGGCGGATGACCTTCTCGCTCTCGGCGATGTAGAGGCCGCGCTCGGTTTCGAGCTTCTTGCGCAGCGCGACGTCGGTGAGGCGGAAGTAGTCGGCGACGCGGTCGTCGTCGGGTGAGGTGATGCGGATCGGCACCGGCGATCAGGCCTGCGCGGCGCGGGCGCTCCAGCGCTCACCGTGACGATCGAGCTCGAGCGCGAGACCGAACGTCTCCGAGAGTTTCTCGGCCGTTAGCGTCGACTCGATCGGGCCGGCGGCGACGACGCGGCCCTCGCGCAGCATGAGGATGTCGGTGAAGCCCGGCGGGATCTCCTCGACGTGGTGGGTGACGAGCACGAGCGCCGGTGCGTCGACGTCCTCGGCGAGCGCGGTGAGGCGCTGCACGAGGTCTTCGCGGGCACCGAGGTCGAGCCCGGCGGCGGGCTCGTCGAGCAGCATGAGCTCGGGGTCGGTCATGAGGGCGCGGGCGATGAGGACGCGCTTGCGCTCCCCCTCGCTCAGCGTGCCGAAGCGACGCTCGGCGAGTTGCGCGGCGCCGAGGTCGTCGAGCAGCTCGCGTGCGCGTTCGTGGTCGAAGCTGTCGTACTTCTCACGCCAGCGTCCCACCATGCCGTAGCTCGCGGTGACGACCACGTCGGAGACCTTCTCACCGGCGGGGATGCGCTCGGCGAGGGCCGCCGTCGCGAGGCCAATGCGGGGGCGAAGCTCGAACACGTCGACGGCGCCGAGCACTTCGCCGAGGATGCCGGCGACGCCCGTCGAGGGGTGCATGCGACCGGCGGCGACGTTGAGCAGTGTCGACTTGCCGGCGCCGTTGGGGCCGACGACGACCCAGCGCTCGCCTTCCTCCACCTCCCACGAGACGTCGTCGAGCAGCTTCTGCGCGCCGCGCGTGACACCGATCCCGGAGAAGGACAACACATCGCTCATACCCGTGACCCTACTGACTCGACGGGGTCGAATGCCACGCGACACGGCACGGATGACGTCGTGGACGCGCCTGGCGCCCAACCGACACGGGTGTAAGCTACAACTTGTATCTATGTTGCGTCGAACGCCTAGCACCGTGGGCAGCAGACCGACCACCCGAACGAGGAGCGAGCATGAGCGAGCCGAAGATCTCCGCGGCCGACGCGGTCTACCGCGAGGTGAAGGGCCGCATCCTCGACGGCTCGATCGCCGGTGGCGCCCTCATCAGCGAGGGTGAGATCTCGGAACTGCTCGATGTCTCCCGCACCCCCGTGCGCGAGGCGTTCGTCCGGCTGCAGGCCGAGGGGTGGATGACGCTGTACCCCAAGCGCGGCGCACTCGTGCGCGCAGTCGAACCGCGCGAGGTGCGTGACGTCGTCGAGGCACGCATCGCGGTGGAGTCGCGTGCGGCGCGCAGCGTCGTCGAGGCGCAGGAGCACCGCGACGTCGCCACAGATCTCGGCGAGATCCTGCGCCGTCAGCGCCAGAGCCTCGAAACCGGCGACCACGACGACTTCACCGAGACCGACTGCGTGTTCCACACCCACCTCGTCGCGGCCGGTGGCAACGCCATCCTCACCGAGTTCTACGAGCGTCTCGGGGAACGTCAGCGCCGCATGGCCGCGCGCATCCTGTGGAAGGACGATCGCCGCTGCCGCGACGTCCTCACCGCCCACGCCCGTCTCGTCGACCTCGTCGCCGCGGGCGACGCGACCGGTTTCGAGCAGGAGCTGACGGCGCACCTGCACCACTCCTACGACGGGCTGCTCCCCTGAGCCTCTCGCCCACCCGAGTTCACCCCACTCACCCACACCCGACGAAAGGCCCCCGCGTGTCACTCGACACCCCGACCCGCACCACCAGCCACGAACGCGTCACGACGAGCGTCGACTCCCCCGAGCGCGCCGGCGCCGGGGGCGCGCGGGCCGCCTGGCTGCCGGTCGGGGCGGCGATGTTCACCGTCGCGTGGGGTGGCAACCAGTTCACGCCGCTGCTCGGGCTCTACCGTGACATCGACGCGCTCTCGACGGGCGCCGTCGACCTGCTGCTCGGTGCGTACGTGCTCGGCATCATGCCAGCGCTGCTGCTCGGCGGGCCGGCCTCCGACCGCTGGGGCCGTCGCCCGCTCATGCTGCCCGCGCCGATCCTCGCGATCATCGCGTCGGTGCTGCTCGCCGTCGGCTCCGGGTCGCCGGCCGTGCTCTTCGTCGGCCGCATCTTCTCCGGCCTGGCGCTCGGGCTCGCCATGGTTGTCGGCGGCTCGTGGATCAAAGAACTGTCGAGCCCGCCGTTCGACGCCGAGGCCGACGCCGCCGCGGGCGCGCGTCGCGCCTCCATCAGCCTGACGGCCGGATTCGCGCTCGGCGCCGCTACCGCCGCGGCGCTTGCCCAGTTCGCGCCGCTGCCCGCGGAGCTGTGCTACCTCGTCCACCTCGTCATCACGGCGGCGAGCTTCGTGCTCCTGACGCGCGCCCCCGAGACGCATGCCGCCCAAGAGATGCCGGGACGCTTCCTCGACGACCTGCGCGTGCCCGCTGCGGGCCACCGTCGCTTCCTGTTCGTCGTCCTGCCGATGGCGCCGTGGGTGTTCGGCTGCGCGGGATGCGCCTATGCCGTGCTGCCCGCCGTCATGGGTGATCGCACCGGCTCGTTCGGCATCGCCTTCTCGGGCCTGCTGTGCCTCGTCGCGCTCGGCTGCGGGCTGTTCATCCAGCAGGTCGGCAAGCGCTTCGACGACGTCAGCTCCGCGCGCGCCATCATCATCGCCCTGACGATGACGCTGCCCGGCCTCGGCATCGCCGCACTTGCAGCGCGACTCGTCAGCCCGTGGCTCGCGCTCGTCGCGGCCGCCGTCCTCGGTCTCGCCTACGGCATGCTGCTCGTCTCCGGCCTGCAGGAGGTGCAGCGCATCGCCGGTCCCGAGGACCTCGCGGGACTGACGGCTGTCTACTATTCGATCACCTACCTCGGCTTCTTCGTGCCCGCCGCGCTCGCCGTCGTCAGCCACTGGCTGAGCTACCCCGTGATGTTCGTCGGTGGCGTCGTGCTCGCCGCGCTGAGCCTCGGCGTCGTCCTGATGTTCTCGCGCAAGCACCTTCCGTCGGCTCTGGCGCACTGACCTGTCGCCACTAGGCTGGGCGATCGTGTACGAACTGCCTGCCTCCGTGCGCCTCGCCCTGTGGGCCACGCACGCCATCGCCGCCGATCGCCCGCTCAGCGAGGCGCTCGGCGCCGCGCTGCCCGACGTCGACGCCGTCGAGGGTGGCCTGCCGCGCCTCGAACTGTGGCGAGACCTCGGCGAACGCATCGTCTGCGTCGACCTGCCCCGCCCGGGGCTCCACGGCGGTTTGCTGCCGCCCGGCGGACCCGCGACGCAGGCTGCGATAGAAGCCGGAGAATGCCTGTTCGTGCCGTCGCTCGGCGGGGTTCTCGTGCCGCGGCTGGAGTATTACGGGCCGGCCGGTGACGAGGGCCTCAAGCTCACGCTCGAACCGCACGACAGCGACCCGATTCCGATCCACCGCCTCGAGGCACTCGCCCTGGCCGACATCGACCGGCGCTTCCGCGAGGCGTTGCTGGCGCATGTCGGGGTGCTCGAATCCCTGCAGATCGCACCGTTCCTCGGCTCCTCGGCCCGCGAGCGCGTCGACGAACGCCTCGACGGCGCGCGCTGGGCGTTGCCACCGGGCCTGCACCCGCGGGCGCTGCGCATCATCACGACGGCCGGCCTCGTCGTCGCCGCCCTCGACGAGGCACTGACGACGAGCGGCGGCCTCGACGCGGGTAGCGTCGCAGCGCGCGAGCGCACGCTGCGCTCCCTGCTCGACGAGGCCGAACTCGCTCTCGCACAGGCCGCGACGGCGGCTGCCATCGGCCTCGCACACGACGCTGCCCGCCCTCGATGAGGACGGGCAGCGTTGATCGCGCGTTGCGGTGTGCTCAGAGCGGCGTGTCTCCGGCAATGACGTATCAGGCCGTACGGGAGCCTTCGAGCACCGTCGCGTAGACCTGCTGGGTGCGCTCGGCGATCGCGTCCCACCCGAAGTGCTCGACGGCGCGCTGACGCCCGGCTCGACCCCGTCGGCGGGCCTCTTCGACGTCGGAGGTCGCCTCGGTGAGGGCGCGCGCCAGATCGGCGACGAACGTATCGGGGTCGACGGGCGTACCGGTTCCGTCGTTCACCTGCTCGATCGGCACGAGCCAGCCCGTCTCGCCGTCGACGACGACCTCGGGGATGCCGCCGGTCGCGGTTGCGACGACGGCCGCTTCGCACGCCATCGCCTCGAGGTTCACGATGCCGAGGGGTTCGTACACCGACGGGCAGACGAACGTCGTGGCCTGCGACAGCAGCGCGACGACCTCCTCGCGCGGCAGCATGTCGGGAATCCACACGACGCCGTCGCGCTCGGCGCGCAGCTGGTCGATGAGGCCCTCGACCTCGGCGAGGATCTCGGGGGTGTCGGGCGCGCCCGCGCAGAACACGAGCTGCACGTTCGCAGGCACCTGACGCATCGCACGCAGCAGGAACGGCACGCCCTTCTGACGCGTGATGCGCCCGACGAACACGATGCTCGGACGCTCGGGGTCGACCCCATGACGGCGCGCGATCTCGAAGGCGGCGTCGCTGCGGTCGGGCGCCCAGGCCTGTGCGTCGATGCCGTTGTGGACGACATGGACCTTCGCCGGGTCGAGCTGCGGGTAGCTCGCGAGGACGTCCTTGCGCATGCCCTCGGAGACGGCGATGACGGCGGCCGCGCCCTCGTAGGCGGTGCGTTCGATGAAGGAGGAGATCGCGTAGCCGCCGCCGAGCTGTTCGGCCTTCCATGGCCGCATCGGCTCGAGGCTGTGCGCGCTCACGACGTGCGGGATGCCGTGGAGCATCGAGGAGAGGTGGCCGGCGAAGTTGGCGTACCAGGTGTGCGAGTGCACGACGTCAGCGCCGGCGACGGCGGGCACCATCGTCAGGTCGACGCCGAGGGTCTTGAGGGCGCCGTTCGCGTCGGCGAGTTCGGGAAGGTCGGGAAAGCCCTGCGTGCCCGGCTCGTCGATCGGTTCGCCGAACGCGCGGACCTGGGTGTCGATTCCGCTGCTGCGCAGCGCCTTGACGAGCTCGGCCACGTGCACGCCGGCCCCGCCGTAGATGTTGGGCGGATATTCCTTGGTCAGGATGTCGACTCTCACCCATGAACGTTATCCGCGCCGAGGGGTGTGAGGGAAGCCACGTCGGGGCATATTCTCGTCACATGCCAAACCGTGGAGGCCCCAAGATTCTCGCCATCGTCCTCGCCGGCGGCGAGGGCAAACGTCTCATGCCGCTGACGGCGGACCGGGCCAAGCCCGCCGTGCCGTTCGGTGGCATCTACCGCCTCATCGACTTCGCGCTGAGCAACCTCGTCAACTCGAACTACCTGCACATCGTCGTGCTGACGCAGTACAAGTCGCACAGCCTCGATCGTCACGTCACCACGACGTGGCGCATGAGCTCCCTGCTCGGCAACTACGTGACGCCGGTGCCCGCGCAGCAGCGTGTCGGCAAGAACTGGTACCTCGGTTCGGCCGACGCGATCTACCAGAGCCTCAACCTCATCCACGACGAGAAGCCCGACTACGTCGTCGTCGTCGGTGCCGACCACGTCTACCGCATGGACTTCGCCGACATGGTTGATGCGCACATCGCCTCGGGTGCGAAGGCGAGCGTCGCCGCGATCCGTCAGCCGATCTCGCTCGCCGACCAGTTCGGCGTCATCGACGTCGACCCGCAGAACCCGGCGCGCATCCGCGCCTTCCTCGAAAAGCCCACCGACCCGCAGGGGCTGCCGGACAGCCCCGACGAGGTGCTCGCCTCGATGGGCAACTACGTCTTCTCCACCGACGCGCTCATCGAGGCGGTCACACGTGATGCCGACCTGGAGGACAGCAAGCACGACATGGGCGGCGACATCATCCCCGCCTTCGTCGAGCGGGGTGAGGCGTTCGTCTACGACTTCAAGGACAACGAGATCCCCGGCGCGGAGGATCGCGACCGCGGGTACTGGCGCGACGTCGGCACGATCGACTCCTACTTCGACGCCCACATGGACCTCGTCTCGATCCACCCGATCTTCAACCTCTACAACGACCGCTGGCCGATCCACACGACGTCCGGCATGAGCCTGCCGCCCGCGAAGTTCGTCCATGGCAGCCACGGGCGCACCGGCACCGCCGTCGACTCGATCGTCTCCCCCGGCTGCATCATCTCCGGCGCGACGGTCAGCCACTCGGTGCTCTCGCCCAACGTCGTCGTGCGCTCGTTCAGCGACATCGACTCCTCGATCCTGCTCGACGGCGTCAAGGTCGGACGCTCGTGCATCGTGCGCCGCGCCATCATCGACAAGGACGTGACGCTGCCCGACGGCACCCACATCGGCATCGACCACGACGCCGACCGCGCCCGCGGCTTCACCGTCACCGACTCCGGCATCGTCGTCGTCGGCAAGGGCACCGTCGTGACCCCCTGATCGAGCTACGCCCCTGGGGGTGAGGCCGATTCGCGCTCGCGCGCGGGTCGGCCTCACGTCGTGAACACCGGATGCGAGCGCGGCGCCTTCACGCTATGAATGAGGGGTGAACAACGACGCGCGCCGCACCGACCTGTTGGGCCTGACGTTCCAGGGCACCGACTCCCCCGGGCTGTTCCACGAGCTCACCGACGCGATGACGAAGTTCGGCGTCGAGATCGTCGACGTCGGCCAGGCCGTCCTCGGCGGTGGCATCACGCTGTCGTTCCTCGTCAGCGCAGCCGAACCCGACGAACTCGTCCTCGAGATGAAGCGCCTCGCCCGCCTGCGCTCGCTCGCCCTGACGCTCGCCGAGGGCATGAGCGACGACGTCGTGCGCCTGCCCGGACGCGCCGTCGTCACGCTGCTCGCACCGACGCTGCCCGCCGAGGCCCTCGCGGAGATCTCGGCCGAGGTCGTCCACCACGGCGGCAACATCGACCGCGTGCGCCGCCTCGCGCGCACGCCGGTCACCGCGATCGAGCTCGACGTCTCGGGCGTCGAGGTCGTCGAGCTGCGCCGCCGGGTGCTCGAGGCCTCGCACGAGACGGGGTGTGACGCGAGCGTCGCCGAGGCCGGGCTCGCGCGCCGTGGCCGCCGACTCGTCGTCCTCGACGTCGATTCGACGCTCATCCAGGACGAGGTCATCGAACTGCTCGCCGCCCGCGCGGGCCGCGAGGCAGAGGTGGCGGAGGTGACCGAGCGCGCCATGCGCGGCGAGATCGACTTCGCCGAATCGCTGCACGAACGCGTCGAGGCCCTCGCGGGGCTGCCCGCGAGCGTGCTCGACGAGGTGCGCGCCGAGATCCGCCTCACGCCCGGCGCCCGCACGCTCGTGCGCACCCTCAAGCGGCTCGGCTTCACCGTCGGCGTCGTCTCCGGCGGCTTCATCGAGGTTGTCGCGCCGCTCGCCGCCTCCCTCGGCATCGACCACGCGCGCGCCAACACCCTCGAGATCGTCGACGGCGCCCTGACCGGGCGAGTCCTCGGCGACGTCGTCGACCGCGAGGGAAAGGCACGTGCGCTCGCCGCGTTCGCCGAGGCCGAGCACCTGCCGCTGGAGCGCACCGTGGCGATCGGCGACGGCGCCAACGACCTCGACATGCTCGCCCTCGCGGGCCTCGGCATCGCGTTCAACGCCAAGCCCGTCGTGCGGGCGCAGGCGGATGCCTCTGTCAACGTCCCATACCTCGACAGTGTCCTGTTCTTCCTCGGCATCAGCCGCGACGACATCGAGGAAGCCGACGACCTCGATGCGCTCGAGACGCCCGATGGTGCGACCGTCATGCTCGACGTGACGGACGTGGACGCCGCTGCGGCGACGCAGCGTGACGCCTAACATATGGCGCATGCCTGAACGTAGCGACCCCCGACGCTCCCTGCTCATCATCGGCGGCGCCGAGGACAAGATCGGCCGTGTGACCATCCTGCGCCGCTTCGTGCGCCTCGCCGGCGGCCGCAAGTCGAACATCGTCGTCATCCCGACGGCATCGTCGATGGCGGACGAGGTCATCGAGGTGTACTCGACCGTCTTCACACGCCTCGGCTGCCCGAGCGTGGGCAGCGTCGACCCGCAGTCGCGCGTCGACTCATCCTCAGAAGAACTCGCCGAGCGCATCGACGCCGCGAGCGGCATCTTCATCTCCGGCGGCAACCAGCTCAAGCTGAGCCAGCTCATCGTCGGCACGCCCCTCGGCAAGGCCATCCTGCGCGCCCACGAGCGCGGCGCCGTCATCGCCGGCACGAGCGCCGGCGCGTCGATCATGAGCCAGTTCATGATCTCGATGGGCGAGGAGGGCGTGACGCCCCGTCAGCGCGCGAGCCAGCTGACGCAGGGCCTCGGCCTCGTGCCGGGCGTCATCATCGACCAGCACTTCGACCAGCGCTCGCGTTACGGGCGCCTGCTCTCCCTCGTCGCCGGCTCACCGAGCCTGCTCGGCATGGGCATCGACGAGGACACCGCCGCGGAGATCACCAACGGACGGGAGATGACGATCATCGGCTCCGGCGCCGTATTCGTCGTCGACGCCCGCATGGCGCAGACCGACGCGCACGAGGCACGCCGCGACGCACCGCTGCTCGTCACCGGTGCCGTCGTGCACTCGCTGCCCTACGGGGCGACCTTCGACCTGGAGACGGCCACGCTGACCGACTTCGTCGAACAGCACGCCGACGTAGCGGTCACCGCGGCGAAGGACCAGCACGACACCGCGACCGCTGCCGCCGCGCTGCGTCACTGATCGCGTCCACGTCGTTTCGAGGGGAAGAACAGAACATGACCGTCATCGACATCCCGCCGGCACCGGGCCCCATCGAGCCGTCGCTGCGCATCGTCAGCACGCGCGTCTACCGCGGCCCGAACGTGTGGTCCTACGACCCCGCGATCCACCTCGTCGTCGATCTCGGCGTGCTCGAGTACTACCCGACGCACGCGATCCCCGGCTTCGCGGATCGCCTCGTCGAACTCTTCCCCGGCCTGCAGCACCACTCGTGCTCGCGTGGCAAGGAGGGCGGCTTCGTCGAGCGCCTCCACGAGGGCACCTGGCTCGGCCACGTCGCCGAGCACCTCGCGCTGCAGCTGCAGCAGGAGGCCGGGCACGACGTGCGCCGCGGCAAGACGCGCGGAGTCAAGGGCGAGGAGGGGCGCTACAACGTCGTCTACGCCTACCTCGAGGAGAGCGTCGGCATTGCCGCCGGCCAGCTCGCCGTGCGCATCGTCAACCACGTCGTGCACCCCGAGGACGGCTTCGACGTCGAGGCCGCGCTCGAGACGTTCCACGCTCTCGTGCAGCGCCGCGCGTTCGGCCCGTCGACGCAGGCGATCATCGACGAGGCCGTCAGCCGCGACATCCCGTGGACGCGCCTCAACGGCGCCTCCCTCGTTCAGCTCGGCCAGGGCGTGCACGCCCAACGCATCCGCGCGACGATGACGAGCCGCACGTCGGCCCTCGCCGTCGACATTGCGTGCGACAAGAGCCTGACGCTCGACCTGCTCGGCTCGGCCGGGCTGCCGGTGCCGAAGTCGGAGGTCGTGCGCACGCGTGAGGGCGCGATCCAGGCGGCTCGCGAGATCGGCTTCCCCGTCGTCGTCAAGCCGCTCGACGGCAACCACGGCCGCGGCGTGTGCCTGGACCTCACCGACGACGAGGCCGTCAGCGAGGCCTACGACATCGCGATGGCGCAGAGCCGGCGCGGCGTGCTGCAGGTCGAGTCGTTCGTCACCGGCAAGGACTACCGCTGCCTCATCATCGACGGCAGGATGGCGGCCATCGCCGAACGCGTACCCGCGCACGTCGTCGGTGACGGCGAGCACACCGTCGACGAGCTCATCGAACTGACGAACGCCGACCCGCGGCGCGGCTACGGGCACGAGAAGGTGCTGACGAAGATCAAGGTCGACGACGCCGCCCGCGACCTCGTCGCCGACCAGGGCTACGCGATGGACGCCGTCGTGCCCGAGGGCGAGACGGTCAAGCTCGCGCTGACGGGCAACATGTCGACCGGGGGCATCTCGATCGACCGCACCATGGACGCGCATCCCGACAATGTCGAGATCGCCGAGGAGGCCGCGCGCCTCATCGGCCTCGACGTCGCGGGCATCGACTTCATCTGCCCCGACATCACCGTCCCTGTACGTGAGACCGGCGGCGCGATCTGCGAGGTCAACGCCGCGCCCGGTTTCCGCATGCACACCCACCCGACGGTCGGTGAGCCGCAGTTCATCGCCAAGCCGGTCGTCGACCTGCTGTTCCCGCCCGGCTCGCCCTCGCGCGTTCCGATCGTCGCCGTCACCGGCACGAACGGCAAGACGACAACGTCCCGGATGCTCGCGCACATCATGAAGGGCCTCGGCAAGAAGGTCGGCATGACCTCGACCGACGGCATCGTCATCGACGAACGCCTGCTCATCACGCGTGATGCTTCCGGCCCCAAGTCAGCGAAGATGGTGCTGCAGAACCCGCGCGTCGACTTCGCGGTGCTCGAGGTGGCGCGCGGCGGCATCCTGCGCGAGGGCCTCGGCTACGACCGCAACGACATCGCCGTCGTCACCAACATCCAGAGCGACCACCTCGGCATGCGCGGCATCAACTCGCTCGAAGATCTCGCGAACGTCAAGCAGGTCATCGTCGAGGCCGTCCCGCGCGACGGGTTCGCCGTCCTCAACGCCGACGACGAGTACGTGCGCCGCATGCGACGCGTGTGCCGCGGCACGATCGTGTGGTTCTCGATGGAGGCGCCCGGTAGTCGCGTGCGCCAGTTCATCGACGAGCGCTGCGTGCGTGGCGACCGCGCCGTCGTGCTCGAGCCGACGGACAAGGGCGAGATGATCGTCCTCAAGCAGGGCCGACGCTCCATGCAGCTCGCGTGGACGCACCTGCTGCCGAGCACGTTCAGCGGCGCTGCGCGCATGAACGTCGCCAACGCCCTCGCCGCGGCCGGCGCCGCGTTCGCCGCGGGTGCCCCGCTGCACGACATCCGCCAGGGGCTGCGCACGTTCACGACGAGCTACTACCTCTCCCCCGGCCGCCTCAACCGCATCGAGGTCGACCACGCCGAGGTGTTCGTCGATTACTGCCACAACCCGGCCGGTCTGCAGCTGCTCGGCGAGTTCGTCGACCGCTACGTCGCCGGCAAGAACAAGTCGACGCGCGTGCAGCGCACCGTCGTCGTCGGCGCCGCCGGAGATCGACGGGACCAGGACATCCGCGAGATGGGCGAACTGGCCGCGAAATGGTTCGACCACGTCATCATCCGTGAGGACGACAACCTGCGGCGCCGCGCGCCCGGCGTGACCGCAGCCCTCGTCGCCGAAGGTGCCCAGCAGGCGATCGACTCGGGTGAGGCACGCGCCGCGAGCGTCGAGACGGTGCTCGACGAGCTCGAGGCGACACAGGTGGCGATCGACTCAGCGCGCGCCGGCGACCTCGTCGTCATCTGCGCCGACAAGCACGCCCGTGTCATGGCCGCGCTCGAGGACCTGACGCACCTCGCGACGCCCGGCGCCCACGCCGACGAGGCCGCTCACCCCGGCGACCCCGACTTCAGCCGCGACGCCGTGTTCGAGTCGCCCGAGGACGACGTGATCGACGAACTCCTGCCCAGCAGCTGACGCCGGCACACGACGAACCCCGGCCGCGATCCTGTGTGATCGCAGCCGGGGTTCGTCGTGTGGCGGGCGCTCGTCCGTGTTCCGGTCGCCTCGGCGAGCGTGCCGTCAGGGTGACTCGAGCAGTGCCTCGAGGCTCGTCGCCATGTCGCCGAAGACACTCGGTGACGTGTCGTGCGACGCCGCTCGTTCGAGCGCGTCGATGGCGATACGGACGTCGTCGCGTGCCTCGTCGGGCACCGAATCGATGGGGGCGTCGCCGCTGCCGCGAGCGGCCCGCACCTTGCGGCGGATCTCGCGTGGGCCGTCCGTCGTCGCGCCGTGCTCGAGCAGCCACGCGTGCAGTTCGGCCTGGTGGCTGTGCGTCATGACGGCGACGACGTCACCGTCGTGGGCAACGTCGAGCAAGCCACGCAGACCGTCGAGTTCGGTCTCGTGGCTCGCCTCCGCGTGCGCGCCCACATGCGACAGCCCATCGCGCAGGTGCTTCTCGAGGTCCTCCATCGTGCGACCGCGCAGGTAGTGCTCCTTGTGCACGACGTGGACGACGTCGGCGCCGCGCCCGGCGAGTTCGCCGAGGGCGACGAGGATCTCGTCGCTGCGATCGCCGCCGGTGCCGAGGCCGAGCAGCAGCCGCGAGCCGGGCGCGACGAGGCCGCGGCCGACGTCGAGCAGGGCCTCGAGGCCACCTTCGTTGTGCGCCATGTCGATGATCACGCTCGCTTGCTGATCTGCCCCGAGCGGGAGGCTGTAGACGTTCATGCGCCCCGGGTTGAGCGTCGCGTCGGGCGCGAAGGTCTTGAGGCCCTGGACGACGGCGCTGCGCGGCAGGCCAAGCGCGAGCGCCCCCGCTGCTCCCGCGAGCGCGTTGGCGACGTTGTGGCGCGACAGCCCGGCGAGCGTCATCGGTACGTCGTCGAGGCTGACGAGCATGTCGATGCCGCCGTCCTCGATGCACGCGATGAAGCCGTCGATGACGGTGAACGCCTTGCCGCGCGCCGCGCGCACCTCGCGGATGCAGGGGGCGTTGGGGTCGAGAGTGAACGCGACGAGCTGGGCGGGGGTGCCGACGCGCATCGCCCACACGCGCGGGTCGTCGCCGTTGAGCACGCACCAGCCGGAGGGTCGCGTCACCTTCGTGATGATCGCCTTGACCTCGGCGAGCTGGTCGACGGTGTTGATGCCGCCGCTGCCGAGGTGGTCGGACGTGACGTTCGTGACGACGCTGACGTCGTTGTACGGCACGCCCATGCCGCGGTTGAGCAACCCGCCGCGCGCGGTCTCGAGCACCGCGACCTCGAGCCCCGGCGTCGCGAGGACGGCCTGTGCGCCGGCCGGGCCGGAGTAGTCGCCGTGCTCGATGTGCTCACCCATGACGAGGACGCCGTCCGTCGAGCTCCACGCCGTCGTGCGCCCGGCCGTCATCGCGATGTGCGCGACAAGGCGCGTCGTCGTCGTCTTGCCGTTCGTGCCGGTGATCGAGATGACGGGGACGCGCGGCCGCGGCAGCGTCTCGCGCGGTCCCTGCTCGGCGTCTCTCACGTCGGCGGCGGCGCGCACACAGGCGCCGTTCGCGCGCTCGGTGTCGAGCAGATCGTCGAGGGCACGCGCGATGGCGCGCCCCAGTGCACGGCCACGTTCGCGCCGGTTCCACGGGAAGGCGACGACGTACTCGCCCGGCTCCTCCCCGTGGCGCACGCGCACGCCAAGACGGCCCGTGCCGCTCAGTTGAGCGATCTGACGCGTCACGACCTCCGCGAGGCGCATGACGCACCGGTCGCGCACGGGCCCGCCTGGTTCGCCGATCTTTGGGCGGCGGGAATCGAGGGCCCGAAACGCAGCGGAGACTGTCTCCTCGGGGGCCGCGCACCACGCCCCCAGGTCGAGGGTCGTCTTGATCGCCTGACGGGTGAAGTAGAGGTTGGGGCCATCGAGAACACGGTTGCCGAGCAACTCGACTCGCGCGTGCGCCGGTTCAGGAGTCATGGGCGAAAGCGTAGGCGTCCGGCGAGCGGGGCGCACCCACGGGACACGGGTTGGACGAGGCCGGCCCTGGTCCTACTGCCCCATCGCGTGCACGCCGCCGTCGACGTGGACGATCTCGCCGGTGGTCGCCGGGAACCAGTCGGACAGTAGCGCCGCGCAGGCGCGCGCGGCGGGCACCGGGTCGCCGACGTTCCACCCGAGCGGCGCGCGCTCGTCCCAGGTCTGCTCGAACTGCTCGAAGCCCGGGATGGACTTCGCGGCGGTCGTACGGATCGGGCCGGCAGCGACGAGGTTGCTGCGCAGCCCCTTGGGGCCGAGGTCGCGCGCGAGGTAGCGGTTGGTCGACTCGAACGCCGCCTTGGCGACGCCCATCCAGTCGTAGACGGGCCAGGCGAACTTCGCGTCGAACGTCAGCCCGACGATCGCGCCCCCCGGCGACATGAGGGGTTCGCAGGCGGCGGCCAGGGCCTTGAGCGAGTACGCGGACGCGTGCAGCGCCGTCGAGACGTCCTCCCACGTCGCGCTCATGAAGTCGAACGCGCCCTGGGGCGCGAAGCCGACCGAGTGCAGCACGCCGTCGAGTTCGCCGACGAGGGGGCGCACACGCTCGGCGAGCGTGTCGAGGTGCTCGGTGTTCGTCACGTCGAGTTCGACGACCTCGACGGGTTGCGGCAGGCGCCGACTGATCGTCTGGGTGATCTTCATCGTGCGCCCGAAGCTCGTGAGGACGACGTGCGCGCCCTCCTCCTGCGCGATGCGCGCGACGTGGAACGCGATCGAGGAGTCCATGAGGACACCCGTGATGAGGAGCTTCTTGCCTTCGAGCAGACCCATGGCCGGCCTTTCGTGATGGTGCGGGAACTGGGGGCGTGCGTGCGCGGGCGACCGGCGGGTGGCCGCCGGTCAGTGACCCATGCCGAGGCCACCGTCGACGGGGATGACGGCGCCGTTGATGTAGGCCGAGTCGTCGGAGGCGAGGAACGCGACGGCCGCGGCGACCTCGTCGGGCTGCGCGAACCGACCCGCCGGGATCGTCGCCTTGTACGCCGCCTGACGCTCGTCGGGCAGTGCGGCCGTCATGTCGGTCTCGATGAAGCCGGGCGCGACGACGTTCGCGGTGATGCCGCGCCCGCCGAGCTCACGCGCGATGGAGCGGGCGAGGCCGACGAGCCCGGCCTTCGACGCGCTGTAGTTGGTCTGGCCCGCGGAGCCGAACAGGCCGACGACGCTGGAGACGAAGATGATGCGCCCGCCCTTGCGCCGGATCATGCCCGTCGACGCCGCACGAGCGCAGCGGAAGGCGCCGGCGAGGTTGGTGTCGACGACGTTCTCGAAGGAGTCGTCGCTCATGCGCATGAGCAGGCCGTCGTCGGTGATACCGGCGTTGGCGACGACGACCTCGATCGGCCCGCCGGCGATCTGCGCGGCCTTCGCGAACGCCGCGTCGACCGATTCGGAGTTCGTCACGTCACCCGTGACGGCCGGGATGCCCTCGACGTCTTCACCGGAGCGCGACATGATGACGACGGCGTCCCCCTGCGCCTGGAAGCGTCGCGCGATGGCGAGCCCGATGCCGCGGTTGCCCCCGGTGACGAGGACGGTGCGGCGGCGCGACGGGGCGCTGGTGGTCTCGGGCGAGGTGGGCATGGGGACCTTCCGGGATGGGGCGGTGTGTTCTTCGTCGCACGCTATCGACTACCCCTGGGTAGACCAATCCGGGGCGTTTCGGGCGAGCCGGGGGCCCTCGAATACAGTGAGGCCATGGCGGATCAGGGGCAGCGACGGCTCTCGGCCACGAGCCTGCCCGAATCGGCGCAAGACGATCAGCGCCGCCGCATTCGCGGCTATCTCATCTCGATGGGCATCAGGACGGTGTGCTTCATCGCCGCCGTCCTCACCTGGTCACCCCTTCGCCCTCTCAGCCTCGTGTTCTTCGCCCTCGCCGCGATCCTGCCGTACGTCGCCGTCGTCTTCGCGAACGCGACGGGCAAGCGTCGCATCGACACGATGGGCGCCGTCACACCACCACCGGTGCCACACAAGGAGATCCATGGATCTGCGCGCGAACCTCGCTGATTCCGCCCCCGGTGACGAACCCGGCGCGGCATTTCCGGCGCTGCGCTGCAGCGCGAAGGGCTGTCGCGCCGAGGCAACCTGGGCGCTGCGCTGGAACAACCCGACGCTGCACACGCCCGAGCGGCGCAAGGTGTGGCTCGCCTGCGACGAGCACGAGCCGACACTGCGCGAGTTCCTGTCGATGCGCGGTTTCCACCGCGACACCGTGCGCCCGGCCGAGCTGCGCGCCACCGACGGCTGAGGCGGCCGCCCACGCGACGTTCAGCGCCCGTCGATAGGCTGGTGCGGTGCTGAGACTTCTCACGACCCGACGTTGGCTGACCTGGCTCCTCGTGGCCACGTTGTGGGCGACGTTGTGCGTCATTGCCGGGTTCTGGCAGTGGGGGCGCTGGGAGGACAAGAGCACGGTCCAGAACCGCATCGACGCCAACTATGACGCGACCCCCACCCCGATGAGCCGCGAGCTGAGCACCTCGCGGCCGCCGGCGAAGTCGGACGAGTGGAAGCAGGTCACCGGGCGCGGCCACTACGTCGGCGAACCACTCTTGGTGCGCAACCGCCCCGGCCCCGGCGGCGATTTCGGCTACGAGACGCTCGGCGTGTTCGAGGTCGACGGGATGAAGGTCGTCGTCGACCGCGGGTGGGTCGCGAACGGCGAGACCGCGGCGCGCCCCGCGTCGATCCCGCAGGCACCGAAGGGCGAGGTGACGCTGACGGGCTGGGTCCGCCCGAGCGAGAAGTCGTTGGGCCGCGCCGAGGTGAACGGTCAGGTCTCATCGATCTCCGTCGCAGACGTGGAGCGTGCCACCGGCGCGACGCTCGCGCAGGGGTACGTTCGAATGCGTTCGGAGAAGCTGGCCGACGGCTCGACACCGCCGCGGCCCGCCGCGCTCGACCGGCCGTCGCAGGGTTCCGCGGCCGGCATCAACCTCAGCTACGCGCTGCAGTGGTGGCTCGGTGCGATCGCCGGGTATGCCTTCGTCCTGCTGCGTGCACGCCGTGAGTACCTGGACTCGCTGGAGTTGGCGGACGAGGCACCGGTGGCGCATGACACCGAGGCAGGCGGTGACAGCGCCTCGGCGACAGGTTTCACAGAGACCGGATCCACGACACCCGTGCGCCCGACGAAGAAGCCCGCGAAGAAACCCCGCCCGCGCAAGCAGCGCATCTGGGACGAGGAGGACGCGTGAGCGCGTCCCCTTCACGAGGGGCGGGCGGCGTGTTCCGCACACGCGCCGGACGTGCCACGATGGTGACATGGATTGTGGACTGAACGGCCGTAGCTACGTCGTCACCGGTGCCTCGTCGGGCCTGGGCTTCGCGAGCGCGCAGGCGCTGGCCGCTGACGGTGCCGACCTCGTCATCGCCTCTCGCGATCAGGAGCGCATCGACGACGCCGCCGCGCGGCTCGACTCGCCCGCGGGGGTGCGCGCCGTCGTCGCCGACCTCGCGGACGAGTCTGCTGCGCAGCGACTCGTCGCCACGGCGCAGGAAGCCTACGGACGCCTCGACGGCGCCGTCATCTCCGTCGGCGGCCCGCCCGCCGGCCGCCTCGAGGACACGAGCGAACAGCAGTGGCGTGACGCGTTCGAGAGCGTCTTCCTCGGTGGGCTGCGCATGGCCCGCGCCGTGCTCGACACGCCCTTCGACCCCGCCTCGGGCATGGCGGTGACGCTCGTGCTGTCGTCGTCAGTGAAGTCGCCCATCCCGGGCCTCGCCATCTCCAACGGGCTGCGTCCAGGCCTCGCGATGGCGGCCAAGACCCTCGCCGACGAGTACGGCCCGCGCGGCGGGCGCGTCAACGTCCTGCTGCCGGGGCGCATCGACACCGACCGCGTCAAGAGCCTCGACGCCGGTACGGGAGATGCGGAGGCGTCGAAGGCGAAGGCCGAGGCGGGCATCCCACTGGGGCGTTACGGCACGCCGGAGGAGTTCGGCCGCGTCGCCGCGTTCGTCACGAGCCCGGCCGCGTCCTACCTCACGGGCATCGCGATCCCCGTCGACGGCGGGGCGCTGCGCACGCTCTGAAGCGCGCTCAGTCCTCCTTGAACTGGGTCGCGTGCAGCTGGGCGTAGAGCCCACCGGTGGCGAGCAGCTCCCGGTGCGTGCCGGTCTGCACGACGCGGCCGGCCTCGAGGACCACGATGACGTCCGCGTCGCGCACCGTCGAGAGGCGGTGGGCGATGACGAACGACGTCCGCCCGACGAGCGCGTTCGCGAGTGCCGCCTGCACCGCGGCTTCTGACTCGCTGTCGAGGTGCGCGGTCGCCTCGTCGAGGATGACGACGTCGGGCGCCTTGAGCAGCAGCCGTGCGATGGCGAGGCGCTGCTTCTCCCCGCCGGAGAGGCGGTGTCCACGATCGCCGACGACGGTGTCGAGCCCGAGCGGCAGCCGCTCGACGAGGCTCCACACGTGCGCGGCACGGAGGGCGCTTTCCAGGTCGTCGTCGGTGCTGTCGGGACGGGCGTAGAGGAGGTTGGCGCGCACGGTGTCGTGGAACATGTGCGCCTCCTGCGTCACGACGCCGATGCGGTCGCGGACGGAGGCGAGGCTCGCCTCGCGCAGGTCGAGCCCGCCGACGCGCACGGCACCGGACGTGGGGTCGAACAGACGCGGCACGAGGTTCGTCAGCGTCGTCTTGCCTGCGCCACTGGGCCCGACGAGCGCGACGAGCGCCCCGGCGGGCACGTCGAGGTCGATGCCGCGCAGCACGTCCTCTCCCCCGCGTCTGTCCCCCGTCACGTTCGCCTCGAGGGATTCGAGCGAGACGACGTCGGCGTCCGGGTAGGCGAAGGTGACGTCGTCGAACCTCACGCCCAGTGGCCCGTCAGGAAGCGCCCGGGCGGAGGGTGATTCGCGCACGAGCGGTTCGAGATCGAGCACCTCGAATACGCGCTCGAACGAGACCATCGCGGCCATGACGTCGACGCGGACGTTCGACAGCGCCGTCAGTGGTGCGTAGAGGCGCCCGAGCAGCGCTGCGAGCGCGAGCAGGGTGCCGACCGTCATCGCGCCGTCGACCGCGAGCACCCCGCCGAGGCCGTAGACGAGCGCGGTCGCGAGGGAGGCCATGAGGGTGAGCGCGACGAGGAACATGCTGCGCTGCGCGGCGATCGAGACACCGATGTCGCGCACGCGTGCGGCGCGGGCGTCGTACTGCGCCGATTCCTCGTCCGGGCGCCCGAAGAGCTTGACGAGCAGCGCACCCGCGACGTTGAACCGCTCCGTCATCCGCGCGCCGAGTTCGGCGTTCAACGTCATCTGCTCGCGCGTCAGACCGGCCAGACGGCGGCCGAGGAAGCGCGTCGGCAGCAGGAACAACGGCACGAGGACGAGGGCGGCCAGCGTCAGCTGCCATGACAAGGACGTCATCGCGACGAGCAGCACGACGAGGCTCACGGCATTGCTGACGACCGTCGACAACGTCGTCGTGAACGCCTGCTGCGCACCGACGACGTCAGAGTTGATGCGCGTGACGAGGGCACCCGTCTGCGCCCGCGTGAAGAACGCGATGGGTTGGGCGAGCACGTGGCGGAACACGTCGGCGCGCAGGTCGAAGATGAGACCCTCGCCGAGGCGCGCTGACAGCCAGCGCTGCGTGATCGTGACGCCCGCGCTGAGCACGGCGACGAGCGCGACGGCGAGTGAGAGCCACACGACGACGTCGCGATGTCGCGGCACGACACCGTCGTCGATGATGTGCTTGAGCAGCAGCGGTGACGCGACGACCATGACGGCGTCGAGCACGACGAGGACGAGGAACGCCGCGATCGTGCGGCGATAACCGCGGGCGTAGCCCGCCACGCGGCGCACCGTGCCGGGGGCGAGACGCTGATCCTTGACGCTCGAGTCGCGTGACATCGAGCGCATCATCTGCCAGCCGGCGCCCATGGACATGTGAGCTCCTCAGGCCAGCGAGATGAGGTCGGCGTAGTCGGGGCCCCACAGATCCTCGACGCCATCGGGCAGCAGCAGGATGCGTTCGGGTTCGAGAGCCTCGACGGCGCCGTCGTCGTGGCTGACGAGGACGACCGCGCCCTCGTAGCCGCGCAGCGCGCCCAGGATCTCCTCGCGGCTGGCCGGGTCGAGGTTGTTCGTCGGTTCGTCGAGCAGCAGGACGTTGGCCGCGGACACGACGAGCAGCGCGAGCGACAGGCGCGTCTTCTCACCACCGGAGAGCACGCCGGCTGGCTTCTCGACGTCGTCGCCGGAGAACAGGAACGAGCCGAGCACCTTGCGCACCTCGGTCTCGCCGAGATCGGGCGCGGCGGACTTCATGTTGTCGAGGACGCTGCGCTCGACGTCGAGGTTCTCGTGCTCCTGCGCGTAGTAGCCGATCTTCAGCCCGTGGCCGGCGATGATCCGGCCCGTGTCGGGTGCGTCGACGCCGGCGAGCATCCGCAGCAGCGTCGTCTTTCCGGCACCGTTGAGACCGAGGACGACGACCTTCGAGCCGCGGTCGATGGCGAGGTCGACGTCGGTGAAGATCTCGAGCGATCCGTACGAGCGCGAGAGCCCCTCGGCCATGAGCGGCGTCTTGCCGCACGGCGACGGCTTCGGGAAGCGCAGCTTCGCGACCTTGTCCTGCTGACGCTCGCCCTCGAGGCTGCCGAGCAGGCGCTCGGCGCGCTTGGCCATGTTCTGCGCCGCGGTCGCCTTCGACGCCTTCGCGCGCATCTTGTCGGCCTGCGCCATGAGCGCTCCGGCCTTCTTCTCCGCGTTCTGACGCTCGCGCTTGCGACGCTTCTCGTCCTGCTCACGCGCCTGCAGGTAGGCCTTCCAGCCGACGTTGTACTGGTCGAGCTCGACGCGGTTGGCGTCGAGGTGGAAGACCTTGGTGACGACGGCGTCGAGCAGTTCGACGTCGTGGCTGATGACGATGAGCCCGCCCTTGTACGCCTTGAGGTAGTCGCGCAGCCAATGGATCGAGTCGGCGTCGAGGTGGTTGGTCGGCTCGTCGAGCAGCAGCGTCTGCGCGCCGGAGAACAGGATGCGCGCGAGTTCGATGCGGCGTCGCTGACCACCCGAGAGCGTGCGCAGCGGCTGGGTGAGGATGCGCTCGTCGAGGGCGAGGCTGCTCGCGATCGACGAGGCCTCCGACTCCGAGGCGTACCCGCCGGCGGCGGTGAACTCGGCGTCGAGGCGCGTGTAGCGCTTCATCGCCTTCTCGCGCACGGCGTCGTCCTCGGAGGCCATGTTCGTCTCGGCGGTGCGCAGGTCGCGCGCGATGGCGTCAAGGCCGCGCGCGGACAGGATGCGGTCGCGGGCGAGGACGTCGAGGTCGCCGGTGCGTGGATCCTGCGGCAGGTAGCCGACCTCGCCGGAGGTGACGACGCGGCCCGCTGCGGGGATGCCGTCTCCGGCGAGCACCTTCGTCAGCGTCGTCTTGCCGGCTCCGTTGCGCCCGACGAGGCCGACGCGGTCGCCCGGGGCGACACGGAACGTCGCGTTCTCGAGCAGGATGCGCGAGCCGGCGCGCAGTTCGATGCCTTCGGCGGTGATCACGGGTGAAATCGCTCCTTCAGGGGCGGCAGGTGCGTCGAGGTGGGCCGACGGCGGTGTGGGGCGGCGTCGGGACGCGCAGCGGCGAGGGCGCTGCGGCGGGAAGCCAACCCACGTATTCTACGAGAGATGGTGGGAGGCGGACGCAGCGTCCGCCTCGACAGACGGAGGCTCTCTTGACGTTCAACGACAACGCGCAGCTCGACACCTCGCAGGTGACCTCGGGCGGCTCAGGTGGCTTCGGTGGCGGAGGCGGTGGCATGGGCGGGGGCCCGGTCGTCGGCGGCATCGGCGGTCTCATCCTCATGCTCATCTTCGCTCTTTTCGGCGGAAACCTCACCGGCGGGCCGGACAGTTCGGGCGGCGGCAGCACCGGCTCATCGGGCAGTTCGTACGGCTCAGGCCTCAACGGCTATGCCCAGGACACGCAGGACGTGTCGGGTTCGAATGACTCCGTCGCGCAGGCGATCGAGCAGTGCAAGACGGGTGCGGACGCCAACCGTGACGACACCTGCCGCATCGTCGGCACCGTCAACGCGGTGCAGGACTACTGGGGCAGCGCGCTGCCGAAGTTCACGAACGGCCGGACGCAGTACGAGAACGTCCCGACCGTGATCTTCAGCGGGCAGACGTCCTCGGGCTGCGGTACGGCCAGCTCGCAGATGGGCCCGTTCTACTGCCCGACCGACCGCAAGGTCTACATCGACGCCGCCTTCTTCCAAGAACTGACGAACAAGTACGGTGCCGATGGCGGCGCCCTGGCGAAGGAGTACGTCGTGGCCCACGAGTACGGCCACCACGTGCAGGACCTGCTCGGTGCGCTCGGCCGCGCACAGCAGGATCCGAAGGGTGCCGAATCGGGTTCGGTGCGTACCGAACTGCAGGCCGACTGCTACGCCGGCATCTGGGTCGCCCACGCGACGGAGTCGAAGGACAAGAACGGCAACACGCTGCTCAAGCCGGTCACCGACGACGACATCAAGTCAGCGCTGTCTGCGGCGTCGGCCGTCGGTGACGACCGCATCCAGCAGAAGGCCCAGGGTCGCGTCACGCCGGAGAGCTGGACGCACGGTTCGTCGGAGGCTCGGCAGAAGTGGTTCATGACCGGCTACGAGAAGGGCGACCTCAACTCGTGTGACACGTTCAACGTCGACAGCGTCGAGTGAGGTCGTGAAAACGCTCGGACGGGTCGGAAAATTGACCAAAAGTGATTGCACGCTCAATTTGTTCCGACCGTGAGCCGACGGTAATCTTGCAGGGCCGCACCGACGTCGGTGCGGCCCTGCTTCGTCGCTGAGTCCCGTCACGAAGGCCAGGTATCACCGCATTGCGCGGAGCGACGGGAGCGGTGCACCCAGCATCCGAGCCACCTTGGTGGCTCTTGGGGTGAAGCCGGCTCAGGCCGGCCGAGAATCTAGGATCTCGAACCCGACAGGTCATGCCTCGTAAGCGCTCCTGGAGAGATCCGACATGAAGAACATGTCCCGCCGCTCGTTCCTGGGAAACACGTCCAAGGTCGCCGTCGGCACCGCCCTCGCCACCTCCGCGCTGGGCGCGGTCTCGGTCGGCACCGCCTCGTCCGCCAGCGCCTCCGTCACCTCGGCGAGCGCTCGCCGCGTCGTCTCCAGCGCCTCGTCCCGACGCGGCGCCCCCTACGTCTACGGTGCGGCCGGCCCGTGGCGCTTCGACTGCTCGGGTCTGACGAGCTGGAGCTACCGCCAGGTCGGTCGCTCGATCCCCCGCACGGCCAACCAGCAGTACCGTGCCTCGTACCGCGTCTCGCGCGCTTCGGCTCGCCCGGGTGACCTTGCGTTCCTCACCTCCGGTGGCTACGCCTACCACGCGGCCGTCTACGCCGGCAACGGCATGGTCTGGCACGCACCGCGACCCGGCTCTCGTGTGCAGCTCGCGCGCGCCGGTTCCTCCTACCGCTTCGGCCGCGTCTGATCCGTTCGATCCTGACGCACGCCGCACAGCGCGACGAAGCCCGCCACCTCCATCGAGGTGGCGGGCTTCGTCGTACGGTAGCGGTGGCTCAGACGTTGAACCCGAGGGCGCGCAGCTGCTCGCGGCCGTCGTCGGTGATCTTGTCCGGGCCCCACGGCGGCATCCAGACCCAGTTGAGGGAGTGGCCGGCGACGACGTCCATGAGCGCCGTCGCGACCTGCTCCTCGATGACGTCGGTCAGCGGGCACGCCGCGGACGTCAGGGTCATGTCGATGACGGCGTGCTTGGAGTCGTCGACGGTGATGCCGTAGACGAGGCCGAGGTCGACGACGTTGATGCCGAGCTCGGGGTCGACGACGTCGCGCAGGGCCTCCTTGACGTCCTCGACGTCCGACTCGACGGGCGGGGTGGTTGTCTCGCTCATGCCGTGATCTCCTTGTCGCTGCTGGCGGTGGTGTCGCTGTTCGTGCTGTTCGCGGCGCTCCCGGCGAGGTCGAGGCCGAGCTTGCCGAGCGAATCCTGCAGGGCCGACCACGACAGCAGCGCGCACTTGACGCGCGCCGGGTACTGCGAGACCCCGGCGAGCGCGATCGCGTCACCGATGACCTCTTCGTCGCCGGCGTCCTTGCCCTTGCTCGTCAGCATGCTGCGCGTCGCGCCGAAGACCTCCTGCGCCTCGCGCAGCGTGTGCCCGACGAGGTTGTCGGCGAGCATCGACGCGGACGCGACCGAGATCGAGCAACCGATCGAGTCGTAGCTGACGTCCTTGATGACGGCGTCGTCACCCTCGCCCTCGACGTCGACGCGCAGAGTGATCTCGTCGCCGCACGAGGTGTTGACGTGGTGGCTCTCTGCCCCGAACGGCTCGCGCAGCCCCGCGTGCTGCGGGTGCTTGGAGTGATCGAGGATGAGTTCCTGGTACAGATCCATCTCAGACCTCCAGTCCGAAGATGCTCGGCACGCGATCGAGCGCCGCGAAGAACGCGTCGATGTCCTCGCGGGTCGAGTACACGTTGAAGCTGATGCGGCTGCTCGCGACGGCCTTGAGACGCCGGTGCAGCGGCCACGCGCAGTGGTGGCCGGTGCGGATGGCGACCCCGGCGTCGTCGACGATCTGGCCGACGTCGTGCGGGTGCACCTCGTCGACGGTGAACGCGACGGCGCCCGTGCGGGAAGCGGCATCGAGGGGGCCGAGGACGGTGGTCCACGGCCGGGCCGCGAAGCCCTCGAGCGCGTAGGTGATGAGATCCTGCTCGTGCGCGAAGACGTTCGCCATCCCGAGCGCGTCGAGGTAGTCGCACGCTGCGGCGAGACCGATGGCCTGTGCCGCATTCGGCGTGCCCGCCTCGAAGCGCTGCGGCGCGGGCGCGTATGTCGAGCCTTCGAGCCGGACGATCTCGATCATCGAACCGCCGGTGAGGAACGGCGGCATGGCGTTGAGCGTCGTGTTCTTCGCCCACAGCACGCCGATGCCGGTGGGGCCGAGCATCTTGTGGCCGGAGAAGGCGAGGAAGTCGACGTCGAGCTCGCGCACGTCGACCGGCATGTGCGGCACCGACTGGCACGCGTCGAGCACGACCCACGCACCGACCTCACGGGCGATCGCGCTGATCTCGTCGACGGGGTTGATCGTGCCGAGCACGTTCGACACGTGCGAGAACGCGACGATCTTCGTCTTCTCGCCGACGGTCGCCCGCATCGAGTCGAGGTCGATGCGGCCGTCGTCGGTGATCTCGCACCAGCGCAGCGTGGCGCCCGTGCGGCGCGCGAGCTCCTGCCACGGCACGAGGTTGGCGTGATGCTCCATCGGCGTGATGACGATCTCGTCACCCGGGCCGATGCGCAGCCGCTCGGCCAGCTCCGGGTCGACGCCGTCGAGCGCGCCGTCGAAACCTGCGTTGCTGAAGGCGTACGCGACGAGGTTGAGCGCCTCCGTCGCGTTCTTCGTGAACACGATCTCGTCGGCCTCACCACCGATGAAGCCGGAGATCGTGGCACGAGCCGCCTCGTAGGCATCCGTCGCCGCCTCCGACAACTGGTGCGCACCGCGGTGCACCGCGGCGTTCACCGTCCGGTAGAAATCACCCTCGGCCGTGATGACGGCTTCGGGGCTCTGCGACGTCGCGCCGGAGTCGAGGTAGACCAGCGGCTTGCCGTCGCGGACGCGGCGCGCGAGCACGGGAAAATCCTCTCGCACGCGCGCCGCGTCGAACGAAACGTCAGCCATGATCAGGCCTTGACCTCGCTGCCGACCGCCGCGTTGACGTACCGGTCGTAGCCCTCGGCCTCGAGACGGTCGGCCAGCTCGGGGCCACCCTCCTCGGCGACGCGGCCGTTCACGAACACGTGCACGTGGTCGGGCTTGATGTAGCGCAGGATGCGCGTGTAGTGCGTGATGAGCAGGACGCCGCAGTTCGTCTCCGCCTTGGCGCGGTTCACGCCTTCGGAGACGATGCGCAGCGCGTCGACGTCGAGGCCGGAGTCGGTCTCGTCGAGGATCGCCATCTTCGGCTTGAGCAGCTCCATCTGGAGGATCTCGTGGCGCTTCTTCTCGCCACCGGAGAAGCCCTCGTTGACGTTGCGGTCGGCGAACGCCGGATCCATCTTGAGGTTGCCCATGGCGTCCTTGACGTCCTTGACCCACGTGCGCAGCTTCGGCGCCTCGCCGTCGACGGCTGTCTTCGCGGTGCGCAGGAAGTTGGAGACGGTGACGCCGGGAACCTCGACGGGGTACTGCATCGCGAGGAAGACGCCGGCGCGGGCGCGCTCGTCGACGTCCATCGCGAGAACGTCCTCGCCGTCGAGCGTCACGGTGCCGGAGGTGATCGTGTACTTCGGGTGACCCGCGATCGAGTACGCGAGGGTCGACTTGCCGGAGCCGTTCGGGCCCATGATGGCGTGCGTCTCCCCCGAGTTGATCGTCAGGTTGACGCCCTTGAGGATCTCCTTCGTCCCGTTCTCCGTCTCGACGGTGACGTGGAGGTCGCGAATCTCAAGCGTAGACATGGTGTTTCGTCCTTCGTTCGAAAAGTTGGTGGGTGCGCCGGCGCCAGGCTCAGGCGGGGATGCCGACGAACACGGCCGAGCCGTCGATCTTCGTCGGGTAGACGTTGACGGGCTGCATCGCGGGAAGGCTCATCGGCTTGCCCGTCTCATAGTTGAACTTCGAGCCGTGCAACCAGCACTCGATGCCGTCGTCGTCGACCTCACCCTCGGACAGGGACACGGCCGCGTGCGTGCACGTGTCATCGAGCGCGTGGATGACGCCGTTCGAGTCCTTCGCGAGGCAGATGACGAGGTCGTCGACGTCGACCTTGATCGCGCCGGGCTGCGGGATCTCCTCGACGCTCGCAAGGTTGACCCACTCGACGTTCTCACTCATGCCTGCTCCTCGACGATCTCCTGCGTCGCCGCGAGCTCGGCCTCGATGGCCTGCATGAGCGGGTCGACGACCTCGGGGACACCGATCTTGTTGATGATGTCCGCGAAGAAGCCACGCACGACGAGACGACGCGCCTCGGCCTCGGGGATACCGCGTGCTTGCAGGTAGAACAACTGCTCGTCGTCGAAACGGCCCGTCGAGCTCGCGTGGCCGGCGCCCTCGATCTCGCCGGTCTCGATCTCGAGGTTCGGCACGGAGTCGGCTCGGGCGCCGTCCGTCAGGACGAGGTTGCGGTTGAGCTCGTACGTCTCGATGCCCTCGGCCTCGGCGCGGATCAGCACGTCACCGACCCAGACGGTACGGGCCGTCTCGCCCTGCAGTGCGCCCTTGTACGTGACGAGGGAGGTGCAGCGCGGCGCGTTGTGGTCGACGAACGAGCGGTGCTCGAGGTGCTGACCGGCGTCGGAGAAGTAGACGCCGAGCAGCGTCGCCTCGCCGCCGGGGCCCGCGTAGCGGACGTTCGAGTTCATGCGGACGATGGCGCCACCGAGCGTCACCGCGATGTGGCGGTATGACGCGTCACGACCGACGAGGGCCGTGTGATCGGCGAGGTGCAGCGCGTCGTCGTCCCAGCGTTGGACGGAGACGAGCGTGAGATCGGCGCCGTCCTCGGTGATGATCTCGACGTTGGCCGTCACCTGCGCGGAGCCGGTGTGATCGAGGATGACGAGAGCCTTCGAGTGGTGCTTGGCCTCGATGACGACATGGCCGTTGGCGCGCTTGTCGGCGCCCTCACCGTGGATCGTCAGGCGCACCGGCTGCGTCAGCTCCGCCTCGGCGGGGATGACGAGGTGGCTCGCGTCCTGCGTCAGCGCGTGCGCGAGCACCGACGCGCGGTCGCCCGGCGTCAGGACGGTGCCGCGCGGGGCCTCGCCGATCGCGAGCGTGCCGGTCTCGAAACCCTCACCCTCGATCGTGACGGTGAGCGCGTCGTCGTCCGTGACCTTCTCGGCCAGCAGCGGCGAGAGGCGGTCGACGGGGGTGAAGCGCCACTCCTCCTCGCGCCCGCTCGGCACGCCGAAGTCGGCGACGTCGAACGACTTCTTGCGCTCGGCGCGCGACTGGTCCGGCACGAACCCGCCGTCGGTGTGCTGGCCTGCGAGGGTGGCCTGGGAGGTCTTGCCCAGTTCAGAGATCTCGGCGGTCATCAGCCGACGGCTCCTTCCATCTGGAGTTCGATGAGACGGTTGAGTTCGAGCGCGTATTCCATCGGCAGCTCGCGGGCGATCGGCTCGACGAAGCCGCGGACGATCATCGCCATCGCTTCTTCCTCGGACAGGCCGCGGCTGCGCAGGTAGAACAGCTGGTCCTCGGACACCTTCGAGACGGTCGCCTCGTGGCCCATCTGCACGTCGTCCTCACGGACGTCGACGTAGGGGTAGGTGTCGGAGCGGGAGATCTGGTCGACGAGCAGCGCGTCGCAGACGACGGAGCTCTTCGAGTGTTCGGCGCCCTCGAGCACCTGCACGAGACCGCGGTACGACGTACGGCCACCGCCACGGGCGACGGACTTCGACACGATCGTCGAGCTCGTGTTCGGGGCGGCGTGCACCATCTTGGCGCCGGCGTCCTGGTGCTGGCCCTCGCCGGCGAACGCGATCGACAGCGTCTCGCCGCGCGCGTGCTCGCCCATGAGGAAGACGGCCGGGTACTTCATCGTCACCTTGGAACCGATGTTGCCGTCGATCCACTCCATCGTCGCGCCCTCCTCGCAGGTGGCGCGCTTCGTGACGAGGTTGTAGACGTTGTTCGACCAGTTCTGGATCGTCGTGTAGCGCACGCGTGCGTTCTTCTTCACGACGATCTCGACGACGGCCGAGTGAAGCGAGTCGGTCTTGTAGATCGGCGCGGTGCAGCCCTCGACGTAGTGAACGTACGAGCCCTCGTCGGCGATGATGAGCGTGCGCTCGAACTGGCCCATGTTCTCCGTGTTGATGCGGAAGTAGGCCTGCAGCGGGATGTCGACGTGGACACCCTTCGGCACGTAGATGAACGAGCCACCCGACCACACGGCCGTGTTGAGCGCGGCGAACTTGTTGTCACCGGCGGGGATGACGGTGCCGAAGTACTCGCGGAAGAGTTCCTCGTGCTCACGCAGGCCCGTGTCGGTGTCGACGAAGATGACGCCCTTCTCCTCCAGGTCCTCACGGATCTGGTGGTAGACGACCTCAGACTCGTACTGCGCGGCGACGCCCGCGATGAGGCGCTGCTTCTCAGCCTCCGGGATGCCGAGCTTGTCGTACGTGTTCTTGATGTCCTCGGGAAGCTCGTCCCACGTCGTGGCCTGCTTCTCCGTCGACTTCACGAAGTACTTGATGTTCTGGAAGTCGATGCCCGTGAGGTCGCTGCCCCAGTTCGGCATCGGCTTCTTCTCGAAGAGGCCGAGCGACTTCATGCGCAGCTTCTTCATCCACTCCGGCTCGTTCTTGCGGTCCGAGATGTCCGCGACGATGTCGGGGTTGAGGCCACGCTTCGCGGATGCGCCGGCGGTGTCGGTGTCCGCCCATCCGTACTCGTAGCGGCCGAGGTCGGCAAGACCCGGGTTGAGCTCTTCGATGGTGCTCATCGCTGCTCCTTCTTCTGGTGGGCGTCGGTCTGGTCGGGGGTGTCGAGGTGGCGGCTTACGCCGGGCGCGGCGTGCGGTGCTGGCGGGCCGGCGTCCTGCACTCGTGGCACGGCGGGCGTCGGGATGAACGTCGTGCAGACGTGGTCACCGTGCGCGAGGGAGGCCAGGCGCTGCACGTGCACGCCCAGGACCTCGGAGAACGCGGCACGCTCGGCCTCGCAGAACTCGGGGTGGCTCGCCGCGACGTGCTGCACCGGGCAGTGCCCCTGGCACAGCTGTACGCCGGCGAGCGGGGTTCCCTCCGCGACGGGACGCGTCGAGGCGGCAAAGCCCTGACGGGACAGGGCGCGTGCGAGGGCGTCGGCGCGGGCGTCGGGGTCGTCACCGGCGGCCTCGACGGCGGGACGGACGCTGTGGGCCAGCTCGCGGGCACGTTCCTGCGCGACGGCGACGAGTGCCTGCTCTCCCCCGAGCTCGATGAGGTGCTCGATGACCTGCGAGGCGAGAGCGTCGTAGCCGTCGGGCATCGCGCCGTGGCCGGCTTCGGTGAGGACGTAGGCGCGCGCAGGGCGACCGCGCCGGCGTGCACCTGTCGTCGGGGCCTCGCGTTCGGCGATGAGGCCGTCAGCGAGCAGAGCGTCGAGATGACGGCGCATGGCCGCGGGCGTGAGGTTCATCCGCTGCCCCAGCTCGGCCGCCGTCACGGGGCCGTGCTCGGAGACGGCCATACGGACGCGTTCGCGGGTCGAGGTGGCCGGTGCCGTTGCGTTCGAGGCCGCCTGCTGCGTGCTCACGTTCGTGGGCGTGTTCATGGTCGACCTCCTTCGCGTGAACGGCTCACACCTAAATTAACAACACCAATGTTGCGTAATTCCCTCGGAGAGTGAAACTGAGGTTCACCTCACCTCGACGCGGGAGTCGACGCGCCCGGGCCCGGCGCCGGGTCGCGCGTAGACTTCACGGGTGCCGAAACTGCCCGCAAGCCCCGACGACGGCGCCGCGAGGGCTGCCGTCGACATCCGCGACGTCACGCACGCCTACTCCGGCAACCCCGCCCTGCGCGGGCTGTCGTGGAGCGCTCCCGCCGGTCGAGTGACGGCCGTTCTCGGCCGCAACGGCGCGGGCAAGACGAGCGTCATCGAGATGGCAGAGGGGCTGCGGCGCCCCGATTCGGGCAGCATCCAGGTGCTCGGGGTCGAACCGTGGAACGCCGATGCCGATCATCGCGCGCGCGTCGGTGTCATGCTGCAGGACGGCGGGCTGCCGATGGGAACCAAGCCGATGGCGCTGCTGGGTCACCTCGCGTCGTTCTACCGCGCCCCCCGCGACGTCGACGAGCTCGCCGCGCGCCTGGAGATCCCGTCGTTCAACCGCACGAGCGTGCGACGCCTGTCCGGGGGCCAGCGCCAGCGGGTCGCACTCGCGGCGGCAATGGTGGGGCAGCCCGACCTGCTGTTCCTCGACGAACCCACCGCCGGCCTCGACCCGCACGCCCGCCGCGAGGTGTGGGCGATCATCAGCGACGAACGCGACCGCGGCGCGAGCGTCGTCGTCACGACGCATTCGTTCGAGGAGGCTGAACGCCTCGCCGACCACGTCGTCATCATGAACGCGGGAACATGCGTGGCGCAGGGCCCGCTGGATGCGGTCACCCACGGGCGTGACCTCGAGGACGTCTACTTCGACCTGACGGAGGCCGCGCGATGACCCGCCCCGATTCGACCCCGACGACGTCGGCGTACTCGACGACATCGATGGCCGAGATGCCCTCCAAGCGCTCGACAGCTGCTGACGCAACGACCCGGGCGGCTGCGCCCGGCCGACGGATGCGCGCCCAGGCGGCGTTCGAGGGCCGCACGTTGCTCGCGAACGGCGAGCAACTGCTCGTCTCCTTGCTGCTCCCGGCGATGGCCCTGCTCGGACTGCACTTCGCCTCGACGCCGGATCTCGGCCCGGGGCGCCGGATCGACCTCGCGACGCCGGGCGTCCTCGCGCTCGCCGTGGTGTCCACGGCGTTCACCGGCCAGGCCATCGCCACGGGCTTCGACCGACGCTACGGCGTGCTGCGACTGCTCGGTGTCACACCCCTCGGCAGCCGCGGCTTGCTCGTCGCCAAGGCGGTGGCGGTCGCCGGTGTCGTCGCGGTGCAGACGCTCGTCCTCGGCGGGCTCGGGCTCGTGCTCGGCTGGCACCCGCACTGGGCGGGCGTGCCGCTCGCCATCGTGTTCCTGCTGCTCGGGTGCTGGGTATTCGTCGCCCTCGCACTCGTCGTCGCGGGCCGGATCCGCGCCGAGGGTGTCCTCGTCGTCGCAAACCTGCTGTGGGTCCTGCTCGCCGTCGGCGGTGGCCTGCTGCTCGCGACCACGCAGTACCCGTCGTGGTGGGAGCCGATCGCGCGCTTCCTGCCCACCGGCGCGCTCGGCGACGGTCTGCGCTCGGCGCTCACCGGCTCGGGAGCGCTGGCGCTCCCCCTCGTCGTGCTCGTCATCTGGGGTGCTGTGCTGACGTTCGCCGCGTCGCGGTTGTTCCGCTGGTCCGACTGAAATTTTCCCTGCTGCGTGGCAAGCGAGCCTGTGCCTAGCGCCCACGTGGCTCCGGCAGGTGGTGACGAAGGTCCCCGCCCCAGGCGCGCCCGGGCGTCCGATCTGTGATGGGCGCCCACTACGCTTGGATGTCGTGACTCACTCCTCCCCGATGACGTCCGACGCGGCCGTTGGCGCCGCGCCCGTCGCGCCTCCTGAATCTCGTCCCGTCAACCCGTGGTTGAAGCGGCTGTTCTGGCTCAACCTGGTCGTCGAGATCGGCATCGTCGTGACGGGTGGGCTCGTGCGTCTCACCGGTTCGGGGCTCGGGTGCCCGACATGGCCGCAGTGCGTTCCCGGCTCGTACACGCCGGTGCCGGAGCAGGAACAGTCCTGGCACAAGTACATCGAGTTCGGCAACCGGACGCTGACGGGCGTCGTCGGTATCGTCGCCATCGCGCTGTGCCTGGGCATCTTCTTCTGGGCTCGCACGCGTCGTCGCCTGCTCCTGCCCGCCGGGTGCGTTGTCCTCGGCATCGTGCTGCAGGCCGTCGTCGGTGGCATCACGGTTCACATGGATCTCAACCCGTTCATCGTGGCCTTGCACTTCATGCTGTCGATGCTGCTCGTCACGGCGTCCGCGTGGCTCGTGTGGCGTGGGCGTGAGGGCGACGGGCCGAAGCGACCGCTCGTGCCGACGCCCATCGCCGTCGTCGCGAAGATCGCCGCCGTTCTCGCGTTCGTCGTTCTCGTGCTCGGCACGATGGTGACCGGTTCCGGTCCGCACAGCGGCGATGCCGACGAGCCCGCCCGCACCGGGTGGGACGCGCGGAGCGTCGCGTGGCTGCACGCCGACACCGTCATGCTGTTCTGCGGGCTCGTCGTCGCCGTCCTGCTCTCGCTGTTCGTCCTGCGCAGCCCTGCCACCACGCGACGCACCTGGATCGGCCTGCTCGTCATCACTCTGCTGCAGGGCGTGCTCGGCTACGTCCAGTACTTCACGGGCGTGCCGTGGGTGCCGGTGCTGTTCCACATGCTCGGCGCGTGCCTGCTCGTCACGTGGATGACCTGGGCCCTCTGCTGCCTGCGCGAGCGCCCCTGAGACGCCTGCTCCGCCGACTTCCCCTCCACCACGACCCGTCTCATCGCTGGCGGCGGCAATCGTCGGACCTGACCAGGTGGCCGCAAATGTGGACGAAAATCGCAGGGGTGGACATGAATCGCGAGTGTGTCCACCGGACGACGAAGCGGGCCTCACCAGATGGTGGGGCCCGCTTCGTCAGTGAGTCGATGCGTTTCGGTGACTCGGTGTGATCAGCGGATGACCGCGTAGTACCAGATCGGGTCGAGGGCGACGCCGATGAACAGCAGCGTCAGGTAGCTGATCGAGTAGTGGAACAGGCGCATCGGCTTGAGCACCGAGTACGGGGCGCCTTCCTTTGCGCGCTTGAGCAGCATGTGCGCCTCGAGCAGGAACACGGCGCCGGAGACGACGGCGATGACGGCGTAGATCCATCCCATGGGCGCGATCGGGATGAGCGCGAGCGACGTCAGCACCGTCACCCACGAGTAGGCGACGATCTGCTTGCCGACGGTCACGTCCTCGGCGATGACGGGCAGCATGGGGACGCCGGCGTTCGCGTAGTCGTCCTTGAACCGCATCGACAGCGGCCAGTAGTGCGGCGGCGTCCAGAAGAAGACGACGAGGAAAAGCACGAGCGCCGACCACGACACCGAGTTCGTGACGGCGGACCAGCCGATGAGCACCGGCATGCATCCGGCGACGCCGCCCCACACGATGTTCTGCGACGTGCGGCGCTTCAGCAGGATCGTGTAGAAGCCCACGTACAGCACGATGGCGCCGAGCGAGAGCCATGCGCTCAGCCAGTTGACGAGCAGCCCCAGCCACAGTGTCGCGGCGACGCCGAGCACGAGGCCGAAGATCAGCGCGGCCCGCGGCGTGATCGCCCCCGTGACGAGCGGTCGCCCCTCGGTGCGGTGCATGAGCTTGTCGATGTCTCGATCGAGGTAGCAGTTGAGCACGTTCGCCGAGGACGCCGACAGCGTGCCGCCGACCAGCGTCGCGACGATGAGCCATGCCTCCGGTACGCCGCGCTCGGCGAGAAACATCACCGGGAACGTCGTGACGAGCAGCAACTCGATGATGCGCGGCTTCGTCAGCGCGACGTAGTCGCCGATCTTCGCCTTGAGCGAGCGGTCACCGACGGGGCCTGTGGCCTCGCGGTTCGGCACGGTCGTGTCCTGTTCGAGCGCTGTCACGGTGTCCTTCATCGGTGCGATCGGGGCAGACGGACGAGGGTCCGTCTCAGGCCAGTCTACTCAGGGTGACTCGCGACCTCGACGAGGACTAGGCTCGCTTCGAGTTCGATTCCGACACGAAGGAGCCAGACCCGTGACCACGGATCAGTCCACCCCCGAGCGTTCCGACGCACTCGCCCTGCCGAAGGCTGACAAGGCCGGCTGGAGCGACATCGACGTCCGGGCCGTCGACACGGCCCGCCTGCTGGCCGCCGACGCTGTCCAGAAGGTCGGCAACGGCCACCCTGGCACCGCGATGAGCCTGGCACCCGTCGCCTACCTCATCTACCAGAACCTCATGACGTACGACCCCACCGACACCGAGTGGATCGGCCGCGACCGTTTCGTCCTGTCCTGCGGTCACTCCTCGCTCACGCAGTATGTCCAGCTCTACCTCTCCGGTTCGGGCCTCGAGCTCGACGACCTGAAGGCGCTTCGCACGTGGGGTTCGAAGACCCCCGGCCACCCCGAGGTGCACCACACCAAGGGCGTCGACATCACGACGGGCCCGCTCGGATCGGGCCTCGCCTCCGCCGTCGGCATGGCGATGGCGCAGCGCCGTCAGAAGGGTCTGTACGACCCGAAGACGCCGGCCGGCGAGTCGCCGTTCGACCACCACGTCTACGTCATCGCCTCCGACGGCGACATCATGGAGGGTGTGACGGCCGAGGCCAGCTCCCTCGCCGGTCACCAGCAGCTCGGCAACCTGACCCTCGTCTATGACGAGAACTACATCTCGATCGAGGACGACACGAACGTCTCCTTCTCCGAGGACGTCGCCAAGCGCTACGAGTCGTACGGCTGGGACGTGCGCGTCGTCGACTGGCGCGCCTCCGCGAAGGACGGCGGCAAGTACACCGAGGACGTCGACGCGCTGTTCGAGGCGATCGAAGAGGGCAAGAAGGTCACGGACAAGCCGTCCATCGTCATCCTGCGCACGATCATCGCCTACCCCGCGCCGACGAAGCAGAACACGGGCAAGGCCCACGGTTCCGCGCTCGGTGAGGACGAGATCAAGGCGACGAAGGAGCTGCTCGGCTTCGACCCGGAGCAGACCTTCGAGGTCGAAGACGCCGTCATCGCGCACACCCGCAAGGCGATCCAGCGCGGACAGGCCGCTCACGCCGAGTGGACGAAGAAGTTCGACGCGTGGAAGTCGGCCAACCCCGAGGCGGCGGAGCTGCTCGAGCGCGTCCAGGCCAAGAAGCTGCCGGCGAACTTCGACGAGGCCCTCCCGGTCTTCGAGGCCGACGCCAAGGGCATCGCCTCCCGCGCCGCGTCCGGCAAGGTGCTCAACGCACTCGCCGACGTCGTGCCCGAGCTGTGGGGCGGTAGCGCCGACCTCGCCGGCTCGAACAACACGACGATGGACAATCAGCCGTCGTTCATCCCCGAAGAGCGTTCGACGAGCACGTGGAAGGGCAACCCGTACGGCCGTACGCTGCACTTCGGCATCCGCGAGAACGCCATGGGCATGATCCTCAACGGCATCGAGCTCGAGGGCCTGACGCGCGCGTACGGCGGCACGTTCCTCGTGTTCTCCGACTACATGCGCCCCGCGGTGCGCCTCGCCGCCATCCAGCAGATCCCGTCGACGTTCGTGTGGACGCACGACTCGATCGGCGTCGGTGAGGACGGCCCGACGCACCAGCCGATCGAGCACCTGAGCGCGCTGCGCGCCATCCCGAACCTCAACGTCGTGCGCCCCGGTGACGCGAACGAGACGGCTCAGGCGTGGAAGAAGATCCTCGAGACGACGGATGCCCCGACCGGCCTCATCTTGAGCCGTCAGGAGCTGCCGACGCTCGACCGCTCCGAGTTCGCGTCCGCCGAGGGCACCACCAAGGGCGGCTACGTTCTCGCCGACAGCGAGGGCGAGCCGAACGTCATCCTCGTCGCCACGGGGTCGGAGCTGTCGCTCGCCGTCGAGGCGCGGAAGGAACTCGAGGCCAAGGGTGTTGCCACCCGTGTGGTCTCCATGCCGTGCCGCGAGTGGTTCGACGCACAGGACGACTCCTACAAGGAAAGCGTGCTGCCGAAGAACATCAAGGCGCGCGTCGCCGTGGAAGCCGGCCACCCGATGAGCTGGTACGACATCGTCGGCACGGACGGTCGTGTCGTCGGCATCGACCACTTCGGCGCCTCGGCCGACGCCAAGACGCTGTTCACCGAGTTCGGTTTCACGCCCGCGAAGGTCGTCGAGGCCGCCGAAGCATCCATCGCAGCTGTCGAAGGAAAGTGATTCATCCATGACTCAGAACGCCAACACCCAGGCCTTGTCCGACGCGGGCGTCTCCATCTGGCTCGACGACCTCAACCGTCCGATGGTCACCGGTGACGAGCTGTCGAAGCTCGTCGAGACGAACAACGTCGTCGGTGTCACCTCGAACCCGACGATCTTCGCGACGGCCCTGTCCGACGGCTCCGCCTACAACGAGCAGGTCGCCGAGCTGGCAGCAGCCGGCCAGGGCGTCGACGAGGCCGTCTTCGCGATCACGACGAAGGACGTCATGGCCGCGTGCGACATCCTGCGCCCCGTCTACGACGCGACGAACGGTGAGGACGGGCGCGTCTCCATCGAGGTCGACCCGCGCATGGCGCGCGACACCGAGGGCACCGTCACCATGGCGAAGCAGCTGTGGGAGACGATCGGGCGCGAGAACTGCATGATCAAGATCCCGGCGACGGTCGAGGGTCTGCCCGCGATCAGCGCCGTGCTCGCCGAGGGCATCAGCGTCAACGTCACGCTGATCTTCTCCCTCGACCGCTACCGCGGCGTCATGAACGCCTTCCTCACCGGCCTCGAACAGGCCCGTGAGAACGGCAAGGACCTGTCGAAGATCCGCTCCGTCGCCTCCTTCTTCGTCAGCCGCGTCGACACCGAGTTCGACGCGCGTCTCGACGCCGTCGGCACCGACGAGGCGAAGGCCCTCAAGTCGAAGGCCGGCATCGCCAACGCGCGCCTCGCCTACCAGGCGTTCGAGGAGGTCTTCTCGACGCCGCGCTGGCAGACCCTCGCCGACGACGGCGCGCACGTGCAGCGTCCCCTGTGGGCCTCGACGGGCGTCAAGGACCCGAGCCTGCCGGACACGCTGTACGTGACCGAGCTCGCCGCGCCGAACACGGTCAACACGATGCCGCCGAAGACGCTCGCCGCGCTCGCCGACCACGGCACGGTCGAGGGCGACCGCATCTCCGGCACCTACGACGAGGCGAAGGCGACGATGGACGCCCTCGAGCACGCCGGCGTCTCCTACGCCGACGTCGTCGACAAGCTCGAGACCGAGGGCCTCGACAAGTTCGAGAAGTCCTGGGAAGAGCTGCTCGGCTCCGTCCGTTCCGAACTCGAGAAGGCAGGCGAGAACAAGTGACCTCCTCCGGTGTCAGCCTCGGCACCGTGGGTGCCGGGGCGGCAGCGATCGACGCTGCCGTCCCGGCGCTCGTCGCCGAGAAGTTCGCGAGCCGACTCTTCGCGCAGGATCCCACGCTGTGGGGTTCCGACGCCGAGTCCGAAGCCGCGAAACGACTGTCCTGGGTGGGCCTCGCCCGCTCATCCCGTCCTCTCGTCGGTGAGATCGACGCGCTGCGCGAGAAGTTCACCTCCCAGGGCCTGACTCGCGTCGTCCTGTGCGGCATGGGCGGTTCGTCGCTCGCGCCGGAGGTCATCTGCGCGACCGCGGGTGTTCCGCTCGTCGTGCTCGACTCCTCCCAGCCCGACATGGTGCGCACCGCCCTCGCCGAGGACCTCGAGCACACCCTCGTCGTCGTCTCGTCGAAGTCGGGCTCGACGGTCGAGACCGACAGCCAGCGTCGCGTGTATGAGCAGGCGTTCGAGGACGCGGGCATCGACCCGACCGAGCGCATCGTCATCGTCACCGACCCGGGTTCGCCGCTCGACGAGAGCTCGCGTGCCGGCGGCTTCACCGTCGTCAACGCCGACCCGAACGTCGGCGGGCGCTACTCGGCTCTCACCGCCTTCGGTCTCGTCCCCTCCGGCCTCGCCGGCGCGGACGTCGAGGCCCTGCTTGACGAGGCCGAGTCCGTCACGGACCTGCTCGCCGAGGACGACGGGGCCAACCCGGGCCTACAGCTGGGCGCCGTGCTCGGGGGCACCTCTCCCCTGCGCGACAAGGTGATCCTCGCCGACGCCGGGACGCAGATCCCGGGCTTCGGTGACTGGATCGAGCAGCTCATCGCCGAGTCGACGGGCAAGGACGGCAAGGGCCTGCTGCCCGTCGTCGTCGGGCGTGACGAGCCCTCGAGCCTCGCCGCGGACGAGAACCTGGTCCTGCTCACGGCCGAGGACGACGAGCGCACCCCTGAGGGCGACTCCGTCACGACCGTCTCGGGTTCGCTGGGCGCGCAGATGCTGCTGTGGGAGGTCGCGACGGCCGTCGCCGGCCGCCTCATCGGCATCAACCCGTTCGACCAGCCGGACGTCGAGTCGGCGAAGGCCGCGGCGCGCGAACTGCTCGACGCGGGCATGGGCGCCGCTGATGCTCCTGCGTTCGTCGACGGCGCCGTTGAGGTTCGCACGGCGGGCCCCGACTTCCTCGCGGGCGCCGACACGCTCGATGCGGCGCTCCAGGCGCTCGTCGCACAGCTGACGCCGACGGGTTACCTCGCCGTCATGGCCTACCTCGACCGTCTCGCCGACACCGAGCTGGCCGCGACGCGCGCGCCGCTGCAGAGTGCGCTGGAACGACCCGTCACCTTCGGGTGGGGCCCGCGCTTCCTGCACTCGACCGGCCAGTACCACAAGGGCGGCCCGGCGAACGGTGTGTACCTGCAGATCACGACCGTCCCCGGCGAGGATCTCGCCGTGCCCGGGCGCGACTTCACCTTCGGGCAGTTCTGCGATGCGCAGGCCGGTGGTGACGCCTCCGTCCTCGCCGACCACGGCCGGCCCGTCCTGCGGCTGCACCTCGCCGACCACGACGCGGGCCTGAAGCAGGTCGTCGCGGCCCTGACGAAGATGTCCGGAGGCGAGGCTCGGTGACGCCGCCGACGGAGATCTCCAAGGGCCACAACCCCCTGCGTTCCAAGGAGGACAAGCGCCTGCCCCGCATCGCCGGGCCCTGCAGCGTCGTGCTCTTCGGCGTCACGGGTGACCTCGCCCGCAAGAAGCTCATGCCGGCCATCTACGACCTGTTCCACCGTGGTCTGCTGCCACCCGGTTTCTCCCTCGTCGGCTTCGCCCGACGTGACTGGGAGGACCAGGACTTCATGCAGATCGTCAAGGAGTCGGTCAAGGAGCGTGCGCGCACGGGCTACGACGAGGAGGTCTGGACCAACCTCGCCGACGGCATCCGTTTCGTCCAGGGCACCTTCGACGACGCCTCCGCCTTCGAGAACCTGGCGAAGACGCTCAAGGAACTCGAGGACAGCCGCGGCACTGAGGGCAACACGGCCTTCTACCTGTCGATCCCCCCGGGATCGTTCGCGCAGGTCTGCGAGCAGCTCGAGACGGCCGGCCTGACGAAGCCGAGCGAGACGAAGCCGGACGCGTGGCGCCGCGTCGTCATCGAGAAGCCCTTCGGGCACGACCTCGAGAGCGCGCGCGAGCTCAACGCGATCGTCGAGAGCGTCTTCCCGCCCGACTCGATCTTCCGGATCGATCACTACCTCGGCAAGGAGACGGTGCAGAACATCCTGGCGTTCCGTTTCGCCAACCAGATGTTCGAGCCGATCTGGAACAACAACCACGTCGACCATGTGCAGATCACCATGGCCGAGGACATCGGCATCGGTGGCCGCGCGGGCTACTACGACGGCATCGGGGCGGCGCGCGACGTCATCCAGAACCACCTGCTCCAGCTGCTCGCCATCACGGCGATGGAGCAGCCGCTCACCTTCGACGCGAAGGATCTACGCACGGAGAAGGAGAAGGTGCTCGCCGCGGTGAAGCTGCCGCAGGATCTCGCGGCCTCGACGGCTCGCGGGCAGTACGCCGAGGGCTGGCAGGGCGCGGAGAAGGTGCCCGGCTTCCTGCAGGAGGAGGGCATCAAGCCCGACTCGCAGACCGAGACGTACGCCGCCGTCAAGCTCGGCATCAACACGCGGCGTTGGGCGGGTGTGCCGTTCTACCTGCGCACCGGCAAGCGCCTCGGCAAGCGCGTCACCGAGATCGCCGTCGTATTCAAGAACGCGGTGACCCCGTTCGACGAGAACCAGACCGAGGAGCTCGGCCGCAACGCCATCGTCATCCGGGTGCAGCCCGACGAGGGTGTCACGATGCGGTTCGGTTCCAAGATTCCGGGCTCGAACGGCTTCGAGGTGCGCGACGTGACGATGGACTTCGGCTACGGCTCGGCGTTCACCGACTCGAGCCCCGAGGCGTACGAACGTCTCATCCTCGACGTGCTGCTCGGCGATCCGCCGTTGTTCCCGCGGCACGAAGAGGTCGAGTTGTCGTGGAAGATCCTCGACCCGATCGAGAACTTCTGGGCCTCGATGGATGCGCAGCCCGATCAGTACGAGTCGGGCACGTGGGGGCCGCAGAGCTCCGACGACATGATGGCCCGCGACGGACGCCACTGGAGGATGCCGTGATCGTCAACCTGGACAAGACGTCGACGACGGAGATCTCCAAGAAGCTCGTCCAACTGCGCAACGAGGTCGGCTCGATGACGATCGGGCGTGTCATGACGCTCGTCGCCGTCTGCCGCGGTGAGGACGTCGAGGAGTCGCTGCACGTCGCGGCGGAGGCCACGCGTCTGCACCCGAGTCGCATCATCGCGCTCGTCGCCGACCCGGATGCCGCCGACGCGTGGCTCGACGCCGAGATCCGTCTCGGCGGCGACGCCGGTGCATCCGAGATCATCGTGCTGCGTCTGCACGGTGACCTCGCGCAGCACGGCGCGTCGGCCCTGACGCCACTGCTGCTCGCCGACTCCCCCGTCGTCGCGTGGTGGCCGATGGAGGCCGACGAGAACATCGGTGAGACCCCGATCGGTCGGATGGCGCAGCGTCGCATCACCGACGCGTCGCTGTCGGCCGACCCGCGCAGCGAGATCCTGCGCCGCGCGATGCACTACACCGCCGGCGACACGGACATGGCGTGGGCCCGGACGACGCGCTGGCGCGGCCTGCTCGCGGGGGCACTCGACGTGCCGCCGTACGAGCCGGTCACGAAGGTCATCGTCACCGGAGCGAGCGACTCGGCCTCCACCGACCTGCTCGGCGGCTGGCTCGGCGTCGAACTCGGCTGCCCGGTCGAGCGTCGACTCGGTGAACCCGGTCTGGGCCTCATCAGCGTCGAGCTGGAGCGTGCTTCCGGCCCGATCCTGCTGACGCGTCACGGTGAGCAGGCGATCCTGAGCCAGCCCGGCCAGCCGGACCGTCAGATGGCGCTGCAGCGCCCGGACGCGGTCGCATCCCTCGCCGAGGAGCTGCGGCGCCTCGACAAGGACGAGGTCTACCGTGACGCCCTCGTGCGCGGCCTGCCGAAGCTCGCCGCCGAGGACGACGCGTGAGCGCTGCGAACGTCGAACGACGCGTGGCGGCGACGAAGGCTGATCTGGCCGACGCGATCGCCGAACGCCTGCGGGAGGTCATCGCCGACGCGGTGGCCTCCCGGGGCGTCGCCCACGTCGTCCTGACGGGCGGGTCGATGGGTGAGGCGAGTGCGCGAGCTCTCGCCTCCCTCGACGACATCGACTGGGCGCACGTGCACCTGTGGTGGGGCGACGAACGGTTCCTGCCCGCGGGGGACGCCGAGCGCAACGAGACGCAGGCTCGGGTGGTGCTCATCGACGTCGTCGGCGTGCCCGCGGCGAACGTGCACGCCATGGCGGCGTCGGACGGCCCGGACGGTGACGACCTCGACGCGGCCGTTGCGCGTTACCGCGACGAGCTGGCCACGGTGGCGCCACGGTTCGACGTCGTCATGCTCGGGATGGGTCCGGACACGCACGTGGCGTCCCTGTTTCCCGGGCACGCGACGACACGCGTCGACGACACGAGCGTCGTGGCGGAGAACGACTCCCCCAAGCCGCCGCCGCAGCGCATCAGCCTCACCTTCCCTGCGCTCAACGCGGCGCGCGAGGTGTGGCTCATGATCGCGGGGGCCGACAAGGCAGACGCGGTGCGCGCCGCGTCGACTTCGACGGATCGAACCGCTCACCCGGCCTCCGGCGTACACGGACGCGAACGCACGATCTGGTGGCTCGACGAGGCGGCAGCCGGGCCCGGCGCCTGAAGCACCCATCCAACGCGACGAAGCTCGTCACCTCCCGCTGGAGATGACGAGCTTCGTCGCGTCAGCGCTCATGGGCGCCGATGGAATCCGTCAGTTGAAGCGTTCGACGAGCCCCAAGCCGATGATGGCGAGGATCCAGATCGTCGCAGCGCCGACGGTGATGCGGTTGAGGTTGCGCTCAGCGCGCGAGGATCCGCCGAGGTTGGCGCCGGAGCCACCGCCGAACATGTCGGACAGACCGCCGCCGCTGCCCTTGTGCATGAGGATCAACAGCACGAGAAACAGGCTGCTCAGCACGAGCAGGCCCTGCAGCAGGATCTTGACAATGTCCACGAAGAAATCTCACCTCACGACGGGGCGGGCGTGAGCCCGCGCGAAATCAGCCCCCAGCGTACCGCGTGCCCGAGCCTCAGGCGTTCTGGTAGGTGCAGATGCCGATGAAGTCGTCAGCGACGAGCGACGCGCCGCCGACGAGGGCACCGTCCACGTCGTCCCCGGCCATGATCTCCGCGACGTTGCCCGGCTTCACCGAGCCGCCGTAGAGAACGCGGACCTTGTTCGCGAGTTCCTGGTCGAACGCGTCGGCGAGGGCGACGCGGACGGCGGCGCACACCTCCTGAGCGTCGGCGGGCGTCGCGACCTCGCCGGTGCCGATGGCCCACACGGGCTCGTAGGCGACGACGAGCGTCGACGCCTGCTCGGGCGTGAGACCGGCGACGGCGGCGCGCACCTGGGCGACGCAGTGCTCGACGTGCTCGCCCGCCTGACGGACCTCGAGCGGCTCACCGACGCACAGGATCGGCGTGAGGCCGTGACGGTACGCGGCCTCGACCTTCGCGCGGACGATCTCGTCCGTCTCACCGTGGTACTGACGGCGCTCGCTGTGACCGACGCACGCGTAGGTGCAGCCGAGCTTCGCGAGGAATGCGCCCGAGATCTCACCGGTGTACGCGCCCTCGTCATGCTGCGACAGATCCTGTGCGCCGTAGACGAGCTTGAGCTTGTCGCCGTCGACGAGCGTCTGCACCGAACGCAGATCGGTGAACGGCGGCAGGATGGCGACCTCGACGGCCCCGAAGTCGTGGCGCTTGTCCTCCAGGCCCCACGCGAGCTTCTGCACGAGGTGAGTGCCCGCGAGGTGGTCGAGGTTCATCTTCCAGTTGCCCGCCATGAGCGGCGTGCGCGTGTTCTTCGTCGAAGCCATGCCGGCTTCCCCTTTCACGTTGATCGGATACCGCGAACCCCGCCCCCGCCGAAGCGACGGAGGCGGGGCTCGCAGCTATGGAGGTCAGATCAGCCGAGCACGGAGATGCCCGGCAGTTCCTTGCCCTCGAGGTATTCGAGGCTCGCCCCACCACCGGTGGAGATGTGCCCGAACTGATCGTCGGAGAAGCCGAGCTGACGCACGGCGGCGGCCGAGTCGCCACCACCGACGACGGTGAGGGCACCGTTCTCGGTGGCCTCGACGAGCGCCTGCGCGACAGCCTTCGTCCCGGCGGCGAACGGCTCCATCTCGAACGCGCCCATCGGGCCGTTCCAGAACACCGTCTTGCAGTCCGTCAGCTTGCTCGCGTACAGCTTCGCCGACTCCGGGCCGATGTCGAGACCCATCTGGTCGGCCGGGATCGCGTCGATCGAGACGACCTCGTGGCCCTTGTCGGCCGCGAACTCCGGCGCGACGACGACGTCGCTCGGCAGCACGATCTCGACGCCCAGCTCCTTGGCCTTCGCGATGTAGCCCTTGACCGTCTCGATCTGCTCGGTGTCGAGCAGGCTCTTGCCGACCTCATGCCCCTCGGCCGCGAGGAAGGTGAACACCATCCCGCCGCCGATGAGCAGCCGATCCGCGGTCTGCATGAGGTTCTCGATGACGGCCAGCTTGTCGGCGACCTTCGCGCCACCGAGGACCACGGCGTACGGACGCTTCGGGTTCTCGGTGAGCTGCTTCAGCACCTCGACCTCGGTCTTGACGAGCCCACCCATCGCCGACGGCAGCAGCTGCGCCACGTCGTAGACGGACGCCTGCTTGCGGTGCACCACACCGAAGCCGTCGGAGACGAACACGTCCGCCAGTGACGCGAGCTGCTCGGCGAACTTCTTGCGCTCGGCCTCGTCCTTGCTCGTCTCGCCAACGTTGAAGCGCAGGTTCTCGAGCAGGGCGACGTCGCCGTCACCGAGGGATTCGACCGTGGAACGCGCCGAGTCGCCGACCGTGTCGGTGGCGAACGCCACGTCCTGACCGAGCAGTTCCGACAGGCGCCCGACGACGGGCTGCAGCGAGTACTTCGCCTCCGGCTCGCCCTTGGGGCGGCCCAGGTGCGCGACGACGACGACGCGAGCGCCGGCCTTCGTCAGCTCCTGGATCGTCGGGACCGATGCGCGGATGCGGCCGTCGTCGGTGATCGTCGAACCGTCGAGCGGGACGTTGAGGTCGCTGCGCAGCAACACTGTCTTGCCGCGCAGATCACCCAGATCGCTGATGGACTTCACGCCTGACCCCGATCAGAGGGAGGAGCCGACGAGCGTGGTCAGGTCGACGAGGCGGTTGGAGTAACCCCACTCGTTGTCGTACCAGCCGACGACCTTGACCTGGTTGCCGATGACCTTCGTCAGACCGGAGTCGAAGATGCAGGAGGCCGGGTCGGTGACGATGTCCGTCGAGACCAGCGGGTCCTCGGTGTACTGCAGGTAACCCTTGAGCGGGCCCTCGCTCGCGGCCTTCTTGACGATCTCGTTGACCTCTTCGACGGTCGTCTCGCGCGGAGCCTCGAACGTCAGGTCGGTCGCCGAGCCTGTGGGGGTCGGCACACGCAGCGCGTAACCGTCGAGCTTGCCCTTGAGCTCCGGCAGCACCAGCGCGACGGCCTTGGCGGCACCCGTCGAGGTCGGAACGATGTTGATCGCGGCGGCGCGGGCGCGACGCGGGTCGCTGTGCGGCGCGTCGTGCAGACGCTGGTCACCCGTGTAGGCGTGGATCGTCGTCATGAGGCCACGCTCGATGCCGAGGCCGTCGTTGAGAGCCTTGGCCATCGGGGCGAGGCAGTTCGTCGTGCACGAGGCGTTCGAGATGATCGTGTGCTTCGACGCGTCGTACTGGTCGTCGTTGACGCCCATGACGATCGTGATGTCCTCGTTCTTCGCCGGGGCGGAGATGATGACCTTCTTCGCGCCACCGGTGAGGTGCGCCTTGGCCTTCTCGGCGTCCGTGAAGAAACCGGTGGACTCGATGACGACGTCGGCGCCGACCGAGGCCCAGTCGAGCTTCGCCGGGTCCTTCTCGGCGAACGCGGCGATCTTCTTGCCGTCGACCGTGAGGGAGTTCTCGTCGTAGGAGACGTCGCCGGCGAAACGGCCGAGGATCGAGTCGTACTTGAGGAGGTTGGCGAGCGTCTTGTTGTCGGTGAGGTCGTTCACCGCCACGATCTCGACGTCTGCGCCCGAGGCCTTCACGGCCCGGAAGAAGTTGCGGCCGATGCGGCCAAAGCCATTGATACCAACGCGGACGGTCACTTGAGGACCCTGCCCTTCCCTAGGAATCGAGTGCTCACGCGCCCAGAAAGGCGCGAGGTCTTTCAACACCTCCACCCTATGACACGCAGGCGGGCCGCGGGGCACCGCGGGGCAGGTTACCGGTCAGTCAGGCCGCTGAACGGGGCGCGGCAGGGTCAGTCGTCCTCGAGCATGTCGGGCGTGAGGTTCGCGTCGGTGCCGGGGATGCCCTGATCGGCGGCGCGCTTGTCGGCCATCGCGAGCAGCCGGCGGATGCGTCCGGCGACGGCGTCCTTCGTCATCGGTGGGTCGGCCAGGGCGCCGAGCTCCTCGAGGCTCGCCTCCTTGTGCTCGATGCGCAACTCACCGGCCTGACGAAGATGATCGGGTACGTCCTCGCCGAGGATCTCCATCGCCCGCGCGACGCGGCTGCCCGCGGCGACGGCAGCGCGCGCCGAACGGCGCAGGTTGGCGTCGTCGAAGTTCGCGAGACGGTTCGCGGTGGCCCTCACCTCACGGCGCATGCGGCGTTCCTCCCACACGAGGCGCGCGTCCTCGGCGCCCATGTGGGTGAGCATCGCGCCGATCGCCTCGCCGTCACGGATGACGACGCGGTCGACGCCGCGCACCTCACGCGCCTTTGCGGGCACACCCAGCCGGCGCGCCGCGCCGACGAGGGCGAGGGCGACTTCGGAACCGGGACAGGTGATCTCCAGCGACGACGAACGGCCCGGCTCGGTGAGCGAACCGTGGGCGATGAACGCGCCGCGCCACGCGGCGGCGGCGTCGTCGAGGGTGCCGTTGACGATCTTCGGCGGCAGCCCGCGCACCGGGCGGCCCTTCGCATCGACGAGGCCGGTCTGCACGGCGAGCTCGGGCTTGGCGACGCGCACGAGATACGTCGTCTGACGACGGATGCCGCCGGCACTCATGACGGCGAGCTCGCTCGTGTGACCGTAGAGCTGCGTGATGTTCGTCCGCAGACGACGCGCGGCGACGCCGGTGTCGAGCTCCGCCTCGACGACGACCCGCCCGGCGACGAGGTGCAGCCCGCCGGCGAAGCGCAGCATGGCCGCGACCTCGGACTTGCGGGTCTGCTGCGGCGTCACCACCACCCGGGCCAGCTCGTCCTTGACCGCTGCCGTCATCGCCATGTCGTCGTGCACCTTCCTCGTCGATCGCCCTGCGGGACGAAGGATCTATTGTGCCGAACGCGTGGCACCCGGCCCAAACGGGTGGTCACGCGCGACGCCGCGCCTGGGCGCGGGCGGCCGATTCCATGACGTCGCGGTACGCCGTCGCGAGGCGCAGGGTGTCGTGGACGCCGGCGCTCTCCTGGTCGGCGACCGGCTTGTAGACGACGCTCGCGCCCAACGCGGCCGCCGACGACTCGAGCGCCTCGCGGGCGCGGGCGTCATCACCGACGACGCCCGGGTCGGCGAGGATCGCGTCGAGGTGAAGGGCCGGAGCATGGGCCGCGAGCACCTCGAGGTGATCGCTGGCCGAGAAACCGGAGGTCTCGCCCGTGTCCATCTGGACGTTGAGCGTCAGCATCCGCTTCGCCTTGGTCTGCACGAGCGCGTCGAGCAGGTCGGGCACGAGCAGGTGCGGCATGACGGAGGTGAACCACGAGCCCGGCCCGAGGATGACCCAGTCGGCGTCGAGCACCGCGTCGATCGCCTCGCGGCACGGCTGCGGCGGGTCGGGGAACAGGCGCAGGTTGAGCACGGTGCCCGGCGTCTGCGCGACCGCGACCTGGCCGGAGACCTCGCGCACCCCGTCCGGATCTGCGGGGTCGGCGCCGCGGACTTTGGCGTCGATGCGCAACGGCTGCAACGACATGGGCAGGACGCGCCCGCGCGCGCTGAGCAGGCGCCCGACCATGTCGAGACCCTGGATCGGGTCTCCCAGCGAATCCCACAGCCCCGCGATGAGCAGGTTGCCGAGGGCGTGCCCGCCGAGCGGGCCCTCGCCGGGGAAGCGATGCTGCAGCGCATCACGCCAGGCGATGCCCCACTGCGAGTTGTCGCACAGAGCGGCCAGCGCCATGCGCAGGTCGCCGGGCGGGAGGATGTCGTACTCCTCGCGCAGGCGCCCCGAAGAGCCCCCGTCGTCGGCGACGGTGACGATGGCGGTGATCTTGTCCGTCACGAGACGCAGGGCCTCCAGCGAGGCGAACAGGCCATGCCCCCCACCGAGGGCCGCGACCGCGGGGCGCTTCACTCCCGCCCCAGATCACGGTGGACGACGAGGGTCCCGAGCTGATCGGAGGCGAGGCGCTTCGCCAGTTCCTCGGCCATCGCGACACTGCGGTGCTTGCCGCCGGTGCAGCCGACGGCGAGCGTGACGTAGCTGCGCCCCTCGCGCAGGTAGCCCTGCGTCATCGGTTCGAGCAGCGCGAGGACGCCGTCGAGGAACTCACGGGCGCCCGGCTGACCGAGGACGAAATCACGCACGACCTCGTCCTTTCCGCTGAACGGGCGCAGCTCCGGGTTCCAGAACGGGTTCGGCAAGAAACGCATGTCGAAGACGAGGTCGGCGTCGAGCGGGATGCCGTACTTGAACCCGAAGCTCATGACGGCGACGCGCAACGCCGGCCCGCCCGTGTCGCCGACGAGCTCGTGCACCTTCGCCGACAGTTGGTGGACGTTGAGACCGCTCGTGTCGATGAGGATGTCGGCGTTCGAGCGCAGGTCGCGCAAGATCTCACGTTCGCGGATGATGCCGTCGAGCATGCGCCCCTCGCCCTGCAACGGGTGCGGTCGGCGCACCGACTCGAACCGGCGCACGAGCGCCTCGTCGGTCGCGTCCATGAACACGACCGACGGGCGCCAGCCGTCGTCACGCAGACGTTCGAGGCCCGCGCGGAAGTCGGTGAAGAACGCGCGGCTGCGGACGTCGACGACGGCGGCGAGGCGCGGGACGTCCGCCGCGCTCGCGTCGACGAGCCCGGCGAGGTCGGGCAGCAGCTGAGGCGGCAGGTTGTCGACGACGTACCAGCCCTGATCCTCGAGCACGTTCGCGGCCGTCGAGCGGCCGGCGCCGCTCATGCCGGTGACGATCATCAACTCCGCGCGCGGTGGGTGTGACATGGCTGCCTCTCGCTCGTTCATTCGACGATCTCTCCGGTCATCACGTTAACCGCTGGCTCGCTCTGCTCCTGCCCGAGCGAACGCACGATGGTCTCGGCGAGCGTCGGACCGATGCCCTTGACCTCGCACAGCGCGTCGGCGTCCGCCGCGCGGATGCGCTTGAGCGAGCCGAAGTGCGCGAGCAGCGCCTTCTGCTTGGCAGGGCCGAGCCCGGCGATGCCGTCGAGCGCGGACGTCGTCATCGACTTTGAGCGCCGCTCACGATGGAAGGTGATCGCGAAGCGGTGCGCCTCGTCGCGCACGCGCTGCAGCAGGTACAAGGCCTCGCTCGTGCGCGGCAGGATGACGGGGTAGTCGTCGTCGACGAGCCACACCTCCTCGAGACGCTTCGCGAGCCCGACGACGGGGATGTCGTCGAACCCGACGTCGGCGAGGGCCCGCGCGGCGGCGTCGACCTGCGGGCGTCCGCCGTCGACGACGAGCAACTGCGGACGGTAGGCGAAGCGCTTGATGCGGCCGTTCTCGTCACGCAGGGAGGGGCCTGCGGTCGCCGCGTCCGCCGGGATCTCGCCGGTCGTCGCGGGCGCGAGGTCGGCGCTCTCCTTCGCGAGCCGGGCGAAACGCCGCGTCAGCACCTCGTGCATCGCGGCGACGTCGTCGTTGCGCAGCGTGCCATCCTCGCCCTCGATGCCGTTGACGATGAAGCGGCGGTACTCCGACTTGCGGGGCAGACCGTCCTCGAACACGACCATCGAACCGACGACGTTCGTGCCCTGCACGTGCGAGATGTCGAAGCACTCGATGCGCAGCGGCGCCTCGGGCAGCCCGAGGTTCTCCTGCAACTCCTCGAGGGCCTGCGAGCGGGCCGTCAGGTCGGACGCGCGGCTCACCTTGTGGCGCGCGAGCGCGTGCTCGGCGTTCTTCGCGACCGTCGCGGCGAGCTCGCGCTTGTCGCCGCGCTGCGGCACGCGGACGTCGACGTTGCTGCCGCGGCGTTCGCGCAGCCACGAGCTGACCGTCTCGACATCGGGCGGCAGCGACGGCACGAGCACCTCGCGCGGGACGTCGTCGCGCCCCTGAAGGTCGCCGTAGACCTCGAGCAGCATGGCCTCGACGAGGTCGGCGGTGTTGACGCCGGCGTCGCTGCCCTTGTCGGTGACCCAGCCGCGCTGACCCCGGATGCGGCCGCCGCGCACGTGGAAGACCTGGACGGCTGCCTCGAGGTCGTCCTCGGCGACGCCGAAGACGTCGGCATCCGTCGCGTCGTCGAACACGACGGCCGACTTCTGCAGCACTTTCTCCAGGGCACCGAGGTCGTCGCGCAAGCGCGCCGCTTGTTCGAAGTCGAGGTCGGCGGCGGCAGCCTTCATGCGTCGCTCGATCTCCCGGGTGAAGCGCGCGGAATCGCCGGCCATGAAATCGCAGAAATCCTGGGCGATCTCACGGTGCTCGGCCTTGGTGACCTTGCCGACGCAGGGCGCGCTGCACTTGTCGATGTACCCGAGCAGACACGGGCGACCCGACGCCTCGGCGCGTCGGTAGACCCCGTTGCTGCACGTGCGCATCGGGAACACGCGCATGAGTTGATCGAGCGTGTCGCGGATCGCCCACGCGTGCGTGAACGGGCCGAAGTAGCGAGTGCCGGGACGCTTGCGCCCGCGCATCACCTGCGCGCGCGGAACCGCGTCGGACATCGTCACCGCGAGGTAGGGGTAGGACTTGTCGTCGCGGTACTTGACGTTGAAGCGCGGGTCGAACTCCTTGATCCAGGCGTACTCGAGCTGCAACGCCTCGACCTCGGTGCGCACGATCGTCCACTCCACCGAGGCGGCCGTCGTCACCATCGTCCGCGTGCGCGGGTGCAGCAGCCGCAGATCCTGGAAGTAGTTGCTCAGGCGCGAGCGCAGGTTCTTCGCCTTGCCGACATAGATGACGCGCCCGTCGCGGTCGCGGAAGCGGTAGACGCCGGGTTCGGTCGGGATGTCGCCCGTCTTGGGGCGGTAGGTGCGGGGGTCTGCCATCAGCCGGTCACGTGCAGCTGGCTGCCCTTGACCTCGACCTTCTTCTCGGCGAGCGGCTTGTCCGCGGGGCCGGCGAGCACGGCGCCCGTCATCGGGTCGAAGCGGCTGCCGTGGCAGGGGCAGACGATCGCCTTGTCGGTGACCTCGCCGACCTGGCAGCCCTGGTGCGGGCACACGGACGTGAACGCCTTGAAGGTGCCCTTCGTCGGCTGAGTGACGACGATGGAGTTGCCGCGGTCGACGAAGCCGCTGCCGACGCTCACCTTGCTCGCGTCGATCGTGGCGTCGACGGACTTCGTCGAGGCCTCGTCGTCGCCCCCGCCGCACGCGGCGAGCATGCCGGTGCCGGCCACGGCGATCGTCGCGGTCATCGCGCTGCGGCGGGTGAACTGTGCCTGGAGGTCGCTCATCATGCCTTCTTCCGGGTCGTCTTCTTCGCCGCACTCGGCGCGGCGCTCGTGTTCTTTGCGGTCGTCTTGCCGGCCGCGGTCTGCTTGCTCGCCGTCTTCTTCGCGGCGGTCTTCTTCATCGCCGCGCGCGGGTCGATGACGGGCTTCTGCGCCACGATCGTCGGCGTCACGCCCGCGGCTTCGAGCAGCGGACGCAGGAAGCGACCCGTGTGGCTCGCCTCGACCTGCGCGATCTGCTCTGGCGTGCCCTCGGCGACGACCTCACCGCCGCGGAAACCACCCTCGGGGCCCATGTCGATGACCCAGTCGGCGCTCTTGATGACGTCGAGGTTGTGCTCGATGACGACGACCGTGTTGCCCTTGTCGACGAGGCCCTGGATGACCTCGAGCAGCTTGCGGATGTCCTCGAAGTGCAGACCGGTCGTCGGCTCGTCGAGGACGTAGATCGTGCGGCCGGACGAGCGCTTCTGCAGCTCCGCGGCTAGCTTGACGCGCTGCGCCTCACCACCCGACAGCGTCGGCGCCGGCTGGCCGAGACGGACGTAGCCGAGACCGACGTCGACGAGCGTGCGCATGTGTCGCGCGATCGCGGGCACCGCTTCGAAGAACTCAGCGGCCTCCTCGATCGGCATGTCGAGCACCTCGGCGATCGACTTGCCCTTGAAGTGCACCTCGAGTGTCTCGCGGTTGTAGCGCGCCCCGTGGCACACCTCGCACGGCACGTACACGTCGGGCAGGAAGTTCATCTCGATCTTCAACGTGCCGTCACCCGAACATGCCTCGCAGCGTCCGCCCTTGACGTTGAATGAGAAGCGCCCCGGCTGGTAGCCGCGGATCTTCGCCTCCTGTGTCTCTGCGAAGAGCTTGCGGATGGCGTCGAACACGCCCGTGTAGGTAGCCGGGTTGCTTCGCGGTGTGCGCCCGATGGGGCTCTGGTCGACGTGGACGACCTTGTCGAGCAGTTCGGTGCCGGTGACGCGCTTGTGGCGCCCGGCGACCTGGCGGGCGCCGTTGAGGTCGTTCGCGAGCGTCGTGTAGAGGATGTCGTTGACGAGCGTCGATTTGCCCGACCCCGACACGCCGGAGACGACGACGAGGTTGCCCAGCGGGAACGCGACGTCGATGTCCTTGAGCGTGTGCTCACGCGCTCCCTCGACGACGAGGCGGCGACCGTCCTGACCGCGACGCGTCTGCGGCACCGGGATGGACAATCGGCCGCTGAGGTAACCGCCGGTGACGGACTTCTTCTCCGCGAGCAAGCCCTTGACCGGGCCGGAGTAGACGACCTCTCCCCCGTGCTCACCGGCACCGGGCCCGATGTCGACGATCCAGTCGGCCGTCGCGATCGTGTCCTCGTCGTGCTCGACGACGATGAGCGTGTTGCCGAGGTCGCGCAGGCGCGTCAGCGTCTCGATGAGGCGGTGGTTGTCGCGTTGGTGAAGACCGATCGACGGCTCGTCGAGGACGTAGAGCACGCCGACGAGACCCGAGCCGATCTGCGTCGCGAGGCGGATGCGCTGCGCCTCACCACCCGACAGCGTGCCGGCGGGCCGGTCGAGCGAGAGGTAGTCGAGGCCGACGTCGAGCAGGAAGCCGAGACGCGCCGCGATCTCCTTGATGACGCGCTCGGCGATCTGCCGCTCGCGCGAGGTGAAGTCGACGTCGTCGAGGAAGTGCGCGGACTCCGAGATCGGCAGCGCGCACACCTCGGCGATCGACTTGCCGCCGATCGTCACCGACAGCGACTCGGGCTTGAGGCGTGCGCCGTTGCACGTCGGGCATGGCACCTCGCGCATGTAGCCCTCGTAGCGCTCACGGCTCCACTCCGACTCCGTCTCCGTGTGGCGACGCTTGACGAACGGGATGACGCCCTCGAAGCCCGTCGAATAGGAGCGCTCACGCCCGAAACGGTTGCGGTAGGTGACGTGAACCTTGTGGTTCTTGCCCTCGAGCAGCATCGTCTTCGCCTTGGCCGGCAGGTCGCGCCACGGGGTGTCGAGGTCGAACCCGCTCTCCTTGCCGAGCGCGCCCATGACGCGGACGAAATAGTCGGCGGCACCGCTGCCCTGCGCCCACGGCAGGATCGCGCCCTCGCGCAGCGTCTTGTCCTCGTCGGGGATGATGAGGTCGGGGTCGACACGCAGCTCGGTGCCGAGACCGGTGCAGGCCGGGCAGGCACCGAACGGGCTGTTGAACGAGAACGAACGCGGCTCGATCGCGTCCATCGACAGCGCGTGGTCGTTCGGGCAGGCGAGCTTCTCCGAGTAACGGCGCTCGAGCGGCAGCTCGTCGTGCTCGTCCTCGGCGCCCTCGCGCACGACGCGTTCGATGACGACGAGGCCGTCCGCGAGGCCGAGGGCCGTCTCGACCGAGTCGGTGAGGCGCTGGCGGCCGCTGAGGTCGTCCGGCCCCTTCGCGACGAGACGGTCGACGACGACGTCGATCGTGTGCTTCTTCTGCTTCTCCAGCGTCGGCGGTTCGCTCAGCGTCACCGTCTCACCGTCGACACGGGCACGGGAGAAGCCCTTCGTCTGCAGTTCGGCGAACAGGTCGACGTACTCGCCCTTGCGGGCGCGCACGACGGGTGCAAGCACCTGGAAGCGGGTGCCAGACGGTAGCTCCTGGATCGAGTCGACGATCTGCTGCGGCGTCTGGCTGCCGACCGGCGCGCCGCAGACGGGGCAGTGCGGGCGACCGGCGCGGGCGAAGAGCAGACGGAAGTAGTCGTAGACCTCCGTGATCGTGCCCACCGTCGAGCGCGGATTGCGGTTCGTGCTCTTCTGATCGATGGAGACGGCGGGGCTGAGGCCTTCGATGAAGTCGACGTCCGGCTTGTCCATCTGACCGAGGAACTGACGCGCGTACGCCGACAGGGATTCGACGTAGCGGCGCTGGCCCTCGGCGAAGATCGTGTCGAACGCGAGGGACGACTTGCCCGAGCCGGACAGCCCGGTGAACACGACGAGCGCGTCACGCGGGATCTCGATCGAGACGTTCTTGAGGTTGTGCTCCCGTGCGCCGCGCACGAGAAGGTGATCGTGGCCGCGACGTGGGGCCACGGCGTTGCTGCTGCTTGGAATCTTCGGCACGTCCCCCATGCTAGGTGCGCGCACCGACAACCCCCGAACGGCGCGGGGAAACCCACCCCTGTGGGCACCCGGGACACGCCCACGACGACGGATCAGGCCATGGCGCCGGTCCGATTAGTCTGGGGCGCATGTCTGTGGATTTCACCCCTTCCGAGGTCAACACCACCCCGATCGAGGACTACGCCATCATCGGTGACACCGAGACGGCGGCGCTCGTCAGCCTCCGGGGGTCCATCGACTGGTTGTGCCTGCCCCGCTTCGACTCGTCGAGCTGCTTCACGGCGCTGCTCGGCACGCCGGATCACGGACGCTGGCTGCTCGGGCCCGCCGAGGAGGCCACGACGACGCGGGCGTACCGCGAGGACAGTTTCATCCTCGAGACGATCCACGAGACGGCGACCGGCAAGGTGAAGGTCACCGATCTCATGCCCGTCAGCGACGGCCGCGCAGACGTCCTGCGTCGCGTCGAGGGCCTCGAGGGTACCGTGACGTTGGAGCAGGAGTGGGTCGTCCGCCTCAACTACGGCAAGGTGAAGCCGTGGGTGAGCCACCACCCGGGGCACGTGCAGGACGAGGAGGTGCTCGTCGCGATCGCCGGCCCCGACATGCTCATCTTCCGCGGCGACCGGCTGCCCGTCGGCAACGAGGGGCGTCACCGTGACCTGTTCGACGTCTCCGCCGGTGAGGCGCTCGACTTCAGCATGACGTGGGTGCCGAGCTACAAGCCGATCCCGATCCCGCTCGACACCGACAAGCGCATCGCGTCGACGCTGGGGCGCTGGAACGACTGGATCGGCCACTGCACCTACGACGGGCCGCACGCCGACGTCGTGCGTCGCAGCCTGCTCGTGCTCAACCTGCTGACGGACAGCCGCCGCGGCGGCATCGTCGCGGCGCCGACGACGTCGCTGCCGGAGGACTTCGGTGGTGAACGCAACTGGGATTACCGCTACTGCTGGCTGCGCGACGCCTCGCTAGGTCTCGAGTCGCTGCTGCGCGCCGGCTACGTCGACGCGACGATCAAGTGGCGCGAGTGGCTCGTGCGTGCCCTCGCCGGTGATCCCGAGGACATGCAGATCATGTACACGATCGACGGTGGGCGCGAGCTGCCCGAGCGTGAACTCGACCATCTGCCCGGGTACGCGGATTCGCGGCCGGTGCGTGTCGGCAACGGCGCCGTCGACCAGAAGCAGACGGACGTCCTCGGCGAGGTCATGATCGCCTTTGAGCACGCGCGCGCCAAGGGTGGGTACGAGAACGAGCAGACCTGGGCGATCCAGGCCGCGCTAGTCAACCAGCTCGCCGAGCACTGGGACGAGCCGGACAACGGTTTATGGGAGATCCGCGGGCCGCTGCAGCACTTCACGCACTCGCGCGTCATGGTGTGGGCTGCGTTCAACGCGGCGATCTCCGCCGTCGAGAAGCACGGCCACCCGGGCGACGTCGAGCGGTGGCGCGAGGTGCGCGAGCTCGTGCGTGAGGAGATCCTCACGAAGGGTTTCAACGTGCAGAAGAACACGTTCACGCAGCACTACAACACGACCGAGGTCGACGCGTCGCTGCTGCTCATCCCGGCCGTCGGGTTCCTGCCCGCCGACGATCCTCGCGTCATCGGCACGGTGCGGGCCATCGAGAACGACCTCATGCGCGGCGGTTTCCTCCTGCGCTACCGCACCGAATCGGGCGTCGACGGCCTCGCCGGAGATGAGCACCCGTTCCTCGCCTGCTCGTTCTGGCTCGTCTCCGCGTACGCGAAGATCGGTGAGCTCGACAAGGCCGAGGAGCTGTTCGACCGGTTGTGCGACCTGCCGAACGACGTCGGACTGCTCGCCGAGGAGTACGACCCCGAGGAGATGACCCAGGTCGGCAACTACCCGCAGGCCTTCAGTCACCTCACTCTCATCGGCGCTGGCTACGACCTGCATGAGGCGCAGGTCGCTGCGCGCGGGGCGAACGTCTGACGCGGTGGTAGCGGGGTTTCCTGCCCCGGCGGCCCAGAGCGACGACACTGATGACGCGGCATCGGCTGCACGCTCGCGCTGTCACGGGCCCGGGCCGCCCCTGCGCGCGGCGTGCCCGGGCCACCCGGCGCCGGTACCTGTGGCACCGGTGGCTGGGTGGGTGAGATGGTAGAGGCATGAGTGCTTACCTCTCCGATGTGAAACCGGGCGACGCGCCGTCACGACTCGACCTGCCGGGGCTGACGATGTGGAAGCTGTCAGTTTCCGACATGCACAACAACGTGTATCTGCTGCGTGATGCGACGCCCGAGACGGGTGGTGCGGCGGTGCTCATCGACGCTGCGGCAGATGCCGGAGCCATCACGGCGATGCTCGACGAGGCGTGCGTCGATCGTCTCGATGCCGTCGTGACGACCCACAAGCACTGGGATCATCACCGCGCCCTGCCCGAGCTCGCCGAGCGTGCTGACGCGACGCTCGCCGGTCTCGAGGACGGACCGCACCTCCCGGTCGCGCCCGCGCGGACGCTGAGTGACGGTGACACGATTCAGTTCGGCGCGCAGACGCTCGTCGCGCACCACGTGCCAGGCCACACCCCCGGCAGCGTCGTGTTGTCGTGGACGCCACCCGCCGGCAGCGACGCTCTGCCTCAGCTGTGGACGGGCGACACGCTGTTTCCTGGCGGCGTCGGCGCGACGACGCATTCCGATGAGCAGTCGTTCGACGAGCTGTTCACCATGGTTCGCGATCGCATCTTCGGGCGTTTCGACGATGCCGACGTTCACCCGGGCCACGGCGACGACACGCGTCTGTCTGTCGAACGCCCGCACCTCGACGAGTGGCGCGAACGCGGTTGGTGAGCTGAGCGCCCGACATCATCGTCGCCCTTGACTGCATGGTCCCCTGACTGCACGATGCGGTCGTTGCGTGACCACCGCACCTGGATGCGTGGCGTGGGCAGGCCTGGCGACCTGGGCGCCCGACATCATCGCCGCCCTTGCCTGCACGACGCGGTCTTTGCGTGAATGACCGCACCTGGATGCGTGGCGCGGGCAGGCCTGGCGACTTGAGCGCCGACGACGACGCGGGTCTGCGGCGCGCCGCGGTGACCAACCGGATGGTCATGCCTCGACCAGGTGCGCGAACACCTCTGGTGCCTTGAGCGCCGGCGATGTCTCGTATCGCAGCCGCGGCTGAGTGACGCGCAGGCAGGGGCTGGCGTCGTCGGTGCGTCTCGTCGACTGGCGTGTCATGACGAACGAGCGGCGGGGCTGCGAACCCTCGCGGTTCGCGGCCCCGCCGGTCGCACGTGCAGGGGGATCGTCAGCCGGCGAGGGGCTTCTGACGCGGTTCGTCGCCGAGTTCGCCACGCGCTTCGGCGCGCTTCTCGAACCAGATCGTCGCGAACGGGATCACGGCGCAGAGCAGGCCGATGCCGATCGTCTTGTTCGGCCAGCTCTTCTCCTGCCACAGCTTGAGCGCGCACAGGACGTACCCGATGAACATGACGCCGTGGATGGGCCCGGCGATCTGCACTCCGACCTCAGTGGTCTTGAGCACCCACTTGAAGAACATGCCGATGAGAAGCAGACCCCAGGAAACAGCTTCGGCGAACGCGAAGATCTTGAAGATTCGAGACATGCGGCGATTCTACTGAGACGGCCTGAGTGCCGGCCGATGGAGCGTGCCTGCCAACAGCTCAGCTCGCGGGAGCGAGCGTGGTCGCGACCGTCTCCCCGCTCGGGAGAGTCGTCCAGCGGCGGCCGGTCGGTGACTCCCACGTGCAAACTCCGTCTGGCGTCATGGTCACGGCATAGCCGCCGAAGGTCTTGGCGCGGTGATGGTGGCGGCACAGGGCCTGCAGGTTGCCGACGCTCGTCGGCCCACCGTCGGCGTGCGGGACGACGTGGTCGAGGTCGCAGTTCGTCGAGACCCGGGTGCAGTGCGGGAAGCGGCAGTGCACGTCACGCTCACGGACAAGCCGCGCCACTCGCGCGCCGGGACGATACGTCGTCGAGCAACTCGCGAGCGTCGTCCACGCACCGTCAACGAGGTCGATCGTGAACGTGGTGTCGACGAGCGCCGCGACGCGCCGAACGGCTGCCGCGTCGACGTGGCCCAGGCCGGGGATGTGGGCCGCGCCCAATGTGTCCAGGGGTCGCGTGATGACGCCGATCGGCCCGGCCTCAGCGTGCTGACGGGGCCGACTAAGACCGTCCTCATCAAGACCGCCCTCGTCGAGACCGCAGTTGGGGACGGAGGCGAGCGACGCAGGGGGCTCCAGCGTTCCGAACCGCCGGTCGGAAGGCGCTGGTGGGCTCGCGTGGACGGGCACCTTGAGGTGCATGACGGTGTTGACCGTTGAGTTCGCGAAGACAAGGTCGAGCAGTGCGTCGACGCGAACGGCGCCGAGGGGTTCGGTGCCACTCCCTGCCACACTGACGTGGCTCGCGGCGCGCCACCGCGCGAGTTCGTCACGTGGATCTGGCGCATGGTCGTTGAGCGTCTGAGCGTGCGCTTCGATCGCGGCGCGGAGACGGGCAGCGTCCTCGGTGGCCATGATCAGACGCACCTCGGTGAGGGTGTCGAAATCGAGGTGGGGCGTGAACCATAGCCCGTGCTCACGACGGGGGTCGACGGTGTCGGCCTCGGTCTGCGCCAGCCGCCTGTCGTGCAGCAGTTTGCGCGCCCGGGAGCGGGCACCGTCGACGCTGAGGTGGTGTGCTCCCCCGCTCACGAGATCCGTGAGCACCTCTGCAGCCAACTCGTCGTCGAGGTGCGCCATCTCACGCGCCAGCGTGGCGGCCACCATGGTGCGGCAGGCTCCCCGCAGCGTCAGTTCGTGCAGAGCGGGCGCGCGGTCGCGGAGCATGCGTCCGTCGACAGCGAGGCGCGACGCGGTGGCGCTCGAACACCCGAGGGCGTTCCCGAGATCATCCCCCGCGAATTCGCCTGCGGTCGGAGGGCGTTCGCAGAGCCCATAGTTCTCCTCGTCGAGGTGAGCACGCTGGGCGACCGTGTCTTCGTGTTCGACGGCGACGGCGTGAAGCACCGCGTCGGCGGCCCTCGTCACCTCCTGCGCAGCAACGGCGATGTCTTCCAGTTGTGCTTGGAGCGTGAACGTGCGCGTGTGGCGCTCATCGAAGGTTCGCGGCAACGCGTCGCCCGAGCAGGGCGCCAATCTCTCCGGGTCGGCCAGCGCCTGCTCTGCGATCGCGCGCGTCAGCAGAACCCATGCGCCCACCAGCTCGGTGGACGGCATGGCGGCGACCGTCTCGGCCGTCACTGCCAGCGTTTGATCCATGCCACTAGTTTAGTACACATGTTCGAATCTTGGTAGGGTCAAAGGGATAGTGAGTGAACCCACTGGCCGGCCCTTCCTCCGCGCCAGGGCTGCATCACGAATCACAAGAGCACCCGCCGCGTGCAACCCTGCGATCAGGCGGCGCTGGCTTGCACCCGCTTGGTCTACCGCCTGACGGCAGACGAGGTACAGGCGACTGGTGGTTGACTCATCCCATGGCCTCAGCGACGCTGCCCACGCACATTGCCGTCGTGGCACTCGTTCGGGACGCGAGGGTGCTACTGGTTCACCGTCACCCGAACCGGATGAATTATCCGGACCTGTGGGACCTGCCCGGGGGACACGTCGAACCCGGCGAGTCCGCCGAGTGCGCTGCCCGTCGCGAGTGCGTCGAAGAGCTCGGAGTGACGGTGATCGATGCAGAGCGATTTCCGATGGCCTGCAAGGATCCAGCCCTGTTGAAGCATGCGTTCTTCGCGACGCGCTGGGTAGGGAACCCCCGCAACATCGCGCCCGACGAGCACGACGACATCGGCTGGTTCGCCGAGAGCGAACTGCCCCGGTTGGCCATGGCCGATCCTGCGGGGTGTCAGGACCTCGTCAGGCTCATGCGGGCGATCAAATGACATCAGCCCCGGCGTGGCGTGACCGTATTTCGCTTGCCGGTCGGCTGCCTCGCCCATAGCGTGTCGAGCATGCCCCAACCTGCTGGCTTCGCCTTTCTCGAACGTGATGGCGTCGTTGTCATCACTCATCACGGACGCACAGCGACGACTCTTAGGGGCGCGCGTGCTGCGGACTTCTTGGAAGACGTCGAGGACGGTGACGCTCAGGAGATCATGGCGCGCCTCACCGGCAACTATCGCCGCGGCAATGAGCGTCAGGCCCGCAACCATCCTCGCAACAAGGGGCGATGACCACGCGGCGCCGAGATCCCACCCGACGCCGCGGACGCCATCACGGCGCTACTTCTGCGCCTCCGTCATCTGGCGCAGTTCTTTCTTGAGGTCACGTAATTCGTCGCGCAGACGCGCTGCGAGTTCGAACTGCAGCTCGGAGGCCGCCTCACTCATCTGGGCCTGCAACTCCTGGATGAGGCCCGCGAGGTCGGCGGCGCTGCTCGCCTCGCGCTTCGCGCCCGCGGCGACGTTCGCGTCGGCACTCGCCGCACCGCTGCCGCCGCGACCCTTACCACGCGACATCGAACGGCCGGAACCGAGCAGTGCGTCCGTGTCGGCGGACTCGCGCTGCAGCATGTCGGTGATGTCCGCGATCTTCTTGCGCAACGGCTGTGGGTCGATGCCCTTCTCCGTGTTGTACGCGATCTGCAGCTCACGGCGGCGCGACGTCTCGTCGATCGCCTCCTGCATCGACGGCGTCACCTTGTCGGCGTACATGTGCACCTGACCGGAGACGTTTCGCGCAGCGCGACCGATGGTCTGGATCAGGCTTCGTGCGGACCGCAGGAAGCCCTCCTTGTCGGCGTCGAGGATCGCGACGAGCGACACCTCCGGTAGGTCGAGACCCTCACGGAGCAGGTTGATGCCGACGAGGACGTCGAACTCACCCATGCGCAACTCGCGCAGCAACTCGACGCGGCGCAACGTGTCGACCTCCGAGTGCAGATAGCGCACCCGCACACCCTTGTCGAGCAGATAGTCGGTGAGATCCTCGGCCATCTTCTTCGTCAAGGTCGTGACGAGGACACGCTCGTTCTTGTCCGTCCGTGTGCGGATCTCGCCGAGCAGATCGTCGATCTGCCCCTTCGTCGGCTTGAGCACGATCTCGGGATCGACGAGACCCGTCGGGCGGATGACCTGCTCGACGTAGCCGTCGCTCTTGCTCATCTCGTAGTCGCCCGGCGTCGCCGAGAGGTACACCGTCTGCCCGATGCGCTCGAGGAACTCCTCCCACTTCAACGGCCGGTTGTCCATCGCGCTCGGCAGACGGAAACCATGGTCGACGAGGGTGCGCTTGCGCGACATGTCACCCTCGTACATCGCGCCGATCTGCGGGACCGTCTGGTGCGACTCGTCGATGACGAGGAGGAAATCCTCCGGGAAGTAGTCGAGCAGCGTGTTCGGCGCGGTACCGGGGCCACGACCGTCCATGTGACGGCTGTAGTTCTCGATGCCGGCGCACGACCCGACCTGCCGCATCATCTCGATGTCGTACGTCGTCCGCATCCGCAAGCGCTGCGCCTCGAGCATCTTGCCCTCGGCCTCGAACCGCTTGAGCTGATCGCCCAGCTCGACCTCGATGCCGGCGATGGCGCGCTCCATGCGCTCGGGCCCGGCGACGTAGTGCGTCGCCGGGAAGACGTACATCTCCGACTCCTCGTTGACGATCTCCCCCGTCAACGGGTGCAACGTGTAAAGCCGGTCGATCTCGTCGCCGAAGAACTCGATACGGATCGCGAGCTCCTCGTACACGGGGATGATCTCGACCGTGTCGCCGCGCACGCGGAACGTGCCGCGCGTGAACGCGAGGTCGTTGCGCGTGTACTGCATCTCGACGAACCGGCGCAGCAACTCGTCGCGGTTGATCTCCTGGCCGACCTTGAGACGGGCCATCCGGTCGACATACTCCTGCGGCGTGCCGAGACCGTAGATGCACGACACGGACGCGACGACGACGACGTCACGCCGCGTCAGCAGCGAGTTGGTCGCCGAGTGACGCAGCCGCTCGACCTCCTCGTTGATCGAGGAATCCTTCTCGATGTACGTGTCCGTCTGCGGCACGTACGCCTCGGGCTGGTAGTAGTCGTAGTAGCTGACGAAGTACTCGACGGCGTTGTGCGGCAACAACTCTCGGAACTCGTTGGCGAGCTGCGCCGCGAGCGTCTTGTTGGGCGCCAGCACGAGCGTCGGGCGCTGCACCTGCTCGATCAGCCACGCCGTCGTTGCCGACTTTCCGGTACCCGTCGCACCGAGCAGGACGATGTCCTGCTCCCCCGCCTTGACGCGCTTCGACAACTCGGCGATGGCCTTCGGCTGATCGCCGGCGGGCTCGAACTCGGATTCGACCTTGATGGGTGCGACAGAACGCTGCAGATCGGTGACTGGACGCATGCCGCAACCCTAGACCCGCCCACTGACAACCCCGGAATCCCGCGGCCCTCAGCCCTGCAAGTGCGTGCGCCACACGTCGTCGACGCGGCGACGCAACGTGTCCTCGTCCCCCGCGTTGTCGATCCACACATCGGCGACCGCGCGGCGCTGCTCGTCGCTGGCCTGACTGCGCATGCGTGCCTCGGCGACCTCACGCGGCATCCCGCGGTGCTCCTCGAGCCGCTGCAGACGCGTCTCGACGGGCGCATCGACGACGATGACGACGTCGTAGTCGCCCTCGCGCCCCAGCTCGACGAGCAACGGAATGTCGTGCACGAGCACCTGCCCCGGTTTCGCCGCGGCGAACAACTCGAGCGTGCGCGCCGCGATGAGCGGGTGCGTGATGGCTTCGAGGTCGCGCCGCGCGCCCTCGTCCGCGAAGACGATGGCCCCCAGCGCGCCGCGATCCAGCTCGCCCCGCGCCGTCAGGACGCCGTCACCGAAGCGGTCGGCGATCTGCGCGAGCCCCGCACTGCCGGGCGCGACGACCTCGCGCGCGACGGCGTCGGCGTCGACCACCAGCGCCCCGTGCTCGACGAGCAATCGGGCCACCGCAGACTTGCCCGAACCGATCCCACCCGTCAACCCGACCTTCATCGTCGCCTCCTCAGACGCGCGTCGCGGCACTGTTCAGCGCCGGTGCGACCTCATCGTCCCAGAACGCACCGACAGCCGCGTCGAGCTCGTCGATGCTGCCCTCGTTCGAGAGGACGACGTCGGCCGCGTCGCTGCGCTCGCGCCCCTGCGTGTCGGCGTCGATCTCGGCCCAGGCCTGCTCAAGATCCAGTCCACGCTCGGCCATGAGCCGTTCGACGCGCACCTCCGCCGGCGCCTCCACGACGACGACGTGGTCGAAGTCGCGCGGCGTCGCGGCGTCCGTCAGCAGCGCGAGGTCGAGCACGAGCACCGAGTCATCGCCCACGGCCTTGGCCCGGGCGTCGGCCTCCGCACGCACGAACGGGCCGATGACGGCATACATCCGCTCGCGCGCCGCGGGGCTGCGCGTCGTGAGGTCGTCGAGCGTGTGCCAGTCGATCGTGCCGTCGGGGTGGGCGATTGTCTCGGAGAACACCTCCCGCAACCGGTCGAGGGCTTCCTCGCCCGGCACGAGCAGTTCGCGCATCACCTCGTCGAACTCGACGACGACCGCGCCGCGGCGCTCGAACGCGTCGCCGACGACCGACTTGCCCGCGGCGACCGGCCCCGTCAGCCCGAGGGAGACGGCGGCGCGCTCCGCGGCCTGCTGCTGCGTCTGCGCCGTCGTCGGGACGTGCGTCTCGAACTCCGGCTCGGTGCCCTCCTCGAACTCGGGCAGGACGACGTAGGCGTCCTCGTCGAGCACGCCCTCGGCGGCGCGCCGCTCGTACTCCTCGGCGGGCAGCACCTGCTTCCACTGGCGGGTCCGCATCGGGCGTGCCGCTCCGGCGTCCTCGCGCAGCGCCTGGAGCAACAGCCAGGCCTGCAGGACCGTCAGGACCGTGATGGGGAATCCGATGACGATGATGACCTCCTGCAGCGCCGACAGCCCGTCCTCGCCCGCCGTGAGGATGATCGCAGCACAGACGGCGCCCACCGACAGCGACCAGAACACGCGCTGACGGCGCACCGACGCGTCCTCGTGGCCGTTGACCATGGCGTCCATGACGAGCGCGCCCGAGTCGATCGAGGTGATGAAGAAGATGACGATGACGGCGAGCGCCAGCGTCGCGACGGGCAGGTAGCCGGGCAGGTCGCGCAAGAACTGGAACAGCGCCGCCTGCGGGTTGTTCTCGTCGACGATCGTGTGCGCGAGCGAACCGCCCTGTCCCGCAGCCTTCGCGCTCGCTCGGTCGCTCGTGATCGACGTGAGGCCGTACACGCCGATCCACACGATGACGAAGGCGCTGGGCAGCCCGATCGATGCCGTCACGAACGCGCGGATGGTGCGTCCGCGCGAGATCTTGGCGACGAACATCCCGACGAATGGCGCCCACGTCACCGTCCACGCCCAGTAGAAGACCGTCCACTGACCCGACCACGCGCCGTGGTGCATCGTGTCGTTGAACGTCGACAGCATCGGCAGCTGCGACAGGTAGCGACCGGCCGACTCGACGATGCCGCGCGCCACGTCGGAGGCCGACATCGCCGTCATCGCCACGAAGAGGAGCAGCGCGATCGCCATGAGGATGTTGGCGTAGGACAGGTTCTTGACGCCCTTGTCCATGCCGGCGAGCACGGACGTCAGCGCAGCCGCCGTGATGACGGCGAGGATCGCGGCCTGCACCCACCCGGCGATCGGCACGCCGAAGACATCGTTCATGCCCGAGTTGATCTGCAGCGCACCGAGACCCGTCGAGACGGCGAGACCGAAGACGGTGGAGACGACGGCGATGATGTCGATGGCCTGGCCGATGGGGCCGTGGATGCGGTCGCCGAGCAGCGGATGGAACGCAGACGACACGCGCGGCGGCAGGTTCCGCTTGTACGTGAAGTACCCGAAGCACAGGCCGGGCACGACGAGGATGGCCCACATGTGGATGCCGAAGTGGAAGTTCGCGATCGACAGCGCGTCCCACGCCGCTTCGTCCGAGTAGGGCGCCGCGCCGAGCGGCGGGCGCGCGTAGTGGTTCATCGGCTCGGCGATGCCCCAGAACATCAACGTCGCGCCGACGCCGGCCGCGAACATCATCGCGAACCACGACAGCCCCGAATAGGCGGGCTCGGCGTCGTCAGGGCCGAGCTTGACGCGCCCGTAACGGCTTGCGGCGAGCCCCAGCGAGAAGACGACGAGAAGGGTCGCGGCCGCCGTGTAGAACCAGCCGAGGTCGAAACGCAACCAGTGCGCCGCCGCACCGAAGACGGAACGCACCGGGTCGGGGAAGAGTGCCATGGACGCGGTGAACAGGACGATCAGCGCAGCGGAGCCGAAGAAGATCCGCGGTGACGTACGTAGGCCGAGACGGTCGTGCAGACGGGTGGTGAAGGAGCTCATCAACGCTTCGGGGTCGGTGGGGCCCGAGCCCGCGGACGATCGCCACGAGCCGGGTCGTGCCCTCGTGGCACGACGGCCAACCCTACGTGGTGCCCGCGGCTCGCGCCGAGCGCCCCCAGGCCGCCGTCAGTCGCCGAAGATGCTCATGCGCTCCAGGCGGTCGAAGGCCTCGTCGATCTGCTCCTCGCCGACGGTGACAGCGAGACGCAGGAACCCTTCGCCCGACGCGCCGAACGCGGTGCCGGGGATCGTCAGGATGTGGGCTTCCTCGACGATGCGCGCGGCGCACTCGAGCGACGTCAGACCGGTCTCGCGGATGTCAACCCACAGGTAGATGGTGCCTTGCGGCTCGAAGGCGTCCATGTGCGGCAGCCGCTGCACGCGCTCGTAAGCGCGCTGCAGGCGGCCGCGGTAGAGCTCCTTGACGGGCGGACGCAGCTCGGCGCGTCGTTCGAGAGCGTTGAGGGCCGCGCGCTGCGAGATCGAGGGCGCGGTGAAGACGTTGTTCTCGTTGACGTCACGCGCCGTCGAGACGAAGTCGGCCGGGGCGAGGATCCACCCGATGCGCCAGCCCGTCATGAGGTAGTCCTTGCTGAACGACCCGATCGTCAGGGTACGCTGCGCCATGCCGGGCAGCGACGCGAACGGCACGAACGGCTCGCGGTAGGTGAACAGCGTGTAGATGTCGTCCGCGACGACGACGAGGTCGTGCTCCGTCGCGACCCGCGCGACGCCTTCGAGCGTTTCGCGGCTCCACTGCACACCCGTCGGGTTGCACGGCGTGTTGACGATGACGGCGCGCGTGCGCGGCGTGATGGCGGCCTCGAGGTCGGCGATCGTCACCTGGAAGCCGTTCTCCTTCGTCGTCGGCACGAAGACGGGCACGCCGCGCGCGAGACGCACCTGGTGCGGGTACGGCGTGAAGTACGGCTCGATGACGAGCACCTCGTCACCGTCGTCGAGCAGTGTCTCCATGACGAGCCACATCGCGTGGCAGCCCGACGTCGTCACCATGACGTCGTCGATGCTGCGTTCGAGACCGTAGTCGTCGCGGTACATGTCGACGATGCCCTGGCGCAGCTCCGGGTAACCCAGGCTCGAGGTGTAGTGCGTGTGGCCGGCCTTCGCGTCGGCCGCGGCAGCCTCGATGATGCCGGCGTCGGTCGTCAGGTCGGGGTCGCCGAGGCTGAAGTTGATGACGTCGTCGAACTCGCGCGCACGGTCGGCGATGACGGACATCTGCGTCGCGGAACCCGCCTGGTAACGGGAGGAGATGAAACGAGGCACGGTGCGCCTTTCGAGCTGGTGGCCCCGCGGATCTCGCGGGGCCCGACGCAGCCATCATGCCGCAGAGCGAGACCTCGTGAAACGTTTAGGGTGGGGGCGTGAATGGCCTCCTCGTGACCGGTACCTCCTCCGATGCGGGCAAGTCGCTCGTCGTCACCGGGCTCGCGCGGGCGTGGGCGCGACGCGGGGTGCGTGTGGCCCCGTTCAAGTCGCAGAACATGTCGAACAACTCGATGGTGTGCCGTGACGGCAGCGAGATCGGGCGCGCGCAGTACCTGCAGTGCGAGGCTGCGGGCGTCGAGGCCGCGAGCGTGCACAACCCAGTCCTGCTCAAGCCGGGCAGCGACCGGGAGGCGTTCGTCGTCCTGCGTGGCCGACCGGCAGGGCGGTTGCGCGCCGGTGAGTACGCGACGGGCCGGCGTCACCTCGCGGACGCGGCGTTCACGGCCTTCGAGGAGCTGGCGGGCGACGTCGACGTCATCATCGCCGAGGGTGCCGGCTCCCCCGCCGAGATCAACCTGCGCGGCGGCGACTACGTCAACATGGGGCTCGCGCGCCGCTTCGACCTGCCCGTCGCCCTCGTCGGCGACATCGACCGCGGCGGTGTGCTCGCCGCGCTGTACGGGACGTGGGCGTTGCTCGACGACGACGATCGTCGCCATCTCGCGGCGTACGTCATCAACAAGTTTCGCGGCGACGCGTCCGTCCTCGAGCCCGGCCTCGACGAGATCACGCGACGTACCGGCCTGCCCTGCCGCGGCGTGCTGCCATGGCTCGAGGATGTGTGGCTCGACTCTGAGGATGCCTTGTCGATCGGTCGGTGGCGACCGAGTCTTGCGGGCGGCGATGCAGACGAGGCGCGTCTGAGCGTCGCCGTCGTCCGGTTTCCGCGCACGAGCAACGCGACCGACGTCGATGCTCTCGCCGCTGAACCGGGCGTCGACGTGAGGGTGACGACGGACGCCGACCTGTGCCGTGAGGCCGACCTGCTCGTCTTGCCGGGCAGTCGCGCGACCGTCAGTGATCTGGCTTGGCTGCGCGCCCGCGGGCTCGCCGACGTCGTCGCCGACCGCGTTCGGCGTGGGGCGCCGGTGCTCGGCATCTGCGGCGGCTACGAGATGCTCGTCGACCGGCTGGAGGATTCCGTGGAATCCGGTGTCGGGGCGGTCGACGGGCTCGGGCACCTGCGCGGATCGGTGAGGTTCGAGGCGGAGAAGACGTTGGCTCGGCCCGCTGGAACGTGGCGGGGCGAGGACGTCGACGGCTACGAGATCCACCACGGTGTCGTCACCGCCGAACCGAACTTTCCCGGCGGTACGTGCGCGGGGGCCGTGTGGGGCACGATCTGGCACGGCACCCTCGAGAACGACGGATTCCGGCGGGCGTGGCTGCGTGACGTCGCCCGCGCGTCGGGCTCGGCGTGGGTGCCTCGCGACGGCGCGATGGGGTTCCGTGCCCGACGTTCAGCCATGATCGACGCCCTCGCCGACGCCTGCGACGAACACCTCGACGTCGACGCGCTGCTCGACCTGGCGATGAGGAAGGGCTGAATCATGACGGACACCACGACCCCTCGCGAGGTTCGCGTCATCGGTATCGGCGCGGGCTCCCCGCGTCATCTGACGCTCGAGGCGATCGACGCGATGCGTGAGGTCGACGTCTTCCTCGTCGCCGACAAGGGCGATGAGAAGCGCGAGCTCGTCGAGGTGCGCGAGGCGCTGTGCCGCACGCATCTGGCCGAGGGCAGCTACCGGTTCGTCGCGCTCCCCGATCCGCGGCGCGGCCCCGACGCCGAGCGTGACGCGCGCCAGTACACCGACGGTGTTCTCGATTGGCACGACGCGCGCGCTCACGCGTGGGGCGAGGTGATCGACGCGCTAGAGCCGGGAATCGTCGTCGGATTTCTCGTCTGGGGTGACCCCGCGTTCTACGACTCGACGATCCGCGTCGTCGATCGACTGGCGCGCCATCGGCCGGTGAACTCGGTTGTCATTCCGGGCATCTCGGCGTTCCAGACCCTCGCCGCGGCGCACGGCATCGTGCTGCACGAGATCGGCCAACCGGTGCACGTCACGACCGGTCGACGGCTCGTGACTGAATGGTCCCCCGGCCTCGGAACGGTCGTCGTCATGCTCGACGGGCACCTCGCCTGCCGCCACCTCGTCGAGACGCACCCTGACCTCGTCATCCACTGGGGCGCGTATGTCGGCATGCCCCAGCAGACGCTGCGCGCGGGCCGCCTCGTCGACGTCATCGACGAGATCGTCGACGTTCGTGCCCGCCTGAAGCAGGAGCATGGCTGGGTCATGGACGTCTACGCGCTGAGCCTGCCGGCATCCTGACGAGTGGCCCCGCCGTCGGCCACCGCACTCCTGGGTCTCGTTCCTGAGAGGCGGGATGTCGTGAGAGCCGCGATCGCGCCATACAGGGTTTCAGCTCTCAACCGTCGAGGATGCAGAACTCGTTGCCGTCTGGGTCGGCGAGGACGGCCCAGCCGAGGTCGCTGCGGCGATCGTCGACCATCGTCGCGCCGAGGGCGAGGGCACGCTCGATCTCGGCATCACGCGTCGAGGCCTGAGCCCGCAGATCCATGTGGGCGCGATTCTTCACCTGCTTCGCATCGGGCACCCGGTAGAACAGCACGATGGTGCCGTTCGGGGCCTCGAGTGAGCACTCGTCCGAGCCGGGACGGTACGACTCCGGCTCGGCGATCTCCCATCCCATGAGTGCGCGCCAGAACTGCGCGACGGCGAACGGATCGCGCGCGTCCCAGGTCGTGTGGGACAGATACAGCCCCATCAGCTGTCTCCTGCCGCATCACCGTCGCCGAGTACGCCGCCGGCATCGGTCGTGCGCACGGAGGCGCGGCGCGCGTCCAGCGCCTGCAAGATCATCCCCGCAGCGAGACACGCACCGACGCCCTCGCCGGCGCGAAGGCGCAGGTCGAGCAGTGGTTCGAGGCCGAGTTCGTCGAGCACGAGACCGTGCGCGCTCTCCCGGCTGCGCTGACCCGCCACGAGATACGCCTGGACCGACGGCTCCATCCGTGCGGCCGCCAAAGCCGCGACAGACGTCGCCAGTCCGTCGAGGACGATCGGCGCGTGCGCCTCAGCGGCGCCGAGCACGACACCTGCGAGCACCGCGACCTCCGGCCCACCGACCTGCGTGAGTGCCAGGCGGGCACGCTCGCCCCGATTCGTGGCGACGTCACGTGAGCCTTGGCTGCGCTCCAGTGCGGCCTCGACCACGCGCTTCTTGCGCGCCATCATCGCGGCATCCGCGCCCGATCCGAGGCCGAGCACAGCGTCGGACGGAGCCTCGAGCAGCGCCGCCGCGAGAGCAGCGGCGATCGTCGTGTTGCCGACGCCGACCTCGCCGAGCACGACGAGACCGCTCACCCCGGCCCTCGCCCCGAGCCGCCGCCCGGCCGCAAGACACGCCTCGACGTCGTGCGGGGTGAGCGCGTCGGCGTCAACCAGGTCACCCCGTGGCCCCACGAGGTCCACGCGCTCGGTGGGGACGCCCGCGGGAAGCTCATCGGCACCCGATGCAGGCGCCGGCTGCCGCCCGTCCACGCCGGCATCGACGACAAGACAGGCAAGGCCGGCCGAACGCGCATGTGCCGCTCCAAGGGAAGTGCCCGCCCTGGCCGCGCGCATGACGTCGGCCGTCACGGACGAGGCGTAGGCGCTCACGCCGTGGCGGGTGACCGGGTGGTCGGCACCGGCCAGGACCAGTGTGCCGCCGGCGACGTCCGGCCCGGCGATGGCGGCGACCCGGTTGACGACGCGGTCGAGCACCCCGAGCGCCTCCGGCGGAGCGAGCAGGCGGTCGGCGTCGTCGCTGGCGACGACGAGACGGGCGCCTTCGGGGCCTGCGAGGTAGGACGGTGGCGGCCCGGTCGGACGCAAACCTGACGCGGGGGCCCCTGAACCGAACGCCGCAGGGCCGCCGTCGACACCCACGGTCTCCGGTCCGCGTGCCGTGGCATCGATCTCACCCGTCTCGGGCCAGCGTTCTGCCAGCACGACGTCGTCGAGGGCCAGCTTGGCCGACCATGCGGCGCGCTGCAGACCTGGTTCGGGCGGACGCTCGTCGGGCCAGCCGAGGCACATCCAGCCGAGGGTCTCGACGCCGTCGGGCAGGCCGAGCAGATCAGCCAGATCGGCGGGTTCGAACAGCGTCACCCACCCCATACCGAGTCCGTGGGCGCGCGCCGTCAGCCACATGTTCTCGATGGCGCACGCGCATGACCAGACGTCCGTGTCGGTGAACGTCGCCCGCCCGAGCACGCCCGCTGCGGGCACGCGCCGGTCACAGGCAACGACGACGCCGACGGGCGCCTCGCGCAGCCCTTCGAGCTTGAGGTCGAGCAACCGCGCCGCCCGCTCGGGCAGCATCTGACGCGCCTGCCGCAAGCGTGCCGTGTCCGCGAGGTGCGCAGCGCGATCCCGGGTTGCCGGATCGCTCACGACGATGAACCGCCACGGCTGTGAATGGCCGACCGACGGGCCGGCATGACCCGCAGCGAGCACCTCGCGCACGAGCTCGTCCGGCACCGCGTCGGGGCGGTAACGCCGAATGTCACGACGCGCCCCGATGACGTCGGCGAGGGCTTCCTGCACCTGCGCGCCCATGGACCAGCCAGCCGGATCATCGCGGCGTTCGCGCGCCGACGAGGCGTCACCGATGACAGGCGTCGGACGACGGAAGCCATCTCCGTCGCTCGAGTCGGCGATCCGAGAAGACTCCGCGAGCGAGGCGTCGCCGGCGTGACGCAGAATCCCCTCGACATCCGGGGACGGCGCACCCCGCGCAGGCCCTGCCGGCACTCCACGCAGCGACTCGTCGGGGCTCACTCCTCCAGCTCACCTTCGACGTCGAGGTAGACCTGCTGCATCGCGGCGACGGTCTCGGGGTTCGGTTCCGCCCACAGTCCACGCTCGGCCGCCTCGCCGAGCTTCTCGATGATGCCGCGCAGCGCCCACGGGTTCGCATGGCGCATGAACGCCTGGTTCGTCTCGTCGAGCACGTACTCGGACGCGATCGACTCGTACATCCAGTCGGGCACGACCTGGCTCGTCGCGTCGAAACCGAACAGGTAGTCGACGGTCGCGGCGAGCTCGAACGCGCCCTTGTAGCCGTGGCGCTGCATCGCCGAGATCCAGCGCGGGTTGACGACGCGGGCGCGGAAAATGCGGGCGGTCTCCTCCGTCAGCGTGCGGGTGCGCACGGCGTCAGGGCTCGTCGAATCTCCCACGTACGCCTTGGGTTCGGCACCCGTCAGTGCCTTCACCGTCGCGACCATGCCGCCGTGGTACTGGAAGTAGTCGTCGGAGTCGAGGATGTCGGATTCGCGGTTGTCGACGTTCTTCGCCGCCACCTGGATGCGTCGATAGTTGCGCTCCATGTCGTCGCGTGCTGGCGCGCCGTCGAGGTCGCGGCCGTACGCGAACCCACCCCACGCCGTGTAGACCTCCGCGAGGTCGTCGTTGCTGCGCCAGTTGCCCGACTCCATGACCTGCAGCAGGCCCGCGCCGTACGAACCCGGTTTCGAACCGAAGATGCGGGTGCGGGCGCGCCGCTCGTCGCCGTGCGTCTCGACGTCGGCGAGGGCGTGCGCGCGCGGGAAGTTCTGATCGAGCGGCTCGTCGAGGTCGACGACGAGCTTGACGGCGTCGTCGATCATCGCGACGACGTGCGGGAAGGCGTCACGGAAGAACCCCGAGATGCGGACGGTGACGTCGATGCGCGGACGCCCGAGCTCCTCGAGGCTGATCGGTTCGAGCCCGACGACGCGGCGTGACTGCTCGTCCCAGATGGGCATGATGCCCAGCAGTGCAAGGATCTCGCCGATGTCGTCGCCGCTCGTGCGCATCGCGGAGGTGCCCCACGCCGACAGCCCGACCGATTCGGGCAGCGCGCCCTCGTCCTCGCGGTAGCGGGCGATGAGCGAATCCGCCATCGCGCGGCCCGTCTCGTACGCGAGGCGGCTCGGGATCGCCTTCGGGTCGACGGAGTAGAAGTTGCGGCCCGTCGGTAGGACGTTGACGAGCCCGCGCAGCGGCGAACCGCTCGGGCCGGCGGCGACGTACCCACCGTCGAGCGCGTGCAGCACGGAGGTGATCTCCTGCGGTGTCTGCTGCAGACGCGGCACGATCTGGGTGCAGGCGAACCGCAGGGACGCCTCGACGTCGGCGCGGTCGACGCCGGCGACCTCGTCGTCCGCCAACCCCGCGAGGTGCGCCTCGACGACATCGGAGACCGACGCGGCATCCCACCCGGCAGCAGCCAATGCGGTGACGAGGGCGTGCGCGTGCCGCTCGGCGTTGTCGGTGGCGTCGCGGTCGTCACTCGTCGGGTCGAGGCCGAGCGCGGTGCGCAAGCCCGGCAGCCCGTCCTTCGCACCGCCGAAGAGCTGGTTGGAGCGCAGCATCGCGACGACGAGGTTCGTCAGGCCCTCGCCCTCGGGCGCGGCGCCGAGCACGTGCAGACCGTCACGGATCTGCACGTCCTTGATCTCGCACAGCCACCCGTCGACGTGCATGACGAACTCGTCGAACGAATCCTCGTCCGGCATGTCCTCGAGGCCGAGGTCGTGGTGCAGCTCGGCCGCGCGGATGAGCGTCCAGATCTCGCCCTGCAGCGCCGGCGCCTTCGCCGGGTCCATGACGCTGACGTTGCCGTACTCGTCGAGCAGCTGCTCGAGGCGGGCGATGTCGCCGTAGCTCTCGGCGCGCGCCATCGGCGGCACGAGGTGGTCGACGATCGTCGCGTGCGCGCGTCGTTTGGCCTCGGTGCCCTCGCCGGGGTCGTTGACGAGGAAGGGGTAGATGAGCGGCAGCGAGCCGAGCGCGGCATCGGTGCCGCACGAGGCGGACATGCCGAGGCTCTTGCCCGGCATCCACTCGAGGTTGCCGTGCTTGCCCATGTGGACGACGGCGTGGGCGCCGAACTCCTCCTCGATCCACCGGTAGGTCGCGACGTAGTGGTGCGTCGGCGGCAGGTCGGGGTCGTGGTAGATCGCGATGGGGTTCTCACCGAAGCCGCGCGGCGGCTGCACGAGGATGACGAGGTTGCCCGCCTGCAGTGCCGCGGTGACGATCTCGCCGGCCTCGTCATGGGAGCGGTCGACGAACAGCTCACCGGGCGCCTCACCCCAGTGCTCGCTCATCCCCTCGCGCAGATTCTCGGGCAGGCGGGCGAACCACTCGCGGTAGAGCGCTGCGGGGATACGTACGTGCGCGTCGGTGAGCTGCGCGTCCGTCAACCACTCCGGGTCCTGCCCGCCCGCGGCGATCAGGGCGTGGATGAGCGCGTTGCCCGCGGTCGTGTCGAGCTCCTCGCCCTCGATCGGTTCGACGTCGTCGAGACCGGGGATCGCGCCGCGTTCGCCGAGGTCGTAACCGGCCTCGCGCATGGCGCGCAGCAGCCGGATCGTCGAGACGGGCGTGTCGAGGCCAACGGCGTTGCCGATGCGCGAGTGCTTCGTCGGGTACGCCGACAGCATGACCGCGATGCGGCGCTCCGACGGGTCGAGATGACGCAGCCGCGCGTGCCCGACGACGATGCCCGCGACGCGGTCGCAGCGCTCCGGGTCGGCGACGTAGGACGGCAGGCCGTCCGAGTCGAACTCCTTGAAGCTGAACGGAACCGAGATGATGCGCCCGTCGAACTCGGGCACCGCGACCTGCGTCGCGACGTCGAGCGGCGTCATCCCGTCATCGGAGGCGGCCCACTGCTCACGGCTCCACGTCAGGCACAGCCCCTGGACGATGGGGACGTCGAGCGCGGCGAGGGCCTGGACGTCCCAGCTCTCGTCGTCCTCCCCCGCGCCCGCGGACGCCGGACGCGACCCGCCGGCCGCGAGCACCGTCGTCACGAGCGCGTCGTAACCGGCGAGGTGGTCGAGCAGTTCGGCGTCGGCCTCGCGCAGGCTGGAGACGTAGATCGGCACCCCGATGCCGCCGGCGCGGTCGATCGCGTCGGCGAGGGCATGGGCGTACGCGTCGTTGCCCGCGACGTACTGGGCACGATAGAAGAGCACCGCGACGCGGGGCTTCTTCGTGGCCGTGGCGCCGTCGGTGCTCTCGGCGTCATCGGCTATCTCGGCACGCTCGAGCACAGCCCACGACGGTGTGACGACGGGCGGTTCGAAGCCTTCGCCGGTCATGAGCAGCGTGTCGCTGAGGAACGCGTGCAGCTCCTTGAGGTTCGCCGCACCGCCCTGCGCGAGGTACTCGTGGGCCTGCGCCGCGACACCGGGCGGCGTCGTCGAACGCTCCATGAGGGCCGCGTTGGGCTCCTGCTCACCGCCGAGGACGACGACGGGACGGCCGGAGGCGGCGTACGCCGCGAAACCACTGCACAGATCCTGCGGGCCGCCGAGCAGGCGGACGACGACGATGTCGGCGCCCTCGGAGGCGTCGCCGTGCGTCGGGACGCGCCCCGGGTTGGAGACGGCGTAGTCGGCGCCGCTCGCACGGGCGCTGAGCAGGTCGGTGTCGGAGGTCGAGATGAGGGCGATGCGCGCCATGAGGGCAGCTCCTTCGCGGGTGTCCACGCCCGCGTCGTCATGAGAGGGCTCCCGTGGCACGGGAGTCGATCGTCAGGGCGTTCCTGACTCGCCGACGCACGCGTCGGACACACAGTGGCGGGACCGTCCCGGATTCGCACCGGGTTCCATCACCTGACGACCGTGCCCGAGCCTAACGGAGACGGCTCGTATGCTGCTCGCTGTGCCCGTACGAGATGTCGACGACCGCTGCCCCGGTGTGCTGCGCCCGTTCGCAGCTGCCGACGGCGCCATTGTCCGCCTGCGCGTGCCCGGTGGCCGCGTGTCAAGCCATGACCTCGTGACGGTGTGCGATCTTGCCGAACGATTCGGCCAGCCGTTCGTGCAGCTGACGTCACGCGGCAACCTGCAGCTTCGCGGCTTGGACGAGCCGCTGCCGGGCGCGTTCGTCGACGCCGTCGCGGCGCTCGGGATGCTGCCGTCAGCAACCCACGAGCGGGTGCGCAACATCGTCGCGGGGCCGGATGCGTCGCTCGATTCCCTGGTGCAGCAACTGGATTCGGCGATCGTCGACACGCCGTCGTTGGCGTCATTGTCGGGGCGATGGATCTTCGCGCTGGCCGCCGGGGACGAGACGCTGCCCGAGGTGCCGGCCGATGTCGCGTTCGCTCTCGGCGCGGACGATGACGGCTCGCGGGCCGGTGAGATGCACGTCGATCAGATGCGTGCCGGCGAAGTGCGCGTCGGTGGCCGGTCGTTCGCATGTGCTGCGCACCAGGCCGCGGCGACGCTGGTCGCTGTCGCGGAGGACTTCGTCGCGACGACGCAGCATGATGACGGGCGGTTCTGGAACGTCACCGACCTGCCCGACGATCATCCGTTCTTCGCCCGACTCGACGAGCGGGTGCGCGCCGCCGAGGTGAGCGCCGCCGATATGCCCCGCGCCGAGGCCCGGCCCGCGACCGGCACCGCGGCGGCCACGTCCAAGAGCCGCCTGGAGGTTCATCTCCCGCTCGGCCTGCTCGACGCGCCGGCCGCTCGCGCCCTGGACGAGGTGACGCAGGACGTCGTCGTCACCCCCGAGCGCAGCATCGTCGTGCGTACGCTGCGCGACGGCGCCGACCTGCCCAGCGCGACCAGGCATCTGCGCGGCGCCGGATTCGTCACCGAACCCGGTTCGGCCCGAGCGCGATTCAGCGCCTGCGTCGGCGCACCGTACTGCCGTCGCACCGACGTCTCGACGCTCGACCTCACGCGGGCCGCGGCGAGGATCTTCGACGACGGCAACTGGTGTGACACGGCGCTCGATGACAGCCGCATCGGCAGCGTCATCGCTGCGAGCACGCCCGAGCATGCCAGCGCCGATGATCGACGTGCCACCGTTTCCGCCGCACCCCGCGTCCACGTCGTCGGGTGCGAGCGTGCGTGCGGCCGCCCCGCCGGCGAGCATCATCTCGTCGTCGCCCCTCACAACCTGACCGACATCCTCGACCCGAACGGCCGCTCATGACCGACATCGCTCCCCCGACCCGCCGCTACGACTACGAGCGTGACGGGCGTGCCATCTATCGCGAGTCGTTCGCGACGATCCGTCGTGAGGTGACGCTCGACCACCTGCCCGAGGGCGTCCACCGTGCTGCGGTGCGGGTCGCGCATGCCGCAGGCGACGTCGGCGTCATCGACGAGATCGCCGGCAGCACGGACGTCGGCGAGGCCGCTCTCGCCGCGTTGCGCGCCGGCGCGCCCGTCATCACCGACTCGCACATGCTCGCCGCGGGCGTGACGCGCAGCCGACTGCCCGCCGACAACGACGTCATCTGTACGCTGCGCGAACCGCAGGTGCCGGCGCTCGCACAGGCCTGGTCGACGACTCGCTCGGCCGCCGCCGCGTCGTTGTGGGCACCGCACCTCGACGGCGCCGTCGTCGCCATCGGCAACGCCCCGACGGCCCTGTTCCACCTGCTCGAGATGCTGCTCGACGGCGCCCCGCGCCCGGCTGCGATCGTCGGGATGCCCGTCGGTTTCGTCGGCTCCGCCGAGTCCAAGGTCGCTCTCGCCGAGCATCGTCTCGACGACGGATCACAGATCCCCTGGCTGACCGTCCATGGGCGCCGGGGAGGCTCAGCCATGGCTGCGGCCGCCGTCAACGCCCTCGCGACCGAGCAGGAGATCCTGTGATGACGGGCAGCCTGTGGTGCGTCGGCGTCGGCCCCGGTGACCCCGAACTCATCACCCGCAAGGCCGCTCGGCTCATCGAGACCGCTGACGTCGTCGCCTACCACCGCGCCGGTCATCGTCCGAGCACCGCACGCGCCATCGCGGCCGATCTCATCCCGGACGGCGTCGTCGAGGAAGAGCTCGTCTACCCCGTGACGACTGGTGAGATCGACCATCCCGGCGGCTACCACGGTGCGATGGCGGCGTTCTACCTCGAGTGCGCCGAGCGCCTCGGCGCCCACCTCGAGGCCGGACGCAGCGTCGTCCTGCTCGCCGAGGGCGACCCGTTGTTCTTCGGTTCGTCGATGTACGTCCACGACCTGCTCGCCGAGCGTTTCGACGCCCATGTCGTGCCCGGGGTGACGTCGGTCTCCGCGGCGTCCGCAGGCCTGTCGACAGGGTTGTGCCGGCACGAGGACGTGCTCACCGTGCTGCCCGGCACCCTCCCCGTCACCGAGATGGCGCGCCGCCTCGCCGACACCGACGCCGCCGTCATCATGAAGCTGGGCCGCACCTTCGCGAACGTGCGCGAAGCACTCGCCCAGGCGGGCCTGCTCGAGCGCGCCTGGTACGTCGAGCGGGCGAGCCGTGACGGTGAACGCCTCCTCCCTGTCACACAGGTCGACCCGTCGCACGTGCCGTACATGTCGCTCGTCGTCGTGCCCGGGCTCGATCGACGCGCCGACGCCGCCGGCCGCGCGTCGGGAAGCGCGAGCAGTTCGAGCCGGACCGCGATGCAGCGAGTCCCCGGCGTGCTGCCCGCCGCAGCGACGTCCGAGAGGTCGGGCGAGCCCGGAACCGTGTTCGTCGTCGGGCTCGGGCCCGGCCCCGACGCCTGGCTGACGCCCGAGGCGGCTGACGTCCTGGGGCGCGTCTCGTACGTCATCGGCTATGCGCCTTACGTGGCCCGGGTCCCCACACGCGATGGCCTCGTCCGGCTCCCGAGCGGCAACACGGTCGAGGTCGATCGCGGCACCCAGGCCCTCGAACTGGCGCATGACGGGCACGATGTCGCCGTCGTCTCCGGGGGCGACGCCGGGGTGTTCGGGATGGCGTCCGCAGTCTTCGAGGCGCGCGAGCGACCCGAGAACGCCGCGCTCGCGGGGATGCCCGTGCATGTCGTTCCCGGCGTGACGGCGGCGCACGCCCCCGCCGCCCTGGCCGGCGCCGTGCTCGGAGGTGACCACGCGCTCATCTCCCTGTCCGACCGCCTCAAGCCGTGGGACGTCATCGACGCACGCCTGCGCTCCTGTGCCCGCGCCGACCTCGCGATGGCGTTCTACAACCCCCGCTCGGCGAGCCGCCCCCATCAGTTCGACCAAGCGCTCTCCGTGCTGCGTGAGGAACTACCAGGCGATCGACCCGTCGTCGTCGCACGTCATGTCGGCCGCGAGCAGGAGGCCCTCGAGGTGACGAGCGTGGCCGCGCTCGACCCCGAGACGATCGACATGGGTTGCCTCGTCATCGTCGGCTCCCAGGGCACCCGCACCACGGCGGACGGGCGCGTGTGGACGGCGCGATTCGTCCCGTCGAGGTGATCACGTCGGGCGGTCGAAAAACCGTCGGGTCGCGATGGACACAGGAGCCCCGCGGGCACGTAGCGTCAGGGGTATGAGCGACTTCACCCCCCACACCGGCTCCTCCGAGTCGCCGTCGGTCACCTACCCCGACGGCTCGACGCTCGGTGTCGAGGTGGATGGGGCCCAGGTGCATCTCGTCGCCCGCGGCGACGTCCACGACCTCATCCGCGACACCAACCTCTCGCCCGCCGAGGCCCATCACCTCGGGGAGGCGCTCGTCGAGGCCTCCGCCGAAGCCGGGGCTCCGGAGCAGCCGGGCCGACACGACCCCGCCGAGATCGACGCGCTGCTCGATCAGTTCGCGCTGGACGAGCCCGCCTGAGCCACGCGAGTCTGCCTGAGACAGATATCAGGCCGACGCGGGGTGCGGGTTCGGTTGCGGGCCGTCACGAACCCCGGTTAGATGCACGTGATACCGGAACATCACCGTTCAAGGGGGAGAACGATGCGTCGAATTCTTGTCGCCGGCGCGGCTGCCGTTTGCTTGCTCGTCGAAGGCGCGGGCCCGGCGTCCGCTGCTGAACCCACGTCGGTGACTGCCGCGTCGACCAGCGTCTCGTCTGCGTCGTCAGCACGAGCCGCAGCTGTGACCGGGGGCGTTGGGACGGCAGGCGTTGCGGCGCACGGTGCCCAGAACGTCGCGTTCGTCGACGCGTCGACGAACCATCAGTCCATCGGGCAGCAGCCCGAGCGGCGGCGCACGCCGTCCCGCAAGAAGCGTCGCAGCGGCGGGGTCGGGCGGTTCTTCGGCGGGCTCGTGTTCATGTTCATCGGGTTGCCGCTGCTCGTCGTCGCCGCGCTCGTCCTGTTCTTCATGGTGCGTCGCGGTCGCAAGCAGCGCGAGCAAGCCTTCGCGCAACAGCAGCGTCCTCAGACCCAGAACGGCCCCTACCAGGCGCAACAGGGCCCCTACCCCGGCGCGAACGGCACGAACGACGTCGACGGGCAGAACCCGACGCACCGGTTCTGAGCGACGCCGGTCAGGACACCGACCGAGCAGGCCACCCGAGAGCCACCGCCGATGACGCGGTGGCTCTCGTGCGTCACGTTCGTTCGCGGCTGCAGCTGTAGAGGTGCGACTCGGCGAAGCCGTGGGCCGCGAGCGCAGGCCCGACGAGGATGACGGCGGCCTGCCGCAGCCCCGCGTCCTCGACCTGATCGGCGATGTCGGCGAGCGTGCCGCGCAGGATGAGTTCGTCGGGGCTACTGACCTGCGAGCCCACGACGACGGGACAGTCGGTGCCGTAGTGCTCGGCCAGCTCGTGTGCCAGCCGCCGCGTGTGACGGATCGCGAGGTGGAGCACGAGTGTCGCCCCCGTCCGCGCGAAGTTCGCGAGCTCCTCACCCGCCGGCATCGGCGTCGAATCGCGCTGTGCACGCGTCAGGACGACCGACTGCGTCACCTCGGGCACCGTCAGCTCGCGTCCGACACGCGCGGCTGTGGCCGCGTAGGCCGGCACGCCCGGGCAGACGTCCCAGGCGATACCGGCTGCGTCGAGGCGACAGCCCTGTTCGGCCACGGCGCTGTAGACGGAAGGGTCGCCCGAGCACAGACGCGCGACGTCGTGCCCCAGCGCATCCGCGGCGACGATCTCGTCGATGATCTCGTCGAGGGTGAGGTGCTGTGTGTCGACGCGGCGCGCGCCCGGCGGGCAATGGGCGAGGACGGCGTCGTCGAGGTAGGTGCCGGCGTACAAGCACACCTGCGCACTCTCGATCAGGCGCACCGCGCGCAGCGTCAGCAGGTCGGCGGCGCCGGGGCCGGCACCGATGAAGTGAACGGTCATGTCAGATCCTTCGCGTAGCTCCACTGGACGACGGCGCGCGCGGGGCGCCAGCCGTGCAGTCGGCCGAGGGGTTCGAGGTGTTCGACGGCCAGGCGCGTGAGGTCGCCGCCATGCGTGCGCCAGGCGTCGAGGAGGATGCTCTCGCTCTCGAGCGTGACGGCGTGAGCGACGAGGCGGCCACCGGGGCGTAGAGCCGCGAGGGCAGCGTCCACAGCCTCAGCGCTCAGCCCGCCACCGAAGAAGACCGCATCGGGAGCGCTGTGACGGGCGTCGCTCGTGGGGCGAGCGACGCCGTCACGGCAGGGGCCGCAGGCGGTGCCATCGGGGTGCTGCGCGCCGTGGACGGCTACATCGTGGACGCTCGCCTCGACGACGTCGACGCGATGATCGACTCCGAGGGCGCGGGCGTTCTCGCGGGCGCGTTCGGCGCGTACGGCATCGCGTTCGACGGCGACGGTGCGAGCATCGGGCGCGGCGAGCGCCCATTCGATGCCGACGGCCCCCGAGCCGGCGCCGAGATCCCAGAGCAGCGCGCCGCGCGTGGGGCGCAATCGCGCGAGTGCCGCAGCCCGCACGTCGCGTTTCGTGATGAGCCCGTCATTGCCGAACCACGTCTCGGCGCGGCCCGGAACCGTCCCGACGACGTCGGCCGCGCCCAGTTCGTCGGGCACCTCGACGCAGACGAGGACGAGGTCGGGAATCGGCTCGGCGAGGTCGCGTTCCCCGTCGGGCCACCCCTGGGCGGTGGCCTGTAGCGACCCTTCCCCGGGCCCGCCGAGGTGCCACCACGCCGTCAGCCTCGCCTCCGGTGCTCCCGACTGCACGAACAGCGCGGCGAGCTCGCCCGGGCCGCGCGCGTCGGAGCACAGCACGACGAGTCGCGCTCTGGGCGTGACGAACGGGCGCACTCGCTCGATGCTGCGGCCCACCGTCGTCACGACGTCGACGCTCTCGGCCGCCCACCCCATCCGGGCGCGCGCGAGGGTTTCGCTCGACAGTGCGGGATGGACGCGAACGGCGCCCGCACCGAACTCGTCGATGAGCGTCGTCGCGACACCCGAGCGCAGCGGATCGCCGGAGGCGAGCACGACCACGCGCCCGGACGCGGCATCGTCCATCTCGTGGGCGTCGGACGACGTGGCGCGCCCATGGGCATGGTCATCGGCATGGAACAGGAGCTCGCGCAGCCCGTCGCGCAACGGGCGCGGCCACGTGCGGCGCTCCTGGCCCTCCACCTGCGGCAGCAGCTCCAGGTGCCGTCGCCCGCCGACGACGACGTCAGCGTCCGTGACGAGTTGCCGAAGGTGGGCGGGCAGCAGCGCCCACCCACCGTCCTCGATGCCGACGACCTCGATCATGGGCGACACCCTATGCCCCGCCGGGGCCTCGGGCGGCGTCGGCGTCTGTCATGATGGGGCCGTCGCGCGCGAGGAATGCCGGTGCGAATCCGGCAGCGGTCCCGCCACTGTGATCCCCGACGGGGTAAGCCAGGACGTCGCCGCGACCACTGGCGTCGTCCGGCGTCGGTGCCCCCCGAGCGGCAAGCGTGGTCACTTGCCAGGAGGCGAACTGATGCCCCGTTTTCCCTTCACCGCCGTCGTCGGCGCCGACGACCTGTCCACCGCCCTCGTCCTGACGGCCATCTCCCCCGCTATCGGCGGCGTTCTCGTCCGGGGTGAGAAGGGCACCGCGAAGTCCACGATCGTGCGTGGTCTCGTCGGCGTCCTGCCGCGGGTGGACGTCGTCGCCGGGTGCCGCTTCTCGTGCGACCCCGCCGAGCCCGCGCCGGACTGCCCGGACGGCCCGCACCCGATCGGCGCTGACGCGGCCGTCACCGCTGAGCGACGCCCGACGCGCCTCGTCGAACTTCCTGTCGGTGCGAGCGACGACCGCGTCACCGGCTCGATGGACCTCGCGCAGGCCCTCGGCGCCGGCCGCACCGAGTTCCACCCCGGTCTGCTCGCGCAGGCGCACCGCGGGCTGCTGTACGTCGACGAGGTCAATCTGCTCGCCGACCACCTCGTCGACCTGCTGCTCGACGCCTCGGCGATGGGTCGCAACACCGTCGAACGTGACGGCATGTCGGTGACGCACCCGGCCCGCTTCGTGCTCGTCGGGACGATGAACCCCGAGGAAGGCGAGCTGCGCCCGCAGCTGCTCGACCGCTTCGGGCTGTCGGTCGATGTCAATGCCTCCCGCGACCCCGACGAGCGGGCCGAGGTCGTGCGTCGACGTCTCGCCTTCGATGCCGACCCAGACGCGTTCTCTGCCCGCTACGCGGCAGCCGAGGCCGAGCTCGGGGCACGCATCGTCCGGGCGCAGGAGGCCCTCGACGGCGTCGACCTGAGCGCGTGGGCGCTACGCACCATCGCCCGTGTGTGTGCCGGATTCGACGTCGACGGCATGCGCGCCGACATCGTCATCGCCCGCGCGGCGCGCGCCCACGCCGCGTGGTGCGAGCGCGACCGAGTGACGCGTGAGGACATCCGCATCGCCGCCCGGTTCGCGCTGTCGCACCGTCGCCGACGCGGGCCGTTCGACCCGCCCGGCCTCGACGAGGAGCTGCTCGACCGGCTGCTCGACGAAGAACCCGAACCGCCGACCGACCCCGAATGCCCCGACGATCCGCAGCCCCCGTCGGGTGGTTCGGACGACGACCCGAACGGCGAACCGGGTGACGGTGACGACGCGCCTGACAACGACGACGACGGGCCTCCGCCGGCTGGCTCGCAGCAGCCACCGGCATCGAGCGATCGGGCGACTGAGTCCTCGTCGGATTCGGTTGATCCGCAGCACGATTCGCCGTCCGATGCGGAGGAGTCCTCCCAGGAGCAGCCGTCCTCCGAGCAGCGAACCGGCGCAGCCGCCGCCGTCGGCACGGCCTCGGCGGGCACGCCGTACCGTCCGCGCCGTTTCGAGGTGCGCGGTGTCGGTCGCGGTGAGGCCGGTCGGCGCAGCGCGGCCGAGACGACGCGCGGACGCGTCATCGGTGTCTCCCCGACGACGACCGGCCGCGTCCACGTCACGGCCACCATCACGAGCGCAGCGTCGCGTCGCACCGCGGGGACGCGGGGCCGCCTCGACATCGCGGCGCACGACGTCCGTCACGCCCGGCTGCGGGGGCGCGAGTCGAATCTCGTGCTGTTCTGCGTCGACGCCTCCGGTTCGATGGCGGCGCGCAAACGCATGGACGAGGTGAAGACGGCTGTACTGTCGCTGCTGCTCGATGCGTACGAGCGTCGCGACAAGGTCGGGCTGGTCGCGTTCAACGGCGCCGACGCGCACGTCCTGCTCGCCCCGACGTCGTCCGTCGATCGGGCGGCCGCGGCACTGACACAGCTACCGCACGGCGGACGCACGCCCCTCGCGGAAGGGCTCACGCTGGCCGCGAGCACCCTCGAACGTGAACGCCGCCGCGACCCGCGCCGTCGCGCGCTCGTCGTCGTCGTCACCGACGGGCGCGCCACGAGCGGGCCCGATGCCCTCGCTTGCGCCCAGCGCACCGCGTCGGCGTGGCCGGGCCTCGGCGTCGACACCGTCGTCGTCGACTGCGAGAGCGGACGCTTCCGCATGCGCCTAGCCGCCGACCTCGCCCACCGCATGGGCGCGACGCACGTGCCCCTCGAGAACGTCTCCGCCTCGGGCCTCGTCGACGCCGTCGCCGCCGCTCGCGCGCCGCACGGAAAGGCCGCCTGATGCCCCAGGGAGAAACGACCGTCACCCCGGACGACGGCCTGACGACGCGTCAGCGCCGCAACCGACCCGTCGTCGCCATCCACTACGGCGCGGGCAAGGGCAAGTCGACAGCGGCGTTCGGGCTGGCACTGCGCGGCTGGAACCAGGGGTGGTCGATCGGCGTGTTCCAATTCGTCAAGTCCGCGAAGTGGAAGATCGGCGAGCAGGAGGCGCTCATGGCGCTCGGCGAGGTGCATGAGCGCACCGGCCGGGGCGGGCCCGTCGAGTGGCACAAGATGGGTTCGGGCTGGTCGTGGTCGCGCAAGGGCGGCACCGAGGCCGACCACGCCGCGGACGCGCTCGAGGGCTGGCGCGAGATCAAGCGTCGCCTCGCGGCGGAGACGCACCAGATGTACGTGCTCGACGAGTTCACCTACCCGATCAAGTGGGGCTGGATCGACGGCGAGGAGGTCGCGCGCACCCTGGCGGAGCGACCCGGCAATCAGCACGTCATCATCACCGGGCGCGACCCGCACCCGGCGCTGCTCGAGGTGGCCGACATCGCCACCGAGATGACGAAGGTCAAGCACCCCTTCGACACCGGCCAGAAGGGCCAGCGAGGTATCGAATGGTGACGCGACTGCCGCGCGTCGTGCTCGCCGCGCCGGCGTCCGGGCAGGGCAAGACGACGGTGAGCGTCGGCGTCATGGCCGCCCTCGCCGCACGCGGCCTGCAGGTGGCGCCCGCGAAGGTCGGCCCCGACTTCATCGACCCCGGCTACCACGCGCTCGCGACAGGACGCGTCGGGCGCAACCTCGACCCGTGGCTCGTCGGCCCCGAACGCGTCGCACCGATGCTCGTGCACGGCGCGATGACGCCGTCGCCCGCTGACGTCGCAGTCATGGAGGGCGTCATGGGGCTGTTCGACGGGCGCCTCGGCACGGAGGGGTTCGCCTCGAGCGCGCACGTCGCGACGCTGACGCACTCCCCCGTCGTCCTCGTCGTCGACATCAGCTCCTCGTCGCGTTCGGTCGCCGCGAGCATCCACGGGTTGCGCACGTTCGACCCGCAGCTCGACGTCGCGGGCGTCGTGCTCAACAAGGCCGGCTCCGAACGTCACGCAGGCGAGGTGCGGCGCGCGTGCGAACGCATCGGCGTGCCGGTGCTCGGTGTGCTGCCGCGTGACGCGGGGGTGAGCGTCCCGTCACGGCATCTGGGACTCGTCCCGGCCGACGAACGGGACGCCGCACGCGCGACACTCGACCGACTGGCCGAACGCACCGCCGCTCACATCGACCTTGATGCGCTGCTCGAGATCGCCTCGGGCGCACCCGATCTCGCTGACGAACCGTGGTCGCCCGCACCCATGTCTGCGGCGCCGACGACGGCCGGGCGGGACGCCCCCGTCGTCGCCGTCGCTGGGGGTCGTGCCTTCACGTTCCGTTACGCCGAGACGCTCGAGATGATGCGCGCGCGAGGTCTCGAACCCGTCGTGTTCGACCCCGTCCGTGATCGCGCACTGCCCGCCGGCACCCGCGCGCTCTACCTCGGCGGCGGCTTCCCCGAAGTGCACGCGCGCTCGTTGGCGGCCAACACGAGCCTGCTGGCCCAGCTGCGCGACGCCGTGACGTCGGGGCTGCCGACCGTGGCCGAGTGCGCCGGGATGCTCTATCTCCTCGAGGCCGTCGACGGTCACCGCTTCTCCGGGGTACTGCCCGCGACGGCGGCGATGTCACCACGGCTGACGCTGGGCTACCGCGAGGCCGAAGCACCCGTCGACACGCTTCTCGCCGACGCGGGCACGCGGGTGCGCGGCCACGAGTTCCACCGCACGCTGACGACGCCGGCCGCCGGTGACGGCGAAGGTGGGGGCCACGCGGCCTGGCTGCTCGACGCGGGTGCCGACGGCTTCTCCGCCGCCCACGGCTCCGGCAGCGAGCCGACCGTCCACGCCTCGTACCTGCACACGCACTGGGCGGGGCACCCCGAGCTCGCAGACCGTTTCGCCGCCGCCACGCATCGCGCGGCGGGCCTGGGCCTCGTCGCGACGACGCTGCCGAGCCTGCCCCGCCCGCGTGTCGACGCGCGAGTGGACGCGGCGCTGCCGGGCGGTGCGACGCCCGGCGACGAGCATCACGGTGACGCCGAGGTCGGTGACGGGCTCGTCGACTTCGCCGTGAACGTCCGTGCGAGCACGCCCCCGGCGAACCTGCGGCACGCCCTGCGCGGCGTGCTCGACGAGGCGGCCCACTACCCCGATGCACGCACCGCCACCGACGCGGTCGCCGCGCACCATCGGCTGGCGCGTGAGCAGGTGCTCCTCACGAACGGAGCAGCCGAGGCGTTCACGCTCATCGCGCGGGCGCTGGCGCCGCGCGCACCCGTCGTCGTCCACCCGCAGTTCAGCGAGCCCGACGCCGCGCTGCGCCGCGCCGGGTGCCCGGCCCGGGCGCACGTGCTCCACGTCCGCTCCGGTGCTCACCTCGGGGACGCTGACGTCGCGGCGCTCGACGGCGCCGATCTCGTCGTCCTCGGCAACCCGACGAACCCGACGGGCGTGCTCCACCCGCGCGCGCAGCTCGAGAAGCTGCGCGGTTCCGGACGCGTGCTCGTCGTCGACGAGGCGTTCATGGATCTCGTGCCCGGTGAGAGCGAGAGCCTCATCGGTGGCGACATGACCGGGGTGCTCGTCGTGCGATCGCTGACGAAGACGTGGTCGATCGCCGGGGTGCGCGCCGGCCATGTCGTCGGCGACGCGGCCCTCATCGCGACGCTGCGCGCGCAGCAGCCGCATTGGTCGGTGAACTCACTCGCCCTCGAGGCGACGCGGTACGCGATGACGGCCCCCGCCGCGCGTCAGGTCGCCGAGTGGGCCGAGGAGACGAGCCAGTGGCGCGAGCATCTCGACCGCGGCCTGCGTTCACGCGGCGTGCCGGTGCTGGCGTCGGCCGCCCCGTTCGTACTCGCGCGCGTCGGAGCGGGCGCGCACGCCGCGTGGCGGGACGCCGGGTTCGCGACACGCCGCGCCGACACTTTTCCCGGCCTCGACGGCTCGTGGGTGCGCCTCGCCGTCCGAGACCCGCTGACGACGGATGCCCTCCTCACCGCGTTCGACGCGTTCCGCCAGAGCGGGGAGGCCGCATCGTGACGCGCGTGTTGCTCCACGGGCCGGGGGTGCTCGGCCCCAGCCTGCCCGGGATCATCGCCGAACTCGCCCGCGCGGGGGCACAGGTCGATGTCCTTCTGGATGTGGGCGAGAACGCGAGCGCCCGCGCTGCTCACCGCAGCTCTCCCCACCTCCAGGCTCCCGACCCTCATGCACCCCACCTCGACGACCTCGCCTCACGCGGGCTGTGCCGACTCGTCACGGACGCCGATCCGCTGCGCTATGACGAAGTGCGTCGCCTCACCGTCAACCAGCCGGGCGAGGAGGCTCCCCACGGACCTGCCGGTGAGGCCAAGCGTCCTGGGCGAGTGACGCTCGTCGGCGGCGGCCCGGGTGATCCGGGCCTGCTCACCGTCGCCGGGCTGGGCGCGATCGAGCGCGCCGACGTCATCGTCTGCGATCGCCTCGCTCCCCTCGACGCCCTCGTACACGCCCGAGCCGACGCGACGATCATCCACGTCGGCAAGATTCCGCGCGGCGCGTTCACGCCGCAGGAGGAGATCAACCGGTTGCTCGTCGAGCACGCGCTCTCCGGGCGTGACGTCGTGCGGTTCAAGGGCGGCGACAACTTCGTCTTCGGTCGCGGCGGCGAGGAGGTGATCGCCTGTCGAGACGCCGGTCTCAGCGTCGACGTCGTGCCGGGGGTGACATCGGCGATCGCCGTGCCGGCGCTCGCCGGCATCCCCGTGACGCACCGGACGTCATCGCAGGGGTTCACGGTCGTCTCGGGGCACGTCGCGCCCGGCGACCCGCGCTCGGATCTCGACTGGGCGGCACTGGCCCGCACCCGCACCACCCTCGTCGTCCTCATGGGCGTCGCGCACCTGCGCGCCATCGCATCGGCACTCGTCGACGGTGGCCTGCCCGCCTCGACGCCCGCCGCAACGATCGCCGACGGCGCCATGCCGAGCGAGCGACGCGTCGTGGCGACCCTTGCGACGTTGCCGGACGCCGTCGCCGACGCCGGCCTCGGCGCACCTGCCATCACCGTGATCGGCGACGTCGTCGCAGCTCTCGACGGCACCCGGCTCCATGCGTCGTCCGACGACACCGGAGCGGCGTGATGAGCGACGCTGTCGTCACCCGACCGGCATGGGAGGGGCTGCGCCTCGCGACGGGGACGTTGAGCGTCATTCCCGTCGGCGCGATCCCGCCGATCACCACGCCGGTGGCGCGCTGGGCGATGACCCTCGCGCCCCTGGCCGCCGTCCCGCTCGCTGTGGTGACGTCGCTCGTCCTGCTCGTCGGGCACTGGGTCGACGCGCCTCCGCTCGTGGCCGGTTTCTGCGCGGTCGCTGCCCTCGCGGCCGGCACGCGCGCCATGCACGTCGACGGATTGGCTGACACCGTCGACGGATTCGGCGCGGGGTGGAACCGGGAGCGCGCCCTCGAGGTGATGAAGCGTGGCGACGTCGGCCCGATGGGTGTCATCGCCGTCGTCGTGACGGCCGGCGTGCAGACGGCGTGCTTCGCGGCGCTCCTCGACGCGCCGTGGCTGGCCGGCGCCGCCGTCATCGTCTCGCGGGTGGCGTGCACGACCCTCGCCCACCGACGGTGGAGCGCTGCACGGCCTGACGGGATGGGCGCCGTCGTGCTGTCGGCCGTCCGGACCCCGGAGCTCGTCGCCGCAAGCGTCGTGGGATGGCTGGTGCTCGTCGGCGGATCTGCCCTGGCTGATGCCTCAGGTGACGATGGGTTCTCCACCGGCGCAACGCTTCTCACCGCTCCACTGGCCGCCTCGGTCGCCTCCGGCGCCGCGCTGGAATGGCTCGCTCGTCGCGCGACCCGCACCTTTGGCGGCCTGACGGGTGACGTCATGGGAGCCGGCATCGAGGTGGCCCTCACCGTCATGCTCATCGTCCTCACGCTCGGAGTCTGGCGATGAGCGCCCCGCGCCGCGTCCTCGTCACCGGCGGCGTGCGCTCGGGCAAGTCGACGTACGCCGAACGCCTGCTGTGGGAGGCGCCCGCGACGTACCTGGCCACGGGGCCGACACGTCCCGACGACGACGAGTGGCGTGCCCGCGTCGCAGCCCATCAGCAGCGGCGGCCGTCACACTGGTCGAGCCTCGAGTCGGTCGATGTTCCCTGCGCGCTCACCGAGATCCACGGTCCGTTCCTGCTCGACGACGTCGGCTCGTGGCTGACCTCCGCCCTCGAGGAATCCGGCGCCTGGGTTTCTGACACCGGCGAAGGCCCTCGCCGAGGCGACGAGGAGCCATCGACGCCCCCGCCCCCGTCGATGCCGACGTGGCACCAGCGGTACGCCGCCCGGGCCGATGCCTTCGTCGCGGCGATCACGGCGTTCGAACACGACCTCGTCATCGTGACGAACGAGGTGGGCTTCGGTCTCGTCTCTCCCTACCAGTCGGGGCGCCTCTTCACCGACGAGCTGGGGCGCCTCAACCAGCGCCTCGCGCGAGCGTGCGACGACGTCGTCCTCGTCGTGGCGGGTTGCCCCCTCGTGATCAAGGGCGAGCCCAAGAACCCATCGGGGGCATCGTGACCGGCCTTCTACTCACGCAAATGGCGCACCTCGACGGTGCGGTCTCGCGCGGCGCGACGACCACCGCCGCGCCAAGGTTCTTGACGCGGACAGGGCTTGTGACGCGGACAGCGCGCGCGAGCGCCGGCTGGGATCCGATCGCGGCCGGTGTGGCGCTCGGGTATCTCGCCGACCGGCGCTGGGGTGACCCGGCCCGGCATCACCCCGTCGCCTGGTTCGGTGGCTGGGCGGCCACCTGCGAGCACCGGCTGTGGGCGCCGCGACGCTTGCGGGGCATCGCGTATCTCGTCGTGACGCTCGCTCCGCCGGTCGCCGGTGCGCTCGTTTTCGATCGACGCCGGCCGCTGACGCGCACCCTCATCACGGCGCTGGTGACGTGGGCGGCCCTCGGCGGACGTTCGCTGGAGCGCGAGGCGATGGCGGTGCACGACCTGCTCGCTGCGGACGACCTCGACGGCGCTCGTCACCGCATTCGCTCGCTCGTCGGACGCGACACGTCGCAGGCAGGCCCCGACGAGATGGCCCGGGCCGTCGTCGAGTCGCTTGCCGAGAACCAGTCGGATGCCGTCGCGGCAACCCTCGTCTGGGGCGCGGGGTTCGGGGCGCCTGGTGTCGTGCTGCACCGCTGCGCCAACACGCTTGACGCGATGATCGGGCACCGGACCGAGCGGCTCGAGCAGTTCGGTTGGGCCGCGGCACGATTCGACGACGTCCTCAACGCCGTTCCGGCCCGTGTGAGCGTGCTCGCGACGGCGATCAGCTGTGTCGTGGCGGGCGAGCCGTCGCGCGTGCGCGACGTCGTGCGCGCCGTCCGCCGTGACGCCCCCGCGCATCCGAGCCCCAACGCCGGGCCCGTCGAGGCCGCCGCCGCGGGCGCACTCGGGGTGCGCCTCGGCGGGACGAACGTGTACGCCGGCCGCACCGAGCATCGCGGTGAACTCGGCGACGGACGCGCGGTCGACGTCACTGACATCCCGCGTGCGGTACGGCTCACCCGACGCGTCGGACGCACGGTCCTCGTCCTCGCGCTCGGCGCGCGTCTCCTCGCGCGGCGTCGCACGATGAACTGACCGGTTCGCGTGTGCGGGCACAGCCGAACCGCGCGCGTATTCGAACGCAGGAACAGCCCCGCTCGTCAGCTCCGCAGGAACGTCACGACCTCGTCGAGCGTGCTCACCTCACGCAGCCCGGCCGGTGCCGCGGGCCGTGCGACGACGACGACGGGGACGCCGAGTTCGCGTGCTGCGGTGAGCTTCGCGGCGGTGTAGCTGCCGCCGGAGTCCTTCGTCAGGACGACGTCGACGGCGTGCTCCCGCATCGTCGCGATCTCGGTGTCGACGTCGAACGGGCCGCGGGTGTGCAACACCGTCCACGCGGGCGGCGCGGGGATGTCGAGCGGTTCGACGATGCGCACGAGCGCGGCCTTGTCGTCCCAACCGCGGTAGTGCTCGAGTGTCTGACGCCCTGTGGTCACGAACGGTCGACGCCACCCTTGCGCGTCGACGAGCGCCCGCGCGCCGGCGTAGGTGCTGACCCAGTGCCAGGTGGGCGCATCCGGGTGCTCACGCCAACCGGGGCGCGCGAGGCGCACGAGCGGGACGTCGGCGGCCGCGCAGGCAGCCACCGCGTGGGAACGCATCGTGACCGCGAACGGGTGCGTCGCGTCGACGACGTGCGTGAAGCGGTCGTCGCGCAGCGTCGCCGTCAGCCCTGCGACGCCGCCGAACCCGCCGATCCTGACGTCGCCGACCGGCAGCCTTGGCCGCGACACGCGCCCGGCCAAGGAACTGACGAACGCGATCCCCAGCTCGTCGAGGCGTGCTGCGAGAGCGCGGGCTTCACTCGTTCCGCCGAGGACGAGCACCTTCGTCGATGACACGCCCGCAGCCTACCGACCCGTGCCCCGACAACGCCGTCGGCCCCCCTCACCGCAGTGAGAGGGGCCGACGTTCAGCGGGTGAGAGCCGTGGCTCTCAGCTGATCGCGTGGATCAGTTGCCCGTGAGCTTCTCGCGCAGAGCAGCCAGCGCCTCGTCGGAGGCGAGGGTGCCTTCGGCCGGAGCCGAGCTCGAGCTGGAGCTCGACGACGAGGAGGACGAACCCTGCGAGCTCGAGCCCGAGTTCGACGACGAGTACGACGTCGGGGCGGTCTCACCGGACGCCGCAGCTTCGGCGTCGTCCTTGCGGGCCTGCTCGATCTGGGCCTGGTGGGCCTCCCAGCGCGAGTGGGCCTCGGCGTACTGCTTCTCCCACTTCTCACGCTGCGCGTCGAAGCCCTCGAGCCACTCGTTCGTCTCCGGGTCGAAGCCCTCGGGGTACTTGTAGTTGCCCTGCTCGTCGTACTCCGCAGCCATGCCGTACAGCGTCGGGTCGAACTCGGAGGCGGCAGCGCCGTCCTCGTTCGCCTGCTTCAGCGACAGGGAGATGCGACGACGCTCGAGGTCGATGTCGATGACCTTGACGAAGATGTCGGAACCGACGGTGACGACCTGCTCGGGCAGCTCGACGTGACGCTCGGCGAGCTCGGAGATGTGGACGAGACCCTCGATACCGTCCTCGACGCGCACGAACGCACCGAACGGGACGAGCTTCGTGACCTTGCCCGGCACGACCTGGCCGATGGCGTGCGTGCGAGCGAAGTGCTGCCACGGGTCTTCCTGCGTCGCCTTGAGCGACAGCGAGACGCGCTCGCGGTCCATGTCGACGTCGAGCACCTCGACGGTGACTTCCTGACCGACCTCGACGACCTCGGACGGGTGGTCGATGTGCTTCCAGGACAGCTCGGAGACGTGGACGAGACCGTCGACGCCACCGAGGTCCACGAACGCACCGAAGTTGACGATCGAGGACACGACGCCGGAGCGGACCTGGCCCTTCTGCAGCTCCTTGAGGAACGTCGTGCGAACCTCGGACTGCGTCTGCTCGAGCCACGCACGACGCGACAGGACCACGTTGTTGCGGTTCTTGTCGAGCTCGATGATCTTGGCCTCGATCTCCTTGCCGACGTACGGCTGCAGGTCGCGGACACGACGCATCTCCACCAGCGACGCAGGGAGGAAGCCGCGCAGGCCGATGTCGAGGATGAGACCACCCTTGACGACCTCGATGACCGTACCGGTGACGACGCCGTCGTCTTCCTTGATCTGCTCGATCGTGCCCCAGGCGCGCTCGTACTGCGCACGCTTCTTGGACAGGATCAGGCGGCCTTCCTTGTCCTCCTTCTGGAGGACGAGAGCCTCGACGTCGTCGCCGACCTTGACGACCTCGCCCGGGTCGACGTCGTGCTTGATCGAGAGCTCCCGCGAGGGGATGACACCCTCGGTCTTGTAACCGATGTCGAGGAGAACCTCGTCACGGTCGACCTTGACGATGACACCTTCGACGATGTCGCCGTCGTTGAAGTGCTTGATCGTCGCGTCGATCGCGGCGAGCAGCTCCTCCTCCGAACCGATGTCGTTGACAGCGATCGGGGACGTGGTGGTGGAAGTCATGTGTAAGAAGTAACTTTCGGTGGGCAATTCGGGAGGCGAGACCATCGGGCACGACAACGCGCGCAGGTGGACCGCCTCTGCGGACAAATCGAACAACGTCTCGGGCGCGCCCGGCCCCGTCTGCGAGCAACGGGGAGCGTGGGCACGTACGACACGCCCTCTCATCCTAGGCACGCGGGGCGATCAGGGCCAAATGGGAAGGGCATCGTAGCGTGGGTTCATGCAGACCCCCGACCGTGCCGGACGCTTCGACGTCGACGCAGCCTCCTCCGCCCGCGGAAATCGCTCGTGGTGGGACGCCGAGGCGCGCGACTATCTCGACGAGCACGGCGCCTTCCTCGGTGACGCCGAGTTCGTCTGGGGGCCGGAGGGGTGGCGCGAGGACGAGCTCCACGTCCTCGGCGAGCCGAGCGGGCTCGCGGGCCGCGACCTCCTCGAGTTCGGTGCCGGCGCCGCGCAGGCCGGACGCTGGTGCGCCAGGCAGGGTGCACGCGTCGTCGCGACGGACCTGTCCGGCGGGATGCTGCGCACGGCCGTGCAACTCGACGCCCGCACCGGCACGTCACTGCCGCTCGTGCAGTGCGACGCGAGCCGACTGCCGTTCGCGGACGCCTCCTTCGACGTCGTCTTCTCGGCTTTCGGCGCGGTTCCGTTCATCGCCGACACCTCGGCCCTCATGCGGGAACTGGCGCGCGTCACGCGCCCAGGCGGGCTTGTCGCGTTCTCGACGACGCACCCCGTCCGCTGGAGCCTGCCCGATGTGCCCGACGCCGCCGGGCTGACGATCCAGCACTCGTACTTCGACACGACGCCCTACGCCGAGGCGGCGGGCGACGACGTCGTCTACGCCGAGCACCACCGCACTCTCGAGCAGCGCGTGCGCGAACTGCTCGACGCCGGGCTCGTACTCGAGCAGTTACGCGAACTGCCGTGGAAGGAGTCGAACGAGTCGACCTGGGGTGGCTGGAGCCCCCTGCGCGGACGGCTCGTGCCGGGCACGCTCATCCTCGCCGGCCGCAGACCTGCCTGAAGGGTGCGTCGCGCGAATACCGCCAACAGGGTCGGCCGCGGCCGGGATCGCGTCAGCGGTTGAGGATCTCCTCGGTCTGACCGGGTGTCAGGACCGGAGTCGACGCGGCCTCGGTGCGAAACCACTCGATGGTGCGCTGCAGCCCGGTCTCCACGGGCACCTGCGGTGACCAGCCGAGCAGGCGCTGCGCCTTCGTCGTGTCGGGGCGACGGACCGACGGATCGTCCGTGGGGCGCTCGATGAACTCGAGTGTCGAGGATGACCCCGCCAGCTCGATGATCCACTGCGCGAGGTCGCGCATCGAGATCTCGTGCGGGTTGCCGATGTTGACCGGGCCGGGGTCGTGCGTCTCGAGCAGCATCGCGAGGATGGCCGCGACGAGGTCGTCGACGTAGCAGATGGACCGCGTCTGATCACCGTCGCCACTGACCGTGACCGGCTCACCGGCGAGGGCCTGGCGGACGAAGTTCGGGATGGCGCGACCGTCGTTGGGCCGCATGCGCGGGCCGAACGTGTTGAAGATGCGCACGATGCCGGCATCGACCCCGCGCGCCTCGCGGTAAGCGAGCACGAGCGCTTCCGCATATCGCTTGGCCTCGTCGTAGACGCCGCGCGGGCCGACCGGGTTGACATGACCCCAGTACGTCTCGGGCTGCGGGTGCACCTGAGGGTCGCCGTACACCTCGGACGTCGAGGCGAACACGAGCCGGGCGCCCTTGCGCACCGCGAGTTCGAGCGCGTTCTGCGTGCCCTGCGAACCGACGCGCAGCGTCTCGATCGGCAGCTTCAGGTAGTCGACCGGTGAAGCCGCCGACGCGAAGTGGAGGATGCCGTCGACGTCACCGCCGACGTCGAAGGGCTCCGTCACGTCGTGCTCGATCAGCTCGAAACGACCTGAAGCCTCCAGCTGCGTGACGTTCGCGCGGCGCCCGGTCACGAGGTTGTCGACGGCGACGACCTCGTGACCGCGTGCGACGAGCGTCTCGGACAGGTGCGAGCCGAGGAAGCCCGCACCTCCCGTGATGACGATCCGCATGCTCAGTACTGGCCCCGCTCATCGGCGGAGTGCGCGCCACGCGACTGCGGGTGGTCACCGAACACGAGCGTGGAGTCGTCGTCGTGGCGCACGTCGTCTACCTCGCGCTCGTCACGGCGCTCATGGCGGGCGGCGCGACGCTCACGGCCGGCACGCAGCGAGACGAACAGGCCGAGCAGCAGCGCGAACAGACCGAGCAGACCGAGCAGCAGCGGAGCCCACAGGCGCAGGATCTTGAGCTGGCTCGACTTCGTCTTGTAGTCGTCGACGTTCTTCTTGATCGTCTCGTCGGTCATCGTCGAGGTGGTGAGCATCGCGTCGACGGGCTTCGCGTTCGGCACCTCGAGCGTCTGGTGCTGCTTCTCCTGCAGCTTCATCATGACGCCCGTCTCCGGCTCGACCCACACCGTGCGGTCGTTCGTGTAGTACCGGTCGGCGAGCTTCGAACCCTTGGGCAGACCGAAGACCTCACCCGGGACGTCCATCGTCGTGAACTTCGTCTTCGGGATCGTCTGCGTGAACTTGTACGTCTTCAGACCCTTGATGTCCTCAGAACCCGCGTACTTCATCGGGACGGCCTTGCCGAGCGTCGAGTCCCAGTAGCGGTAGGTCTTGTTCTTGTCGACCTGGAACGGGAACTTGATCGTCTGGCCCTCGTAGTTGGTGGGCTTGCCGTCGAGCATGTTGCCGCTCCACTTGACGGCCTCACCCGAGGACTTGTCGACGGCGTACTGCTGCGTCGAGGCATCCATCGGCGGCGACGCCGTCTGGCCCTTGTCGTTGACGTTGTCCGTCGTCTGCCACTGGTCGATGACGATGACGTCGCGGCCGAGCTCCTTGGAGGCCTTCTTCGTCATCTCCTTGTTGGCGACGACGGTCGCCTTCGTGATGATCTTGCCCGACCCCGGCTTGACCGTGTCGGCGTCGAAGTAGCTGGCGTGATCGTCGGTGACCGTCTGCTGGGTATTCTGATCACTCGGGATCACGGCCAGCTTCGGGTACGCGTAGAACCGCATCAGGAGCGCCAACGTCAGGAAGAACGCACCGAATCCGATCATGACTGCGGCTTTGCGCACGGGAGAGCCTCCTAGGCAGGGACTGGAACTTACGCGACGGTAACACCTGCAGCAGGGGCAATGTGACCGGTTTCACCAACGAGATGGAATTGTGCCCGTTTCGTCATCGACGAGCGAATCGACCACGCCGGCGAGCCCGATCGTCGGCTCGCATCGCATGAACGCCACCCGCGCGGCTGTGGCGGCTGCGGCATCCGTCTCGGCGTCACCGACCATGACGCTGCGCTCGCGCGACACGTGCGGATTCTCGTCGAACAGCGCGCACAGCAGGCCGGGCGCCGGCTTGCGGCACACGCAGGTGTCGGCCGCGTGCGGGCAGAGGCGGACGTCGTCGATGCGGCCGCCGGCGGCCTCGACCTCGGCGATCAGCCGGGCGTTGACGGCGCTCAGCTGCGCCCACGTCAGCCGTCCCGTCGCGAGGCCCTGCTGGTTGGTGACGACGACGATCGCGCAGCCCGCAGCACTCAGGCGCGCCACCGCGTCGACGGCCCCCGGCAGGAGCGCGAAGTCGTCGGGCGTGCGATACCCGGGGGCGAGGGCGTTGAGTGTGCCGTCACGATCGAGCAGGACGACGTCGTACGGGGCGCCGGCCCCGGGACGCGGCAGGCGCGTGTGGGTGCGTCCGCTCGGATCGGGGCTCACGCGCCGGGCTGGCTGAGATCGTCGACGGCCTCGCACCACGCGTGCGCCCACAGCATGTGGACCTCCTGGATGCGCGGCGTCTCGTGCGAGGGCACGACGAGGAGGTGGTCGACGTCGTCGCGCAGGTGCTCTCCCCCGGCGCCCGTCATCGCGATCGTCGTGATCCCGAGCTCGCGCGCTGCGGCCAGGGACGCGACGATGTTGGGGCTGCGTCCGCTCGTCGACATCGCGACGTAGACGTCGCCCGCGCGCCCGAGGCCGCGCACGCCGCGGACGAACACCTGCTCGTAGCCGTAGTCGTTGCCGATGGCCGTGACCGACGACAAGCTCTCGGCGAGGTTGATCGCCGGCAGCGGCGCACGGTCGTGGACGCACTTGCCGAGGAACTCCGCGGCGACGTGCGAGGCGATCGCCGCGGAGCCGCCGTTGCCGGCGACGAGGATCTTGTGTCCGCCGGTGAGCGCGTTCGTCACCGCCTCCCCCGCGGCGACGACCTGCGCGTGCAGCGCCGCCTCGCGCACGGCGTCGACGAGCTGCACCCACGCGGCGATACCGGCGTCGAGACGTGAGGTGAGCGCGGGCGAGGCCGCGCCGTCGGCCAGGGTGTGGATGGGGTGCTCCATCAGCTCTGCCCCCTCCACGTCGTGACGCCGTCATGGCTGAAGATCGGCTCGCTCACCGTGAGGCCGAGGTCGATGAGCTGCTGGGCGACGATGTGACGGCGCTCGAACTCGCAGATGAACACCATGTGGCCGCCGCCGCCGGCACCCGTCACCTTGCCGCCGAGCGCGCCGTGGTCGAGGGCGCGGCGCATCGCCTCGTCGATGAGCGGCGTCGTGATGCGCGACGACATCTTCTGCTTCTCGCGCCACGCCTCCCCGAGCAGCCGGCCGATCGTGTCGACCTCGCCGCGCACGAGCGCGATCTTCATCCGCTCGGCGAGTTCCTTCTGCGCCCGCAACCCCTCGAGGGCCTCGGCGTTGCCCGTCTCGTAGCGGCTGCGTTGATCCTCGATGATGTGGTCGCTCACCCGCGTCCGTCCGGTGAACGCCAACAACATGTTGTGCTCGAGCTCGTGGACGGTGGCGCTGCGCACGCGCAGCGGGTTGACGACGACCTGGTCGGCGGTGAACTCGATGAAGTTGAACCCGCCGAACGCTGCGGCGTACTGATCCTGCGAACCGCCGGGAATGCCGAGATCCTCGCGTTCGAGGCGATAGGCGAGTTCGGCGATCTCGTACTGCGTGAGGTCGAGGCCGCAGTGCTGCGCGACGAGGCCGATGACGGAGACCATGACGGCGCTCGAACTGCCCAGCCCCGAACCGGGGGGCGCCGCGGTGTGGAGGAACAGGTCGAACCCGCTGACGGGTAGCGCACCCGGCACCTCGCGGATGCGAGCTATCGCGGCCTTCGGCAGATCGAGCTCACCGTTGTACTCGACCGGGTCGTCGACGCCGAAACCGATCGAGTAACCGAAGTCGAGCGACTGCACCGTGATGCGGCCGTCTGTGCGCGGACGCAGCGTCGAGTACGCGAACTGGCTGAGGGTGCCTGACAGGACGCAGCCGCCCTCGCGTTCGGGGAAAGGCGCGACGTCCGTGCCACCCCCGGCGAAACTGACGCGCAGCGGCGCCCGCGCACGCAGCACCGGACGTCGGTAGTCGACGTACGCCCGACCCTCGGGCGAAGGCCCGGGAGAAGATTCGGGGGTGGATCGCGCCTCGTCGTTCATGGGCGGCTAGCCTCCATTCGATGATGCGTGCCGGACGCACGCTACCCGATGGTAGATGTGAGGGACGGCACATGCAGCGCATTCCATGGATCGATCCGCTGCGAGGCGTCGCTGCCGGGCTCGTCCTCGTCTCCCACGTCGCCTACTGGAGCGGCGGTTCGAGCATCGACGGCGTCGGGCGTCTGCTCGCCCGCGGTGACGTCGGCGTCGCCGTCTTCTTCGCCATATCGGCCTACCTGCTGACGCGTGGTGCGAGCGCGGGGGCGGCCCCGACGAGGCACTACTGGCGCAAGCGCGCCGCACGCATCCTGCCGGCCTATCTCGTCGCGCTCGCGGCGGTCGTCGTCGTCACGCTGGCGGTCGAACCGGGTGCGGTCGACGTGCGCTCGGTGCTGTCACACCTGACGCTGCTGCAGGGATACGCGGGCGAGTCGTTCCGTGGATTCACGCAGGCCTGGAGCATCACGACGGAGGTGACGTTCTACGCCCTCGTGCCGCTGATCTGCCGGTGGTTGCGCGGCTGTCGCCGTGATGGTCGCTCTCCGCTGCCGGTCCTGATGTTCGTCGCCGTCGCCGGTCTCGTCGTGCAGACACTCGCCGCCTCGAGCGGACGGGCGAACCTCGGGGCCGTCAGCACGAGCGTCATCGGACACGCCGCGTGGTTCGCCGTCGGTGTGGCGGCGGGGTGGGTGTTCACGGCCGACCCGACGACCGGCGGGTCAGGCCGCCGGGCGCGCATGGGGCTCGCGGTGCGTGAAGCGTCGCCGTCAGCACTGCTGGGATGGGCGGGCGTCACGTACGTCGCGGTGGCCACACCGCTCGGCGGGCCGATCCACCTCGAGACACCGACGCACGGGCAGGCGCTCGTCAAGGAACTCGCGTACGCGCTCATCGCGGCGTTGCTGCTCGGCGCGGCCGTCCGAGCGTCGGAAGACGAGACGTGGCCGACGCGCGCCGAGGCGCAGGCCCTGCTGAGCGGCGCGGGCGACGTCAGCTACGGCCTGTTCCTGTGGCATGTTCTCGTGCTGCAGGTGCTGTTCACGACCCTGCACCTGAGGCTGTTCCACGCGCCGTTCGCTCTCGTACTCATCGTGACGCTCGTCGTGTCACTCGCACTGGCGCGACTCAGTTGGCGCGTCGTCGAAGCACCCGCCATCCGCTGGGCACACTGCTTACCTCGAGGCTGAACACGACGAGCGCGAGCGCCGTCAGCACCTGGCCGGAGACCGCGCCGAGCGATCCGCGATCGACGACGCCGAGCGCCGCCATGATCGGGCCGACCGCGACCATGAGCGCGATGACGAGCACCCGCCGTCGACGCCGCGGCACGAAGCAAGCGACGAGGACGACGGGTATCGCCACCCATCCCAGGAGTGCCGCCGCGATGGCGGTGAGGACGGCAAGCGCGAGGGCGGCGCGGGGGCGCGAGGCCGGCACGGCAGATTCTGCGTGCGCTACGAGTGCCCGCGGTGTCTGCAGCGCGAAGTCGTCGGAGGCTGCCTGGCGGCGTATCGGCGCAGCGCGTCGCGATGACGCCGCGGCACACCACGTCGTGGCAATGAGCAGCACGAGGCACGCGAGTGCGCAGGCCGCACCGACGACGAGGCTGAGGCGGTGGAGGTGCTGCGGTGCGAAGACAAAGTGTTGTCCGTGGGCGGCGTGCTCGGCGCCCTGACGCCATCCGTCGAGGGTCACGAGGCGCGTGCTACCGGCGGTCATGCCAGATGCGGGGGTGGGCGATGCCGGGTCGAGAGCCCAACCGGCGTTGGCGCCCTGCGTCGAGGCGAGCGTCGGGTTGGCCGGCGTGTCCGTGCTCGAATCCGCACTGAGTCCGAGCTGGTCCCTGGCCGCCGCGGCGGCCGGAACAAGTGTCACACGTTCGACCTCAGGTGAAACCTTCAGGTTGGCCTCGCCGGCAGGCAGGGCCATCAACCTCGTTCTCCCTGCAGTATCGGCCCCTCCACCAGGTGTTCCGGCAGGCTGCCAGGCGCCGGATCCGGACCGCATCATGAGGGGCTCTCGCACCGATCCGGGCGCCACGCCAGCCTTGAACGTCAGCGTGACGATCATGGTCGCAGCACGCGAGACCGTGAATGCTCGCGTCCACGCACCGTCATTCTCCGACGCCAGCGCGTGACCGTCGAACCAGGGGTGCGTGCGCGTCACGACGACGCCGTTTCGGGTGCCATCGACGGTGCCCGGCAGGTGTACGACGCTGACGACGGGGCGGGTGGAGCGCACCTCGACCAGCCCGACGGCTGCATTCTTCGTGCCCGTCCCCGGCGCCGCGCGCGGGGTGACCGCGACCGCGCGCGTCCCGGCCGGCACGTCGATTCTCCAGGTGCTATCGGCGCCCTGCTGCGGCTTCACCGATCGCCCGTCGATGCGCACGTCGACGCTTGCCACCCGCGCGTCGCCCGTGGCCGCAGGGACGAGCGTCATCGTCTGAGCGGGGGCGCCGCCGTCCCACGTCACGCTCAGGGTGCCGGGCTGGTCGGCGCGCGTCAGCCAGCGCGTGGCGTCGGAGCCGTCGAACGCCGCGTCCGCAGACGTGCCCGGGCCGAGGTAGAGCGAGGCGAACGGGTCGGCGGTCGACGATGTCGCCTCGATGCGCGAGGCGCCGGTGACGCGGCGGACGCTGCTTCCTGCGTCACGGCCGGGGAAGTCGAGGTCGTGCGCGCCGACGCGCGTGGGCGCGGGGTCATCGGCGGTGAGGGCAGGCCCGAAGGCCCGTCCGACGACCTGGCCGTTGTTGTACGCGCGGCGTCGCACGTCGTCGGTGATCCACCCGTCGGCACGGCCCGTGACGAACGGGCGCCTCGCGCTGACGCCGACGCCGGCGAGCGTCAGCGTCGACTCCGGACCGCCGAGGACGGAGACCGCAGCGCCCGTAGTCGACGGTGTGGGGGCCAGGTCGAAGACGTCGTAGCGCGTGGCGCCGCTGCCGTGGACGCGATGGGCGCTCACTCCGTCGGCGTGTGTCAGGGCTGCGACGTACGCCTGCGGCGGTGACGTCTGCTGCGACGTGGAACTCCCCCAGCGCACGACGATGCGATGCACCCCCGCCCGTGCCGCCGCCTGCACGGCCTCGCTCGCCCGTCCCCGATCACTCGCCGAACCCGGCGCGAGGGCCGTGTCGACGGCATCGACGAGCCGCTGCGCACCCGGGTGGTAGAGCGGAGCCGAGGCGCGCACGACGATGGGCGACGCGGCGAACGCGGTGAGCGGTTCGTCGGTGGCGTTCCCCCAGTCCGCCTGGGCCGATCGCGTCGACGGCAGGACGAGACTTGATCCGCCGTCGCGGGCTGCCGCGTCGTCCACGTCTCGGGCGGTGGCGACGAGCGAGGCGGGCCACGCGCGCACGCCGTTCGCGTCACCGAGACGCCCGACGAGCAACGGTGCCAACGTGCCGACGAGGACGACGAGGATGCCGGCCCGCGCCACCCACGCGGTGCGTGCGGCGCGAGGGTGATCCGCACGAGTTTTCCTGAGCGCCAGCGCATCCCACGCCGCACCAACGCCGATGGCCAGGGGCAGTCTGGCGAGCGGGTCGAGCTTGTGAACGTTGCGCGCCGCAGCGAGCGGGCCGTCGAGCAGATCGCGCATCGGACCGGAGAACGGGCCACTCGGCGTGCCGGCGTACGGCAGGGCCATGCCCACGATGCCGCCCGCGAGCAGGATGACGCAGGCGACGCGGACGCGGCGCGCGGCGCGGATGACGTCATCCTGCGCGCCCCGCGAGGCACCACCGCGCGTCGTCATGAGCCCTGCGAGCGCGATGCCGGCGAGCGTCGAACCCGCGACGATGCTGAGGGTGCCCTGCGCGACGACCCACCCCGACTGCCAGATGGGGTGACCGTCGGCGTCGACGATGTAGGCGACCCAGTCGGACGCACCGCGCAGGATGGCGGGCAGCGTCGTCACGGCCGTCGTGATGCGCGCGGTCTCGATGAAGTCGAGGAACGGGTAGGCGTATCCGCCGAGGACGACGAGGGGCCCGAGCCACCAGGCGCTGCCGAGCGCGGCACCGATCACGTACGCGCCGACGAGGCGCCACTCGCGCGTCACGACGAGCGCGAACAATCCGGCGCCGAGGACGGCGACGAGCGACGCCGTCGCGTTGACGCCGCCGAGGCACGCGACGAGCACACCGGTGGACGCGAGCAACCTGATGTGGCGGCTGCTGCGCCATCCCCACCACACGGCGAGGACGAGCCACGGCAGCAGCATGCCCGGCCACGTCTCGACGCTGAGTTCCGACAGCAGCGTCAGCACGCGTGCGCTCAGCGCGTACGCGACACCGGTGACGCAGGCCGCCCCCGCGCTCAGCCCGGCGATGCGGCGCGCGACGAGGGCCGCGCCGAGAAAGCCGACGACGAGGATGAACGACCACCACGCGCGCTGCGCCGCCCAGCCGGGCACGCCGAGCGAGTGCAGGACGCCGAAGAACGGGCCCATCGGGAACAGGTAGCCGTAGGCCTGGTTCTGCAGTTCGCCGAAACCCGAGTGCGTCGACCACGCGTCGAGCGAGCGCGCGAGGTAACGCCACGGCGAGACGACGAGGTCGACCTTGGTGTCCGGCTGGATGACGCCCGGCTGCACGAGCCACGGCACGAACGCGAGGACCAATGCGACGCGCAGCGCGAGCAGCCGTGCGCGCGTCGCGTTCATCCGCGGCGCACGAGGACGAGCAGGTTCCACGTGACGATCTCGCGCAGCCCCGGCACCCGCAGGACGGCGCGGGCGGCATCCGGCCAGTAGCGGGGACGGGCGTCGATCAGCTCACCGCCGCGCTGCTCGACCGAGCGCGCCCAGGCGAGCCCCTGCGCGACGCTCACCCGGAAAAGGCTCTCGTCGACGAGGTTCTTCGGCGGGTGGCCGTGCCGACGCTCGTAGCGTCGCGCCGCCCGTTCGCCGCCGAGCCAGTGCCACGGCGACGTCTCGTGCCCACCCCACGGGCTCAACCAGTTCGTGTACGCGAGGAAAAGCACGCCCCCCGGCGCGAGCGCGTCGAGCAACGAATCGGCGACCGCTTCGGGGCGTCTCACGTGCTCCCACAGGTTCGAGCTGAACACGACGTCGAAGGTTCGTGGTGCGAACGGCAGGTGCTCCGCGTCCGCGACGACGCCGCCGTCACGCACCGAGGGGACGCTCGCGTCGGCGTCCAACGGCACATAGTGGGCGCCGGCCGCGAGGAAGGCGTCCGCGAACTCGGACGGGCCCGCGCCGACGTCGAGCACGCGCGCACCGTCGAGGTCGACGTGCTCGGCGAGGATCGCGATCGAGTCGTCGGCGAGAGCCGAGTAGAAGCGGTGCGGGTCGCTCTGCTCGACGAGGAACGCACGGAACAACCGGACGCTACGCCCGAGGCCCCGTCGCGTCGCGGCACCTGGGCGAGACGTCACTCCGGCCTCCGCGCGACGAGGTGCAGCGTCGGGCGCAGCCGGGGCACGAGCGCGCGTGCAGCGAGAGTCAGCGGCAGCGTCGCAGCGGTGAGAGCGAGCGTCGAGCGCTGCGCGAGAACCCCCTGCGGCCGCGGCGCAGGCCTTACGCGGCGGACGGCGCTCGCGGCGTCGTGGACGAGCGAATCGAGCGGCGGGCGACGGATCTCGACGTCGTCAAAGCCTGCCTCACACGCGGCGCGGATGAGGGAATCGGCGGTGAAGAAGCGCACGTGCGTCGGGTCCTCGAGCATCCACCAGCCGTCGCTCGCGAGGCGCAGGCCGGCCCAGTCGCCGGCCGGGGTGAAGAAGTGGGCGCTACCGCCGGGGCGCAGCAGTGTGTGCGTGCGGCGCAGCGTCTCGATCGGGTCGACGACGTGCTCGAGGACGTGGATGCCGTAGACGAGGTCGACGGGCGGCTCCCCCGCCGGCACCTCCTCGATACCGCAGGCGTGCAGGCGACCGTGCGCGACGACGACGGGGTCGACGTCCCGGTCGAGCTGATCCGGGTCGGCGCCCGCGACGCGCGCCCCCGCGTCATGGAAGGCGCGCAGCAATCCCCCGGCGCCGTATCCGATCTCGAAGACCGACGCGGGCGCGCCGTCGGCGACGAGGGCACGGTGGGTCAGGCGCAGGCGGGCCGCGTCGAGGGTCGGGTCACCGCCGTAGGCATGATCGCGGTGGCGCGCGGGCGCGCGATCGAGGTCGCGACGCAGGTGCCCGCAACGGGTGCAGGCGTCGAGGACGGAGCCTCCCAGGGGCAGATCCGTGCACGGACCACCGCACACTTCGCACGCGCTCATGGAAACGGGCCACCTGCCTTCCTCGACCCCGATACTCTAACGGGCGACCCGGAAGCAGGCAGCCGAACGGCGAGGAGAGCCACAGGATGCACGACGAGCGCGACGCCGAGCTTCTGCGCGTCCTCTATCTGTCGTGGCGCGACCGCGAGAACCCCGAGTCGGGCGGCTCGGAGGTGTTCGTCGAACGCACGAGCGAGGTGATGAGCGAGCTTGGCGCCGACGTCACGATCCACACGGCTCGTTTCCCCGGCGCCGCACGCCGCACGATGCATGGGGACGTCACCGTGATTCGCGCCGGCAACCGGTTCACCTGCTACGCCGCGGGGCTGTGGCACCTCGTGCGGCACCAGCGTGACTACGACGTCGTCATCGACGTGCAGAACGGCGTGCCGTTCTGGTCGCCGCTCGTCGCGCGCATCCCCGTCGTCGCCGTCGTCCACCACGTCCACCGCGACCAGTGGGCGAGCATCTTCAGCCCGCGCCTCGCAAGGTTCGGCTGGTTGCTCGAGTCACGCGTCGCGCCGTGGGTGTACCGGCGCTGCCGCTACATCACCGTCTCGAAGGCGAGCCGCAGCGAACTCGCGAGCCTCGGCGTCGACGCCGAGCGCATCGACCTCGTCTACTCCGGCAACGACCACCCGCGCGATCTCGAATCCTACGCCGACGTGCCCCGCAGCGCCGCGCCATCGCTCACCGTCCTCGGCCGGCTCGTGCCGCACAAGCAGGTCGAGATCGCCGTCGACACCCTCGCCGAACTGCGTGAGGAGTTCCCGGGCCTGCACCTCAATGTCGTCGGCTCGGGTTATTGGCAGCCGAACATCGAGCGCCATGCCCGTGAACGCGGCGTCGAGGACGCCGTCCACTTCCACGGGTTCGTCGACGAGGCGACGAAGCACACGCTGCTCGCTTCGTCCTGGGTCGTCATGATGCCTTCCTACAAGGAGGGGTGGGGCCTGACGATCGTCGAGGCCGGCCTGCACGGCACCCCGGCCGTCGCGTTCGCGCAAGCCGGAGGGCCGAGCGAGTCGATCCAGCACGGCTCGACGGGCGCGCTCGCCTCGACGACGGCGGAGATGATCGACGACGTGCGCGTGCTGCTGTCGCGCAACGACGTGCGTGAGGCCTATGGACGCAACGCTGTGACGTACGCGCGCTCGTTCAGCTGGGAATCGGCCGGCCGCAACGTGCACCACACGCTGCTCGACGTCCTCGGCCGCGCCGAGCGCGCACCCCAGCCGCCCGACACGCCCCTGCACGTGCGACGCCTGCGCGAGCTCGTCGCCGAACGCGATGCCCGCCGCGGCGCTGCCGAGCTGAGCTGACGGGCTGGCGCCGCCCGGCGCGGGCTGCCGCTGAGCCGAGTCAGGGCATGCGTGAGCGGGGAACGACCGTCGAGGTCGTTCCCCGCTCTCGTCTGAGATGAGGGAGCCGGAGGCTCAGCCGTCGTAGCTGATCTTCGACTGGTACTGCTGCGGCTGGCTCGAGTTCTGCGACTGGACGAGACCCCAGATCGCGAACAGAGCGAGCAGGAAGCCGACGACGGCTCCGATGATGTTGTACATCGTCTTGTTCGTGGATGCGCCCATGGGGTTGACCGCCTTCACCTTCGCTCGTGGTCAGCCGCCGCGCCACCGGGTGGCACGACGGAGCATCGCCGAGGCGACGCGTTTGGTTCAGCTTAGCCGCTCCGGCGCGCGGGTGCATCGCTTTCGACGCAAAACCCCGCCTCGGCTCGTACCCGCGACGACCACACCGGCGGTGATGATGCTCGTCACGAGGCCGATCGCGCGCCACCACGGCGTCGCCGGGCGAGGCGTCGCACCGGGGACGGACCACGTCGTGAGGTGCGAGACCGGCGGCGCGGCGGCGAGCGGCGTCGCCCCCGCGCGGCGGACGAGATCCGCGACGGCGGCGGCGTCCGGCTGGTCGGTCTGGACGATGACGCGGCTGACGCCGGCCCGAGCCATCGCGTCACGCAATTCGTCGGCCGAGCGGTGAACGAGAGCGCGACCGACGGCGGCGGCGTGCGGGTCCTCCCCCGCGACGACCCGCACGCCAGAGCCCTGACGCACGGCCAGCGCGTCGTCGGCGATGACGCGGCCGGTGAGCAAACGGTTCCAGGGGTCGAGGACGGTGCGCTCGCCGTTCCAGGCGTAGCGACGGTAGGTCGACCAGGGCAGGACGAGCGTCGCACCGTTGGTCCCGGCGTCGAGGTCGCGCGCGACCTGCGTCCACGGCGCGGGATAATCGACGCCGCGCCACTGTCCGCCGCGTGCCCACGCGAGGCCCGGCAGGAGCACGAGCGGGGCGACGATGCCGCCGATGAGGGCGACGGGCGCGAGGATGCTGCCGCGAGCGCGGCGCACCTCGGCGTCGATGAGCAGCCCCCAGCCGAGGGCCGCCGGGACGACCCAGAGGGCGACGAACTTCTGCCCGTCGCGCAGCAGCCCGCCGCCGGGCACGTGCAGGACGATCGCCGTCATGACGTCACGCAGCCCCGGCACGGTGCTCGCGCCCGCGAGGAACAGCCCCGTGACGGCGAGCGCCGTGATCGGCCCGCGACCGAGGCGCCGGGCGGCGATGACGCCGGCGACGCACACGAGGGCGGAGGCGAGCACGATGGGCGCTGAGCTGCGTTCGGCGAACCATGACGGCGCGTGCCAGATGCCGCCACCGCCGAGCAGGGACGTCCACACGGGCCCCGCGCCGTCGCTGCGGGCCGCGAACGCCTCGACGCCGGCCGCGTCGGCGGCGTCGCTCGGCGCGGCCGTGAGGAACGGCCACCACCACGAGGCGTTGAGGCCGACCCAGGCGAGCACCGTCAGCAACGTCGGGCGCCACCCGGCGCGCCATGCCAGCCGTCCCGCGCCGGGTGCGAACGTCACAGCGGCGAGGGCCAAGGCCACGAGGACGGCCCCCGTCGAACCGGACGCCGCCGACATGACGAGCGCGACGGCGACGCTGCGGCGGGCGTGCGTCGCATCGGCGTCGCGGTGAGCGACGCTCTCTCTGGCGCGGTACGTGTCGATCCAGGCGTCGACTTCTCCCGCCGAATCAGCGCGGCGAGCAGTCTCGGCCTCCGCGCGGCCGGCCGCGACGCCGTCCGACGAACGTGTGCGAGCGCGGCGCGCCTCGAGCGCCCCGACGATCGCCCACACGCACGCCGCGTAGCCCCAGAGGTACCCCCAGTGGCCGATCGCGAGACGCTCGGCGACCCACGGGTTCCAGGCGAGCAGGACGCTCGCGCACACGCGCGCGAGCACCGGCGCGCGCCATCGATCGACGCCTGCGCCGAGGGCGAGGAACGCCCCGAGCAGGATGATCTTCTGCGTGATGTCCCCGGGCAGGACGAGGTCGAGCAGTGCGACGATCGCGTCGTTCGGCACCGCGCGCGGCACCTGCCCGGCCGTACCGAGCGTCGTGTCCGACAACGGCAGGTGCGGGACGAACACCATGTCGTAGTGCAGCCAGAACCCGCGCGTCAGCAGCATCGGGCCGAGGATGACGGCGGCGCACACCGCGCTCGCGAGCATCCCGGCGTGACGGCCCGCCCAGCGCGTCGCGCCCCACGCAGCCCCGTGCGTCGCTCGCCGGCCGGACGTCGTCACGGCGTCACTCGAACTCGGCAAAGGCCTCGCCCATCTTCGCGCTCTGACGGCGGATGTCGTGCTCGGCGAGCATCCGCGCGCGGTTCGCCGCCGACGCCGCACGCGCGGCCGAGTCGTCGGTGAGGAAGTGCACGAGACCCTCGGCGAGCGCGTACGCGCCCGACTCCGTCAGCAGGTTGGGTGCGCGCACGGCTTCGTCATTGGTGCCGCACGCGGTCGTGACGACGGGCAACCCGCACGCCTGCGCCTCGAGGTAGGCGAGGCCGAGCTGTTCGGTCCACTTCCACGTCGGGCGCGGCGCCGTCGTGAAGACGCGCGCGGAGCGCAGCAGCTCGGCGACGCCGGGCGCGTCGAGTGATCCGGCGCGCACGACGGCGCCCGGTTCGGCCTGCTCGGCCTCCTCGACGAGCCCCGCGAGCGGCCCGTTACCGGCGACGACGAGTTGCGCGTCGGGCACGCGCCGGCGCACGAGGCGCATCGCGTCGAGGACGGTGTCGATGCCCTTGTTCGTCGAGAGCGGCGAGGTGAACACGACCCGCGGTCGGTCGGCGAGTTCGGCTGCGGGGCAAAACATTTCGACGTCGATGCCCGGCTTGACGACGCGAACACGCGACAGGTCGAATCCGTTGAGTGCGAGGTGGTCGCGCGCCGCGTCGACCATGCAGAGGATGAGGTCGGCGTCGCGGGTGCTCTCGAACGCCTGACGGTACGGCGGCAGCGCGTACAACGGTTGGCGCGGCAGGTTCTCCCACGTGATGACGGCCTGCCGCAGCCCGGGGCGGCGTCGGCGCCGCGCGCTGAGCTGGCCGGTGACGAGCGAGCACAGCTCGAGGCTCGCGACCCAGTCGGGGCGCGTCCGCTCGAGCTGTTCGTCGAGCCCCTGCGCCCACGCGAACGCGCCGGCCTCGATGAAGCGCGTCACGGGGCGACGGTACGTCGTCGGCATCCAGGTGAGGTCGCCGAACGGCTCCTCGCGCGCCATCGCCGTGACGTGTGTGCCCGGCATCCGCGACATCCAGTACAGCTCACGGCGCGGCCGCTGATCGGGCAGCGACAGCCACAGCAGCTCGCGGGTCATCGCGCGTGATCGCGCCGTGCGCTCGCCGCGCCGAGGGCGTAGCCGACGGCCTCCATCGCGCGCATGCCGACCATGCCGACCGCGTGCAGCGGGCGACGCGCGAGGTCGTCGCGGTGCGCCCAGTACGCCGTCAGCACGTCCCGGCCCTGCTGCCCGACGGCACCGTCGTGCTCGGCCGCGAACGCAAGGATGCTGCGCCCGTAGTAATAGCGCTTGGAGAAGACGTCGCGCAGCGTGAGGCGGCCCTCGTCGTGGTCGATGATGATGGGGGCGAGCTCGATCCGCTGACCCGCGCGGCGCATCTTGAGCCGCAGATCCGCGTCCTCCGGCCCCGACATCGCGAGGTGGAACTCGCCGTCGGTGCGCATGAAGTCACGCCGCAGCAGCCGCGGGTTGTGCAGCCACGGCTGGTCGAGGTAGCACTCGCGCTCCAGGGCCCGGCACGCCGTCCAGAAACCGTCGCCGATCGTGCGCTCGGGCAGCGCGACGCCGTCGGCGCCGGTGCGCTGCGCCGTGTCGAGGGCGACCTCGATCGCCCGCGGCGGAAGGATCATGTCGCTGTCGAGCCATACGATCCACGGCGTCTGCGCGGCCTCGATGCCGCGGTTGCGCTGCGCGGAACGTTCCGGCCCGCCCTCGAGGTACACATCGGCCCAGCGGCGCGCGATGTCCTTCGTCGCGTCCGTGCTGGCGTTGTCCACGACGATGAGCGTGACGCCCGGCTCGCTCTGCTCCTTGACCGAGCGCAGCGTCGCTTCGAGGGTGCGCTCGTTGTTGCGCGTGGGCACGATGACGCTGACACCACGCTCGAACATCGCGTCAGGGGTTCGCTCGTCCATCATCATCCTCGTTCTGCGATCGCCCGGTCGGTCGTGGCTGTCTTCGTGGCTGGGTCCGTGGCCGCCTCGGTGTGCGGCCCCGCGCGGTGGCTGCCGCCGCTGCGGCGTGCGGTTCGTGGCGCGTCGTGCTGACGCAACAACCCGATGAGCGCGATGACGAAGCCGGCGCCCGCGATGCGGTGCGGCCACATGTTCGCGGCGATGGCGTCGGCGCTCACCTGCCCGAGGCTCGGGTCGAGCAGGAGGAACGCCCCGACGCCTGCGAGCACGAGCAGCGCCCCCGCGACGACGAGATGACGCGAGCGCACCCGCGTCAGGCGCAGCGCCGCGACCGCGACGAGCGAGGCGACGAGGCCCGCGGCGCCGACGCCGAACGTCGCGGCGACGACGCATGCCACGTCGAGGCGCAGGTACTGAGCGTCGCTGCGCCGTGCGAGTGCGTCGGCGCGGCGCATGCTGCGCGTGTACGTCTCGCTGCGGTGCGGCACGGGCGCGCGCAGGCCGCCGCGTCGGGCGGCGACGATGACGATGGCGGCGATCGCCGCGAGCGTCAGCAGCGTGACGATCAGCGCCACGTTCGCCCAGCGCTGCGGCGCGAACCGCATCTCGACGGTGCCCTGCGCGCCGGCGGGCAGGATCCAGCCGGTGCTGTAGCCGTCGATCGTCGTCGGGGCGGGAAGCGCCTTGCCGTTGAGCGTCGCGCTCCAGCGTGCGTCGTAGCTCTGGCCGATGACGACGGCGCTCGGCGTCGCGCTCGATTCGAGACGGATCGTCTTGTGCGTCGGCGTGTCGTCGGTGACGCGGAACGCGGGCGCCGCGGGCACGCTCGTCGCCTGCTTGCGGTTGTCGCGCAGGTCGAGGGAGTCGAGGACGAACCCTGGGGCCTGCTCGATACGGCGATCGCCGGCGTCGAGCGTCACTGGCGTGCACGAGACCCAGCGCGTGCCTTCCTGCGAGGAGCGGGTGATCGTGTCGTCGTCGAGGCGCATCGGCACGGCGCGCCCGTCGATCGTCGCGACGTCGAGGCAGCGGTTCTTGCCGGGTGAGTCGAACGGGCCGAGGTCGGAGGTCTTCATCGACGCGCCCGTGTCGATGCGGGTGAACTCGGCGGGCGTCGCGAGCTCCGGGCCGTCGGAGGCGTCGATGACGACCCGCACGCGCGAGCCGCGGGTGCCGTCGGGCAGCGCGATGTGCGTGTCGCCGTTCTTGTTCACCGACGAGCTCGCGACCTTCTTGCCGTCGACGAGCACCGACACCTTCGTCGCCCACTGCGTGCGCTTCGCGTCGCCGAGCGTCGGTTTCTGCGTGAGGTCGACGCTGGTGATGTCGCGCGGCGCCGTCGTCAGCTGCCACCAGGCGCCCTTGGGCGAGGCTCCCCCGGGCACCCAGCCCGTGTCGCTCTTGCCGTCGGCCGCGGCCGAGGCACGGTACTGGCGTTTGTCGAACCACACGCCCGACGACGTCGCACGCACCGCGTCGCTGTACCCGGCGACCTCGTCGTAGATCTTCTCCAGGTCGTCGCCGTCGATCCGCACGCGGGCATCCCCGTTGAAGGTGCGGCCCTGCGGCAGGGAGACGACGCGGCGCAGCGCGATCTCGCTGTCGTCGGCGGCCGCGGGCGTGTTCTCGACGCGGCGCAGCAGGACGTCGAGGGGCGCGGACGAGAACGCCGAGCGGCCCGCGTCGTCGAGGCCTGTGTAGAGGCGTGTCAGCGTCGTCGGGGTGCGCGCGGCACGCGTCGCCTTTGGCCCCGGCAGGCCCAGTTCGGAGATGCCGACGAGGTTGAAGCCGTCGCCGCGGATGCTGTCGATGTGGACGCTGACGCGGTCCGCGCTCACGCCGCCCATGTGGAAGGTGGCCTTGCCCGAATCGGGGACGCGCACCGTGACGGAGCGGCCACCCGCCGTCATCGTCGCCTTGTCGATCTTGACGGGGCCGAGGTCGGGTTGGGCGATCGTGACGTCACCGAGCGTCTGGCTCGCGGGCAGGGTGAGGTCGAGGCGCTGACCGACGGCGCGGCGGAAGTCGCCGAAGCGCCAGCTCGTGTCGGGGTTGCCGTCGAACGCGTTCTCGGGCACCGCGTACGGCAGGTCGAAGAACGTGCCGCCGGAGGTGGTCGCGGTGACGAGCGTCCCGGAGCGCAGCAGCACCGTCTGATCGTCGGGCGAATCGCCGAGCGTGCGCGTCGTGCCGAGAGGGTCGCCCGCGGCGAGCAGCGCGCCGTTGCCCGCGGTGAGGCGCTGCGCGATGGCGGAGCGTCGCGCGTTCGTGTCGGTGATGACCAGGCGCCCCTTGGCCTGCAGCGCGCGCGTCAGGGCTGCGGCGTCGAGATCCTGCGCGTACTGCACGCTCGGTGACGTGCGCAGCAGCCCGGCGTTCACCATCTCGGGGAACGACCAGCCGTCACCCGCGACGACGAGGGAGTTCGCCATGCTCTGCGCCCGCACGGCCGTTCGCGGGTCACGCACGGTGTACAGCTGCACGGGGCGCAGGCTCGCCTCGTCGTACCCGGCGGGCGAGGCGACCGGCGACAGGACGTTCTGCCCGGGCTTGCCGAAGTTGCCGGAACCGAACAGGCCGGTGTCGGTGCCGATGAGGGCTTGGACGACGGCCGGGCGCGCTCCCCCGTCGTTCTCCCAGACGGTGTCGTGGCGCACGAGGACGTTGTCGGAGCCGAGGTAGCGCGCGAACGTCGACACCATGCCGCCCGACGCCGTACCGGACTGGACGGTGTCGTCGAGGGCCGCGAGGAAGTTGCCGCCGGGGGCGCTCGCGTTCGGTGTCGTCTCGGGGATGACGGCGTCGCGCTTCAGCAGGGAGTTCGTCAGGTCGTCGGGGCGCTGCACCGTCCAGCGGTACGTCGGGCGCGTCTGGCCCGGCAGGACGAGCGTCGAGGAGTGCGGGGCGCCGTCATCGGCGGCGCGGGCGGCGTCGTCCCAGTACGACGGGATGTCCATGCGCGAGATGTAGAGCCCGTTCGCCAGGGCCGGCAGCATCCAGGCGGCGACGACGATGCTCGCGAGCGCCGCGGCGATCGGCGCGAGACCGGAACGGCGGCGCACGAGACGCGTGAGATGGACGGCGCCGAACGCGAGGGCGACGGCGAACGACAGCGCGAGCAGCGCACCGATCTTGTTGGTCGTGCGGAAGGCGGCGAGCGGCGGGAACGCCAGCACGGCCTGGATGAGCCAACCCGCGGGACTCTCCGCATCGTTCTCACCCGGGAACAGCCCGACCATGACGACGGCCGCGATCGCCGCCGTCAGCGCCGCGGCGCGCCGCACCCCGGTGCGGGCCCAGCGCAGCGACACGAGCGCCAGCGCGGGCCACAGGGCCGTCAGGGCGATGACCCAGGGGCTCGTGATGTAGGCGGCGTTCTGCGGCACCCACGGTCCGGCGTCGCCGTGGCCGTACAGTGGCCACAGCCCGAGCCCGCGCAGCACCTCGGTGAACGAGGAGACCTTGTGGATGCCGTCGAGAGTTTCTGACGTGCCGACGATCTGGCTGCCGGTGGCGACGGCCGACATCGCCGGCACGAGCCAGTACAGCGACACGGCGATGACGAACAGCGCGCACTTCGCGGTGACGGCGGCGACCTCGCGCCAGGTGCGGTGCAGGTGCCAGCGCGCGACGGCGGCGATCGGGATGATGCCGAACAGCTGGAACAGCGGCACGACGGCGACGTTCATGCCGCTCATCGCGAAGAACGCGAGCCCGAACAGCGCCGGCCACGCCCAGGACGACGGCCGCTGCAGGGCGCGCAGGTAGCACAGCAGCAGCCATGGCAGGAACGCCATCGGCAGGGCGATGGCGAGCGTGTTGCCCGCGGCGATCGCGTACGGATTGGCGAGATAGAACACGGCTGCAGCGAGCCCGAGCCAGCGTGTCGAACGCGGCGCGACGGTGCGCGTCAGGCGCGCGGCACCCCAGGCCGCGACGAGCCACAGTGCGAGGTGGAAGACCTTGAACGTCCACTCCGGCGACAGCCCGATGCCGCGCAGCGCGGACAGCACGAGCAGGACGGGCACGAGCCCGACGTTGAAGTTCGCCGACCCCAGGTACGGCGACGCCGTCCACGACGACAGGTACCGGCCGACCATCTCCCACGGCGCGAGGTACACCTCGGGCTTGATGTCGGTGTTGAAGTGGCCGAGATCGTTGAGGAAGACGACGGCCGCGAGCACCACGGCGGCGACGGCACAGGCCACGGCGTAGGCATCGAGGCGTCCGCGGCGCAGGATGGGTCGTCGCACGAGCGTCCTTCCGGGCCTGGGCCGAGGGGGTTCACGGACGGTCGACCGTGAAGCACCTAATATAACCAGCAGGTAGCCCACGTCACACGGGCGTTCGGAAGAAGGGTCGTGCAGGTGAACGCCACATCCGCCGACGCGCGCCCGGCTCCGGCTCCCGACTCGACGCAGGCCACGTCGGAGGCACCGTCAGGGCGCGGCGGCGTCGTGCTGGCCGTCGCGATGGGTCTCGGCAACCTGCTCAGCTACGTCTTCGTCCTCATCCTCACGCGCGCGCTCGGGCCGGCCGGATTCGGCGCGTACTCGGCGCTCATCACCCTCGGCATCGTCCTCGTCATCCCCGCAGGCGCGCTGCAGGTCGTCATCGCGCGACGTTGGGCGCACCCGTCGCTGCGCTCGAGCGGGCTGGGGCTCGCCGCGCGGGTCGGCGTCGCGCTGAGCGTCGTCACGATGCTCGCCTCCCCCGGCGTCGACGCGCTGTTCCACCTCGGCGGCCTCGCGCCGACGATCGCGATGGCGTTCATGCTCCTGCCGATGACGCTGACGGGCGCCTACCAGGGCGTCCTGCTCGGCAGCGGCGCCATCGCCCGCCTCGCCGCGCTCTACGTCGTGACGGCGGCGACCCGCGTCGCCGGCGCGCTCGGGTGCGCGGCGGCGGGCGCGAACGTCACGGAGGTCTTCGTCGTCATGGCGCTCGCCGCGTGGTGCGCCGCCGCGTTCGGTTGGTGGGCGAGCCGTGATGCGCTCGTCGGCGTCGGCGCGGGCAGCGACGGGTTGGCGCGCGAGATGTGGCGCTCCAACTCGACGCTCGCCGCGTTCACGGCGCTGACGAACGTCGACGTCGTCCTCGTGCGTCACTTCCTCGCCCCCGAGACGTCCGGCGCCTACGGCCTCGCCTCGACGTTCGCGCGCGCCATGTGCTGGGGCACGCAGTTCCTCGCGCTGCTCATCGTGCCGCGCCTCGCCGCCTCGAGCGCCTCCGCATCTCCCGCCGATTCGGGTGGCGCTGATTCGGGTGGCGTCGCGTCCGGTGACACTGCAGGCGCGGCGAACGGCGCCCGCGCGTTGTGGCGGGCCGCCGGTTTCGTCCTCGCGCTCGGCGTGGTCGGCTGCGTCGTCGGGTCGCTGCTCGACGCTGACGCCGTGGTCGCCTCCGTCGGTGGCCACGCGTTCGACGGCAACGGCTCCCTCGTCATCGCGTGCCTCGCACTCGGCACCGTCTGGGCGCTCGCGCAGTTGTGGCTGTTCTCGCAGATGGCGGGCGACGACACGCGCCTCGGCATGCTGACGTGGGTCATGGTCGCCGTGGAACTCGTCGCCGGGTGGCTCTGGTGGCACGACAGCGTCTGGCAGATCGTGACGCTCGCCGCGGCCTGCGCGGGCGTCGTCGTCGTGGCCGGCGCGTGGCGCTCGCGCAGCACGCGCGTCACCCACGTCGAGGACGCCGAGGACCTGCTCGTGCTCGATCACACGAGCTGACCCCCGACGTCCTTCGACCTCAAGGTCGGCTCGCACCGCTCGAACCGGACCCATCCGCTCAGGCTGGTCGGCCTAGTCCTACCGCCCCCATCGGGGGGCCGGTTTCGCTCGGCGCGGCCCAACAGGGCTCAGTGCTGGTCAGTGCTCTTCTGGCCGTCGCTCTTCACACCGTCGTCACCGATCTGACGCGAGCGGCCGAGCAGCACCTTCGCGACGGCGGTGATCGGCCCGGGCACGACGCCGACGGCCTTCCACATCGCCGCGTTGAGGCGGTCCTGCACCGTCGTCTGGTAGCGGCGCAGCATCTCGTCCTGACGGCTGAGGCGCTTCGCGGTGCCGGGGCGGCGACGGAAGGTCAGCGCGTGCAGGCCGTTCGCCCAGCGTGGGTCGTCGGCGTGCGCGGCGTCCCACTGCTCGACGATCTCCCAGCCCGGGTGCTGCTTGAGGAACAGCCTGTGCGCCTTCTGCACGACCGGCCACGACGCGTCGTCGATGAGGACGAGCGCCTCGTCGGCGAGCAGCGGCTCGACGGCGGCGAGCGCGAGGTAGTGCGACAGCAGCGTGTGCTCACCGTCGTAGAAGTAGACCCCGACGGGGCGATCGAGCGCGTCGGGGCGCACCATGAGCTTGAAGCAGTCACCTTCGAGCAGCGTGACGTCGGCGTCCCCGGCGTGGGTCTCGAGGTTCGTCATGAGTTCGCGTCGCGCGAGTTCGCCCGCCATGCCGAACTCCATGAAGTTCTCCATCGCGACGAACGTCTTGTCCCCGTTGCCCTGCACGGCGGCGCAGATCGAGCGGCCCTTGAACGTGCCGACCTCGAGGTAGGCCTCGTCGGCGGGCATCGTCGCGGCGGCATGGTTGAGGACGGCGAGCTCGTTGGGCGCGGTGTACCCCGCGACCTCGTCGCACAGGGCCGACCAACGCGGGTCGATCGGGTCCGACGTCGCGGGCTCACCGGCGAACAGGGCCGGCAGGTCGCGGAAGAAGGTCGAGGTGTCCATGGCGTTCCGTCCGTCGTGAGGGTCGAGAGGTGTGCGCGCGTACCGCGCGGTAACTGGTGACCATGGTCACACGTCGGGCGCACTTTCGCATGCGGTGTTCGCCAACTCCCGCGCCGCCCCGCCCGAGGCGAACCTCACCGTGCGGCGCCCGCGCGTTGCACCTGCGGCGCGAGCCACGTCCAGATCATCGCGGCGCCGCGCGGGGTGAAGTGCAGCGTGTCCTCGTAGAGGCTCACCCCGTTGATGACGGAGCGGTACCCGGCGCTGCACGTCTGGGCGTGCAGGTCGGCGAGCGCCGCATCGGGGTGATGCTTCACCCACGCCGCGATGACGCCGTTCGCCCAGTCGACGGCGGCGTCGTTCGAGCCCTGCTCGGCGAAGAAGCGCAACGACGGATCGAGTCGCACCGGGTCGATGCGTCGGCACGGGAGATTGACGACGACCGTGCGCTCGACGCCTGCGGCGCGGGCTCGCTGCGCCCACGAGTCGAGGGCCAGCTCGATCGACTTCGCGCCCTGCGGCGTCTGCGGCGCGGCGAGCACGCCGTCAAGGCGGTGCGTCGTGAGGAAGTGGGCGTCACCGACGATGACGAGGGTGCGCGCGTGCGCGTCGCGCAACTGCTTCTCGACGCCCGCGCGCCAGCTCGCGCAGCGCGTGGACTCGGCGACGTCCTGGCCGTCGTGGCTGATCGGCGCGGGCACGAGGTCGCAGCCGATCATCGTCGCGTCGCTCATCGACAGGTCGGTGTAGACCGACGGCGAAAAACCCTGCGCGAGTGAGGAACCCACGCTGTCGCCCACGATGCCGGCGTCCTGGTGCGCGCCCGTGCGGTACGCGGGCGTCCCCGCGACGAGCGGCGGCACGTCCGTCGGCACGCCGGGTGCGCTCGTGCGGGCCTGGGCGGCGCTCGCCACCGCGAGCACCCCCGACGCGCCGATGGCGAGGGCCCGGCGACGGCTGCGTCGCAGGTGCGGCCACATGCCACGCAACCCGTCCTGCAGGATCGGCGCCTCGAGGTAGCGGAAGCTCACGACGGCGAGCGCGAACGTCACGACGAACTGGAGGAACCCGAGCGCGGGCTGCGGCACGTCGGGGCGCAGCCACAGGTGCACCGGCCAGTGGTAGAGGTAGAGGCCGTAGGAGATCTGTCCGACGAAGGCCAGCGGCCGCCAGCCGAAGACGCGGTTGATGGCGAGGCCGCGCGGGTCGATGCTCGACCAGCCCATGAGCGAGGCGCCAAGCGCGAACAGCAGCACGCCGCCCTTCGCGTAGACCCACTCGGTCTGCGCGTCGAGCAGGAATACTGCGCTGATCGACACGATCGTGCCGAGGACGCCGAGGGTCTGTGTCACCTCGCGCGACGGCAGGCGCGGCCCCCGTCCGTCGGCGCCGACGCCGAAGGCGAACCCGAACGCGACACCGACGAGCAACGCCTGCACGCGGGTGTCGGTGCCGTAGTACAGGCGCGCCTGATCCTCGAACGAGGCGAGCCCGAGGTGCGCCGTCCACCACGCACTGAGGCAGGCGAGCGCCATGACGAGGGTGAAGCGCAGGCGGCGCGAGCGCGTGAGTGCGCAGATCGCGAGGATGAGGAACGGGATGACGACGTAGAACTGCTCCTCGACGGACAGCGTCCAGGCGTGACGCAGCGGCGACGGGTTGCCGATCTGGTCGAAGTAGCTGTCGCTCCGGCCTATCAACCTCCAGTTGAGGTAGAAGCCCAGGGTGGCGAGTGCGTCGCCGCCGAACTGCTTCTGCTGGGCGGGTTGCTCGAAGAAGGCGGTGTGCGTCAGCACTGCGGCGACGAGGACGAACATCGCCGGCAGCACGCGCCGCGCGCGACGCAGGTAGAAGCGGCGCACGTCGATGCGACCGGTGCGCTGACGTTCCTTGATGAGGATGCGCGCGATGAGGAAGCCGGAGAACACGAAGAAGTGGTTGATGCCCACCCAGCCGCCGACGAGGCCCGTCGCGCCGAAGTGATACGCGATGACGAGCAGGACGAACAGGCCGCGGTAGCCGTCCATGGCCGCGTAACGATCGGTGCGGGGACGCTCGACACGGCTCCCGCGCGAGCGTGCGGATGTGCTCATCGTCTGGCCACCATGTTCATCGGGCTGCCTCGTTCATCGGGCGGCCGCCACGATCTGCGGCGCGAGCCAACCCCAGATCATCGGGGTCGCCTCGGGCGAGAAGTGGATGCCGTCGTCGTAGAGCGTGATGCCGTGGCGAGTTGGCTGGTACGACGAACCGCACACCGCGCCCGCGAGGTCGAGGACGGGCACGTGGTGTTCCTTCGCCCACGCCGTGATGATCGCGTTGACCCGTTTCGGGTGCCCAGCCTCGGCGACGAGTTGGGGGAACTTGTCGAAGTCGCCGCGGTACTCGGGCGGCACCTGCAGTTCGTCGATGGTGCGGCACGGCACGGTCGTGACGGCGAACTTCGCCGCGCCCGAGGTGCGCGCGGTGGTGAGGGTCTTCGTCAGCGTGCGGGTGATGAGGTCGCGGTAGGCCTCGTCGTCGAGCCACAGCACCTTGCCGTCGACGTCGTGTCGCAGTGCGAGGTAGAGCGTCGGCATGAGCACGGCCAGCCGGGAGTCGGAAGAACGCACCGTGGGCCCGAACTCCGCCTTCGCTTCGCGACACGGCGTGTCGTTGGGTTGCTGACGCGTCGCCGTCCACTGCACGGGCGCGTCGAGCAGGTCGCAGCCGGGGGCGCCGGCGTTCGTCACGACGAGGTTCGAGAAGTTGTCCTTCGGCATGCGCTGGGCGAGGAAGTACGGCACCGAGTCGCCGTACAGCGTGACGGCGAGTGGTCGGGCGGGCGGCGTGTACGTCGCCTGGCCCTCGACGAGCGTCGGGATGTGCGCGACGTACTGCGGGTACTGCGGCGCAGACACCTCGTGGGCCGCCGTGCTCGCCCCGGCGGGGATGGCCAGCGCCGCGACGAGGACCCCGACGAGACCGACGGCGCCCGCGCCGCCCGCGCGCCGCCCACCGAAGGCCCGCACCCCGCGCTTGATGACGGGCTTCCTGAGCCAGCGGTAGCTCGCGTCGGCGGCGGCGTACGAGAGCACGAGCGTCGCCACCGCGAGCGGGATGACGTGCCCGTGACCGAAGGCGCGCACGAGCCACAGGTAGATGGGCCAGTGGTAGAGGTACAGCCCGTAGGAGATCTTGCCGGTGTGCACCGCGAGACGGTTGGCGTGCAGCCGCACGAGGGGCGTGGGCACGCGTTGGGCGCACCCGATGATCCACGCGAGGCCGGCGAGGCTCGTGAGGAGCATCCCGCCGCGGGTGAACATCCAGTCACTCAGCGGCTCGATGAGCGCGATGCCTGCGAGCGTCGCGACGAGGCCGACCCAGCCGAGGATCTCGAGCCGGCGGTCTCCCGCATCGAGCAGATCGCGACGATCCCGTGCCCGCAGCAGCCCACCACCACGTCCACGATGCCCCGTCCACACGCCCGCCGCGACACCGAGGGCGAGGGCCTGCATGCGCACGTCGGTGCCGTAATAGGCGTGTGCCTGCCCGCCCGGTGAGTCGAGATCGATCGTCGACGCCCACGCCGCCGACGCGAGCGCGAGGACGACGAACCCCGCGGTGCGCGCGCTGCGGCGGTGCGCGTACGTCAGCGCCGCGATGATGAGCAGCGGCACGACGAGGTAGAACTGCTCCTCCACCGACAGGCTCCACGCATGGCGCGTGATGCTCGGGTGGGTGAACTCCTCGAAGTACTGATCGTCGCGCAGCACGAGGCGCCAGTTCATGACGTACGTCAGGGTCGCGAGGATGTCGCCGCGCAGGTACGTGCGCTCCGCGGCTGGCGCGAACGCCCACCCGTCGAGGGTGACGGCGCCGACCATGACCAGCAGCGCCGGCGCGAGGCGACGCACGCGCCGTCGGTAGAACTCACGCACGCTGATCCACCCGAACTCACGCTGCTCGGCGAGCAGCAGGCGCGTGATGAGGAACGCCGAGAGGATGAAGAAGACGTTCATGAGGATCCACGCGCCGGGCAGGAACGTCAGTACACCGACGTGCCACAGCATGAACACGACCATGCCGTAGCCGCGGATGCCGTCGAGCCCGGGGCGGTAGGCGAACAGTTTTGAGGCCATCGTCGTTTCTCCTGGCCTCGTTTCGCGGGGCCGGTACGGGCAGCGTCAGTCGCGCTCTTGGTCCGACAGGCGCTTGCGCCCGCGCGCGGTGCGGCGCTCGTGCACGTCGTCGTCCTCGCCGTCGTCGCCTGCGGCCCGCTCGACCTTCCCGATGCGCACGCCGCGCTCGTGGCGCTCTGCGTCGCGGTCCTCGTCACCGAGGCGTGCACGACGTGCGGGACGCTCCTCGGCGTCACGACGCTCGCGCCGCGCGGGACGCACCGGACGCTCGTCGTCATCGTCGTCGTGCTCGTCATAACGGTCGTAGCGCTCGCGTCCGCGTGCGGCGCGCCCGGAGCCGTGCGTGCCGAACAGGAGGTAGCCGAGCGCGGCGGTGGTGAGCGCGAGCGCGAGGAACAGCAGCGCGCGGTGCAGCGATTGCCCCTCGATGATGTTGCACTGCCCCTTCGCGAGGCCGGAGGTGTTGGGGGACATCGGCGAACCGCAGCCGAACAGGCTGCCGTCCTTGCCCCGGAAGTTCGTCGGGGAGACGAAGAAGTAGACCGCGACGGCCAGGAGCAGCGCGGAGATGATGGCAGCGATCTTCGTGCCGGTCGCGAGACCCGTGGGGCCCGCCTCATCGTTCGTGTTCAGCATGACCGCATGCTAGCGGTGGATTCACCTGCAATGAGGTGTATGTCACAAATACACTCAGGGCTTCGAACGAATGACTCGTGGAAGAGGATCGACCGTGGCTCGCCGCCCCCACACCCCCCTGACATACCGCCCGGCCCTCGACGGCCTGCGGGCGCTCGCGGTGCTCGGTGTCCTCGTGTTCCACCTGTGGCCGAACGCGGCGCGCGGCGGGTGGCTCGGCGTCGACCTGTTCTTCGTCCTGTCCGGCTACCTCATCACGACGCTGCTCGTGCGCGAGTACGTCCAACGCGGCGGCATCGACCTGCGCGGGTTCTGGCTGGCACGCGCCCGACGGCTCATGCCGACGCTCGTCGTCGTCCTTCTCGCGGTGCTTGTCATGGCGACGTTCTGGACGTTGCCGTCGCGTCGTTACGCCGTCTCGCTCGACGTGCTCTCGACCCTCGCGTACGTCGCGAACTGGCACTTCATCTCCGGTGACGAGGCCTACTTCGCCTCGAACGGCACGCCCTCTCCCCTGCGTCACGCATGGTCGCTCGCCATCGAGGAGCAGTACTACCTGCTGTTCCCGCTCCTGCTGCTCGCGCTCACGCGGTTCCTCACGCGCCGCCGCCACCTCGCGTTCTGGTTGCTCGCGCTCGCTGCTGCGTCGGCGCTGTGGATGGCGCACCTGTACGTGCCCGGCGTCGACCCGACGCGCGTCTACTACGGCACCGACACCCGCGCGTTCGAACTGCTCATCGGCGCCGCCGCGGGTGCCTGGATCGGGCCGTCGCAGTGGGGTCATGCGCGCCCCGCGCCGTGGCTGCTGTGGCTCGAACGTCTCGCGTGGCCGGCGCTCTTCGCGCTGGTCATCGCGATGCTGACGTTCGACGAGTCGTCGTCCGGGCTGTTCCGTGGCGGGCTCGTCGCGTTCTGCGTCGTCGCGCTCGTGCCGATCCTCGCGGCAGCCTCGCCGCACCCGAACAGCTTCCAGCACGTGCTGTCGTTCGAGTGGCTGCGCCGGCTCGGGCTCATCAGCTACGCGCTGTACCTGTGGCACTGGCCGCTGCACGTCTACCTTGCGCCCGAGCGTCTCGGCCTCGACGCGGCGTGGGCGGGCGTCGTCCAGGCCGTCGCCGCCCTCGTGCTCGCGACGGCGACCTACCGCTTCGTGGAGCAGCCCGTGCGCCGTGGCGGGGTGCGCGCCCTGTGGCCGCGCTCGCCTGCACCTCGTCGGCTCGCCCCGATCGCGGCCGCCGCGGCGGCACTCGTCGTCGCCGGTGGGGCGTTGGCGCTACCGCACGTCTCGGGTGGCGGTTCCGATCTGGAAGCCGGTTCGGGTGGCGGCGAACTGACGTACGCGATGAAGACATACACGCCCGGTGAGGACGTCAAGGCGATCCTCGTCGGCAACTCGATCCCGCACAGCCTGTTCGCCAACTTCCCGCAGACACGCTTTCCCGACCTGCAGCTGACGGAATCAGCGAGCTTTGGATGCACGACGTTCGCCGGGCAGGAGAGCAGTGGCGGCCAGCCGGTGCCGTCGCTGTCGAAGTGCGACCAGTTCCATGACGACTGGTACTACGGCCTCGCCGGGCGCGACACGATGCTGTATTTCCTGCCGCAGAACCTGCTCAACGACTACGCGGTCGACGGACGGATGCTTCGCGCCGGCAGCGCCGAGCATGACGCGTTCGTGCGCTCCAGCCTCGACGGCGTCGCGCAGAAGGCGAAGCAGCAGAACATCACCCACCCCTACCTCGTCGACCTGTCGTGCCACCGCGTGCCGACGATAGGAACCGACCCGACGGTCGTCGCGACCAACGACACCGCGAAGGTCGAGCATCTCAACGACGTGGCGAAGGGCTGGGCGAGTTCCAACGGAGTCACCCTCATCGACCAGTTCGGCTTCCTCTGCCCCGGCGGGCAGTATCACGGCCGCATCAACGGCGTGAACCTCTACGCCGATGGGCTGCACTTCACCAGCGAGTCCGGCCCGATCTTCTGGAACTGGCTCGCCCCGCAGATCCAGCAGCACGGTGACGGGTCGGGCGCGTCCAGCACCAGCTCGTCGAGTGCGTCGAGCACCAGCGGCCGATGAGCCTGCACGCCGTCGTCCTGGCCGGTGGGTACGGCACCCGGCTGCTGCCGTTCACGCGCCGCACGCCGAAGCACCTGTTGCCGATCGGTGACGAACCCGTCATCGCGCACCAACTTCATCGTCTCGCGGCGGCGGGCGTCGAATCCGTCGTGCTCGCGACCTCGTACCACGCGGACGCCTTTCGTCCGGCGCTGGGTGACGGCGACGCGTACGGCGTCCGGTTGCGCTACAGCCGTGAGGAGCATCCGCTCGGCACCGGTGGCGCGCTGCGTCACGCGTGCGGGTTGCTCGATCTCGCGTCCGACGACGACGTGCTCGTCCTCAACGGCGACCTCATCACCGAGCATGACCTCGGCGCGCAGGTCGCCGCGCACCGGGCGCACCGGGAGTGTGCCGTTCGCGCCGGCGACGCACCCCCGGTGCTCGCCACGATCCACGGACGCGCCGTGCCCCACGCGTCGGCGTACGGGTTGCTACACCTCGACGAGGCCGGGCGCGTCACGGCGTTCGAGGAGAAGCCGCCAGGCGCGCCTGCGGGCGTCGTCAACGCGGGCACGTACGTCGTCTCCCCCGCCCTGGTCGATCTCGTGCCCGTCGACGCGGTCGTCTCCCTCGAACGCGAGGTGTTTCCTGAGGCGAGCGAGCGAGGCGGGGTGTTCGTCCACCGCGACGACGCACCGTTCCACGACATCGGCACGCCCGCCGCCCTGCTGGCGGCGAACCTCGCCTGGGCGCGTGAGCGTGACCTCGACGCCGTCGACCTGCGAGCGGGGGCGGTTGCTGGCACCCCTGACGCGGGTGCTATCCGCGGCAGCCTGCTGCTGGGCGGATCACGCGTCGCCGCCGACGCCATCGTGAACGGCTGCATCATCGGGCCCGGCGCGGTCGTGGGGGCGGGCGCCGTGCTGGACGACTGCGTCATCGGGGACGACGCCGTCGTCACACCGGGTGTGCGCGCCCGCCGTGTGACACTCGACGTCGGTGAGCGACTGGGCCAAGAGCCCCATCAACGGCTCGAAGGGTCCCCGGCCGAAACCGTGGGCCCCCGGGCCCGAAGCGGTGATGAGCACCTCCGAGATGAGTGAAAAAGATCCCCAACCGGAATCTTCCACTCTAGGTCGGCTGCTCGGCCGAGAGGCAGCTGCGAACGTTTTCTTCTCACCGGCCGACCCGACGTGCCGGCTGTCGACCCTCACGGGCGGCGGCCGTCAGTGCTCGGCGTCCTGCCAGCTGCGTCCGGTGCCGACGTTGACGTCGAGCGGCACCGCGAGGTCGGCGGCCGCACCCATCTGCTCGCGCACGATGCGTTCGACTTCGTCGCGTTCGCCCGCGCCGACCTCGACGATGAGTTCGTCGTGCACCTGCAGGAGCACCCGCGAGCGCAGGTTCGCCGCGCGCAACGCCTCGTCGACGCCGAGCATGGCCTTCTTCATGATGTCGGCCGCCGAGCCCTGGATCGGCGCGTTGAGCGCCATCCGCTCGGCCATGTCGCGGCGCTGACGGTTGTCGCTCGTCAGGTCGGGCAGGTAGCGGCGCCGACCCATCATCGTCTCGGTGTAGCCGGTCGCGCGCGCGTCGTCGACGATCTGACGCAGGTAGTCGCGCACCCCACCGAAGCGTTCGAAGTAGCCGTCCATGAGGCGCTGCGCCTCGGCCGTGGAGATGCGCAGCTGCTTGCTCAGGCCGAACGCCGACAGCCCGTACGCGAGGCCGTACGACATCGCCTTGACCTTCGCGCGCATCTCGGAGGTCACCTCGCTCGGCTCGACGCCGAACACGCGTGAGCCGACGAACCGGTGCAGGTCCTCGCCGTCGTTGAAGGCCTGGATGAGGCCCTCGTCGCCGGACAGGTGCGCCATGACTCGCATCTCGATCTGGCTGTAGTCGGCGGACATGAGGCAGTCGTAGCCCTCGCCGACCACGAAGACGCGACGGATGCGTCGACCCGATTCGGTGCGGATCGGGATGTTCTGCAGGTTCGGGTCGGTCGAGCTGAGGCGCCCGGTCGCCGCGATCGTCTGCTGGTAGGTGGTGTGGATGCGGCCGTCGTCACCGATCGACTTGATGAGGCCCTGCACCGTCGAGCGCAGCTTCGAGGCGTCACGGTGACGAAGCAGAGCGTCGAGGAACGGGTGCGGCGCCTTCTCCGACAGGTCGGCGATCGCCTCGGCGTCCGTCGTGTACCCCGTCTTCGTCTTCTTGGTCTTCGGCAGGCCCAGGGTCTCGAACAGCACGACCTGCAACTGCTTCGGCGAGCCGAGGTTGACCTGCTCACCACCGATCGCGTCCCACGCGTCCTGCTGTGCGGCGACGACCTGCGCGTCGTAGTCGGCTTCGAGTTCGTGCAGCGCGTCGAGGTCGACGGCGATGCCTGCCTGCTCCATCGTCGCGAGCACCTCGACGATCGGCAGCTCGAGCTCGGCCATGAGCTCGATGCCACCGACGTCGGCGACCGCCTCGTCGAGCGCGTCGGCCAGGGTCGCGACGGCCGCGGCGCGCGCCATGGCGTCGTCGCCCTGCGTGGCGCCGACGTCACCGAGGTCGAGCATCCCCTGACCGGCTGCCTGCTTGCTGGTCTCGGGCAGTTCGATGTGACAGTAGCGCAGCAGCAGATCCTCGAACCCGTACGAGCGCTGGTCGGGTCGCACGAGGTAGGCCGCGATGGCGGTGTCGTTCGTCAGCCCGGCGAGGGTGAGACCGCGCGCGGCGAGGGCGTGCATCGGGCCCTTCGCGTCATGCAGGGCCTTCGCCTTCGTCACGTCGGCGAGCCACTCGGCAAGCGCCTGCTCGTCCTCGGGTGCGAGGGTCGTCAGGTCGACGTACGCGGCGCGGCCGCTCTCGTCGGCGATCGCCAGGCCGCTCGCGTCACCCGCGCCCTTCGCCCACGTGCCGTCGACGAACAGCCCGGCGCGCCCGGTGATACCGGCGAGCCACGTCTCGACCTCGCCGTCGCCGAGCACGACGCCGTCGACGCTGACGTCGCCCTCCGCCTCGGGCTGCGCCGTGCCGAGCGTCGCGAACAGGCGGTCGCGCAGCACCTTGAACTCGAGACCGTCGAAGACGCGGTGCACCTCGTCACGGTTCCAGTCGTGGCGCGCGAGGTCGTCCGGCGTCACGGGCAGCGGCACGTCGACGAGCAGCTGGTTGAGGCGTCGGTTGCGCAGCACGCCATCGAGGTGGGCGCGCACGTTCTCGCCGGCCTTGCCCTTGATCTGGTCGACGTTGGCGACGAGGCCCTCGAGGTCGCCGTACTGCCCGATCCACTTCGCGGCCGTCTTGGGGCCGACACCGGGCACGCCGGGCAGGTTGTCGCTCTTCTCGCCGACGAGCGCGGCGAGGTCGCTGTAGCGCTCGGGCGGCACGCTGTACTTCTCCTCGACGGCGGCGGGCGTCATGCGCGTCAGCTCCGAGACGCCCTTGACGGGGTACAGCACGGTGACGTTGTCGCGCACGAGCTGCAGCGCATCGCGGTCGCCGGAGCACAGGAGCACCTCGTCGAAACCGGCCTGCGTCGCCTGGGTGGTGAGTGTCGCGAGGATGTCGTCGGCCTCGTACCCGTCGAGCTCGAGGTGCGTGACGCCCATCGCGTCGAGCACCTCCTTGACGAGGCTCACCTGCCCCTTGAACTCGCTCGGCGTCGTCGCGCGGCCCGCCTTGTACTCGGCGTACTCCTCGCTGCGGAACGTCTGACGCGACACGTCGAACGCGACGGCGAGGTGCGTCGGTTCCTCGTCGCGCAGCAGGTTGATGAGCATCGACGTGAAGCCGTACACGGCGTTCGTGTGCTGCCCCGTCGAGGTCGAGAAATTCTCCGCGGGCAGCGCGAAGAAGGCCCGGTAGGCGAGGGAATGTCCGTCCAACAACAACAAGCGCTTCACACGTGGCAGCCTATGTCCCAGCACCGACAACCCGAAAGGCGAGACCATGACGAGCTCCCCCACGCCCGAGAACGCAACCCACGCGCCCGAGATGACGCAGGAGCAGATGCTCGACGAACTCGCGCAGATGAGCCGCGGCACGCTCGACGAGCGCATGGGCATCCGCGTGCTCGAGGCCTCCCCCGAGCGTGTCGTCGCGACGATGCCCGTCGAGGGCAACACGCAGCCGTTCGGGTTGCTGCACGGCGGCGCGAACGTCGTCATCGCCGAGAGCGTCGGCTCCATCGGGGCGAACATGGCCGCCGGGCCGGGACGATTCGCTGTCGGGCTCGACATCAACGCGACGCATCACCGTTCCGCGAGGAGCGGCATCGTGACGGCGACCGCGACGGCGCTGTCGATCGGGCGCACCCTCGCGGCGTACGACGTCGTCATCACCGACGATGAGGGCAACCGCACCTGCACCGCCCGCATCACGTGCATGCTGCGGGATCTGCCGAAGGGCTGAGACGCCTCCTCTGGCGACGAAGGGTTGTGGAGGCTCGCGATACCCATCGCGCGAACCTCCGCAACCCTTCTCGCGTCAGGCGTCGCCGAACTCGGCGATCACGCCGTCGCAGACCTTCTGCATCGACAGGCGACGATCCATCGCGGTCTTCTGGATCCAGCGGAACGCCGCGGGTTCGTCGAGGCCGAGCTTGGTGGTGAGGATGCCCTTCGCCCGGTCGAGTTGTTTGCGCGTCTCGAGCTTGGCGTTGATCGCCGCGAGTTCGTCGCGCAGGGCGCGCATCTCGCGCCATCGGCGGGTCGCGACGGTGAGCGCCGGGCCGAGGTCGTTCCAGGTGAACGGTTTGACGACGTAGGCCATGACGCCCGCGTCGCTCGCGCGTTCGACGAGGTGGCGGTCGCTGAACGCCGTCAGGAGGACGACGGGGGTGAGGCCGTCGGCGCCGATCTCCTCGGCGGCGCTGATGCCATCCTTGCGGGGCATCTTGACGTCGAGCAGCGCGAGGTCGGGTCGGTGCTCGGCGATCGCAGCCACGGCCGCTTCCCCGTCGCTGACGGCGGCGACGACGTCGTAGCCGCCCGCATCGAGCATCTCGACGAGGTCGAGGCGGATGAGAGATTCGTCCTCCGCCACGACGACGCGCAGGCGCTGGTCTTGGTCGCTCGTCTCACTCACGGCGAAAATCCTACGCGTCCTGGCGCGAGAACTCGGACGCGGTACGGATCTGCTCGTCGCTGGGGCGTACGCCGGTGTAGAGGACGAACTGCTCGGCGGCCTGCAGCGCGATGACCTCGGCGCCGGTGATGACGTTCTTGCCCCGCTCCCGCGCGGCGACGACGAGCGGCGTGTCGCTCGGGCTCGCGACGACGTCGAAGATCCACGTCGCGGCGTCGATCTCGTCGGTGGTGAAGCTCAACCGCCCCACGCCCTCACCACCGGCCATGCCGAGGGGCGTGACGTTGACAAGGACGTCGGTGCCTTCCGGCACATCGCGCGAGTGCTCCCAGCCGTATTGCGCGGCGAGCTTCTCCCCCGCCTCGACGTTGCGCGCGACGATCGTTCCGCGCGTGAAGCCGGTGTCGCGGCACGCGGCGACGACCGCCTTGCCCATGCCGCCCGAGCCGCGCACGGCGATGCGCAGGTCGGTCGGCACGCCGTGGGTCTGCAGCAGCGACGCGACGGCGACGTAATCGGTGTTGTAGCCGGTGAGGACGCCGTCGTCGTTGACGATCGTGTTGACGGAGTCGATGGCCTTCGACGATTCGTCGAGCGCGTCGAGCATCGGGATGACCTGCTCCTTGAACGGCATGCTCACTGCCGCGCCCCGGATCGGCAGCCCCCTGATGCCGGCGACGGCCTGCGCGAGATCAACCGGCGAGAACGCCTTGTAGACGAAGTCGAGCCCCAGCTCGTCATAGAGCCGGTTGTGGAAGCGCGTGCCGATGTTGCTCGGGCGCCCCGACATCGAGATGCACAGCTGCGTGTCCTTGGAGAGCATGCGCGCCAGCCTAGCGCCGCCGCCGCGGAACGACGAAGGGCTCGACCTCGACGGTCGAGCCCTGTGCGCGTGCCGACGGGGGGATTCGAACCCCCACGCCTTGCGGCAAAGCATTTTGAGTGCTCCGTGTCTGCCATTCCACCACGTCGGCTGGTGCCCGCTCACCTTACCCGAACGCGCGCTGCCCCCGCGCACCGGGCGCGGGGGCAGCAGCGCCGATCAAGGACTGAGGCAGTATCAGTTCTGCGCGGCGGCGCTACGGGCCTTCTCGTGGTCCTCGTAGGCCGGCGCGACGCGGTTCTTCGCGTCGCCGATCTTGTGCACGCGCAGCGCGTTCGTCGAACCGGGGATGCCGGGAGGCGAACCGGCGGCGATGACGACGAGGTCACCCTCGATGCAGCGACCGTCGCCGAGGAAGATCTCGTCGACCTGCATCGACATCTCGTCCGTGTGCTTGACCTTCGGGCTGCACTCCGTCTGCACGCCCCACACGAGCGCGAGCTGCGAACGCACCGTCTCCGACGGCGTGAACGCGACGATCGGCAGGCGCGGACGCAGACGCGACATGCGCTGCGCCGAGTCGCCCGTCGTCGTGAAGTTGACCAGATGCGTGCACCTGAGCGTCTCCCCCACCTCGACGGCGGCCTTCGTCACGACGCCGCCCTTCGTGTGCGGCTGGATGCCGAGGTCGGGCACGCGCTCGAGGCCGTGCTCCTCCGTCGAGGAGATGATGCGCGCCATCGTCTTGACCGTCTCGATCGGCCACGCACCGACCGACGTCTCCCCCGACAGCATGACGGCGTCCGCGCCGTCGAGCACCGCGTTGGCGCAGTCGGAGGCCTCGGCGCGCGTCGGGCGCGGATTCTCGATCATCGACTCGAGCACCTGCGTCGCGACGATGACGGGCTTCGCCGCGCGGCGCGCGAGCTCGATGGCACGCTTCTGCACGATCGGCACGTCCTCGAGCGGCAGTTCCACGCCGAGGTCACCGCGCGCGACCATGATGCCGTCGAACGCCTCGATGATCTCGATGAGGTTCTCGACCGCCTGCGGCTTCTCGATCTTCGCGATGACGGGGCGACGGATGCCCACCTCGTCCATGATCTCGTGGCAGCGCGTGATGTCGGCGGCGTCGCGCACGAACGACAGCGCGATGAGGTCGGCGCCGGCCTTCAACGCCCAGCGCAGGTCAGCCTCGTCCTTCTCGCTGAGCGCGGGCACGCTCACCGCGACACCGGGCAGGTTGATGCCCTTGTTGTTCGAGACGCGGCCCGGCACGACCACCTCGGTCACGACGTCCGTGGCCGTCACCTCGACCGCGCGCAGCGCGACCTTGCCGTCGTCGACGAGCAGCATGTCGCCGACGTTGACGTCGCCCGGCAGGCCCTTGTACGTCGTGCCGACGCGCTCGGAGTCACCGTCGACGTCCTCGGTCGTGATGGTGAAGCGGTCGCCCTTCGCGAGGTCGACCGGGCCCGCGGAAAAACGAGCGGTGCGGATCTTCGGGCCCTGCAGGTCGGCGAGGACGCCGACGGCGCGACCCGTCGCCGCAGCGGCGGCGCGGACGTGGTCGTACCGGGTCTGGTGCTCCTCGTACGAACCGTGGGAGAGGTTGAAGCGGGCGACGTCGAGGCCGGCCTCGACGAGCTCACGCGTCCGTTCGGCAGAGTCGGTAGCAGGGCCAAGGGTGGCAACAATTTTCGCGCGACGCATGCTGCCAACCCTATCGCCCGCGCGAGCGTTCCCTCAGTCGACCATCTCGCCCGGTGAGACCCCCGTCACCGTACTCGCGGGTAGGCCCGCGACGACGCGGAAACCCCCGCCGCCACGAGGGCGGCAGGGGCTTCCACGACGCGCGATCAGGCGTCAACACATGCGGACGATCACACCGTCAGCGGACGATCCGTCGGCTTGATCGGCGCGGGCAACGTCGAGTCACCCATGAGCCACATGTCGACGCCGCGCGCCGCGCTGCGGCCCTCGGCGATCGCCCACACGATGAGCGACTGGCCGCGCCCACAGTCACCGGCGACGAACACGCCGGGCACGCTCGACATGTAGTTCGCGTCGCGCTGCACGTTGCTGCGCTCGTCGGTGTCGACGCCGAGCTGCTCGAGCAGACCCTCGCCCTGCGGGCCGAGGAAGCCCATCGCGAGCAGCACGAGCTGCGCCGGGATGACTCGCTCCGAGCCTTCGACCTCCTCGAACTTGCCGTCGACGAACTTCACCTCGACGATCTTCAGACCGCTGACGTTGCCGTCGTCGTCCGCGAGGATCTCCTTCGTCGAGGCGGAGTAGACGCGCTCGCCACCCTCCTCGTGCGCCGAGGCGACGCGGAAGATCATCGGGTACGTCGGCCACGGCTGGTTGGCCGGACGCTCCTCGCCGGGCTGCGGCATGATCTCGAGGCTCGTCACCGACTTCGCGCCCTGACGCAGCGCCGTACCGATGCAGTCGGCTCCGGTGTCGCCACCACCGATGACGACGACGTCCTTGCCGGTCGCGAGGATCTGACCCTCGACCTCGCCGCCGAGCGCGACGCGGTTGGCCTGGGGCAGGTACTCCATCGCCTGGTACGTGCCCGTGTGCTCGCGCCCCGGCACCGGCAGGTCGCGACGCACCGTCGCGCCCATCGCGAGGACGACGGCGTCGTAGCGCGAGCGCAGCTGCTCCGCCGTCAGCGTCACGCCGATCTCGGTGTTGCAGCGGAAACGGGTGCCCTCGGCCTTCATCTGCTCGATGCGACGATCGAGGATGCCCTTCTCCATCTTGAACTCGGGGATGCCGTAGCGCATCAGGCCACCGGGGGCGTCGTCGCGCTCGAACACGGCGACGGTGTGCCCGGCGCGCGTCAGCTGCTGCGCGGCGGCGAGGCCCGCGGGCCCCGAACCGACGACGGCGACCGTCTTGCCCGTCAGGCGCGTCGGCACCTGCGGCGTGACGTAACCACGCTCGAAGCCCTCCTCGACGACCGTCTTCTCGACCTGCTTGATCGTGACGGCGGGCTGGCTGATGCCGAGCACGCACGCCGTCTCGCAGGGCGCGGGGCACAGGCGTCCGGTGAACTCGGGGAAGTTGTTCGTGGCGTGGAGGCGCTCGATGGCCTCCTCCCACTCACCCTTCCACGACAGGTCGTTCCACTCGGGGATGAGGTTGCCGAGGGGGCAGCCCGAGTGACAGAACGGGATGCCGCAGTCCATGCATCGGCCGGCCTGACGCTGCAGGGTGCCGAGCTGCTGCTCCTCGTACACCTCCTTCCAGTCGCGGATGCGAACGGGAACGGGGCGACGTTCGGGCAGCTCGCGCTCCCGGGTCTTGAGGAATCCGCGGGGGTCAGCCACGTCAACTCACCTCCATGATCTTGTCCCACACCTGGGCGCTGTCGGGGTCGACGCCCATGCCTTCGGCGTCCTTGCGGATGCTCAGCACGCGCTGGTACTCACGCGGCGTGACGAGCGAGAAACGGACGAGGCTCGCAGGCCAGTCGTTCAGCAACGACTCGGCGACGGATGAACCCGTCTCGGCGGCGTGCTTCGTCAGCAGCTCCTTGACGACGTCCTCGTCCTCGGCGCGCAGACCGGTGACCTCGACGAGCTCGCGGTTGACGAGGTCGGCGTCGAGATCGAGGACGTACGCCTCACCGCCCGACATGCCGGCCGCGAAGTTGCGTCCGGTCGCGCCGAGGATGAGCACGCGACCACCGGTCATGTACTCGCAGCCGTGATCGCCCACGCCCTCGACGACGGCCGTCGCTCCCGAGTTGCGGACGCAGAAGCGTTCGCCGACCTTGCCGCGCAGGAAGATCTCACCGCTGGTCGCGCCATAACCGATGACGTTGCCCGCGATGGCGTTCTCCTCGGCGACGAGGGCCGTCTCGGTGTCGGGACGGATGATGATGCGCCCACCCGACAGGCCCTTGCCGACGTAGTCGTTGCCCTCGCCGACGAGCCGCAGCGTCAGGCCCTTCGGGATGAAGGCGCCGAAGCTCTGCCCGCCCGCACCGCGCAGCGTGATGTCGACGAAGTCGTCGTGGAGCAATTCATCGAGGTAGCGCTTGGTCAACTCGTGGCCGAGCATCGTGCCGACGGTGCGGTTGACGTTCGACACCTTCGTCTCGAACGCGACCGGCGTCTTGTGCTCGATGGCGTCCTTCGCCTTCGCGATGAGTTCGTTGTCGAGCGCAGCGTCGAGGTGGTGATCCTGACCCTGCGTGTTGAACAGCTCACCGCCGAACGGCATCTCCGCTTTCGCGAAGATCGGCGCGAGGTCGAGACCACTGGCCTTCCAGTGCTCGACGGCCTCGTCTGTGTCGAGCGCCTCGACGTGCCCGACGGCCTCCTCGATCGAACGGAAACCGAGCTCGGCGAGGATCTCGCGCACCTCCTCGGCGATGTACTCGAAGAACGTCTCGACGAACTCCGGCTTGCCGCTGAAACGCTCGCGCAGCTCCGGGTTCTGCGTCGCGATGCCGACCGGGCAGGTGTCGAGGTGACACACGCGCATCATGATGCAGCCGCTGACGACGAGGGGCGCGGTTGCGAAACCGAACTCCTCCGCGCCGAGCAGCGCGGCGATGACGACGTCACGGCCCGTCTTGAGCTGGCCGTCGGTCTGCACGACGATGCGGTCGCGCAGGCCGTTGAGCAACAGCGTCTGCTGCGCTTCGGCGAGGCCGAGCTCCCACGGCCCACCGGCGTGCTTGAGCGAGGTCAGCGGTGAGGCTCCCGTGCCGCCGTCGTGGCCGGAGATGAGCACGACGTCCGCGTGGGCCTTCGAGACACCCGCGGCGACGGTGCCGACGCCGACCTCGGAGACGAGCTTGACGTGGATGCGCGCGCTCGGGTTCGCGTTCTTCAGGTCGTGGATGAGCTGCGCGAGATCCTCGATCGAGTAGATGTCGTGGTGCGGCGGCGGCGAGATGAGACCCACGCCGGGCGTCGCGTGACGCGTGCGCGCCACCCACGGGTACACCTTCGGCCCGGGCAGCTGACCGCCCTCGCCGGGCTTCGCGCCCTGCGCCATCTTGATCTGGATGTCGTCGGCCTCCGTCAGGTACAGCGACGTCACGCCGAAGCGACCCGAGGCGACCTGCTTGATCGCCGAACGACGCTTCGGGTCGAGCAGGCGATCGACGTCCTCGCCGCCCTCTCCGGTGTTCGACTTCGCGCCCAGGCGGTTCATCGCGATCGCGAGCGTCTCGTGTGCCTCCTTCGAGATCGAGCCGTACGACATCGCGCCCGTCGAGAAGCGCTTGACGATGGCGCTCGCCGGCTCCACTTCGTCGATCGAGATCGACGGACGGTCGGAGGCGAACTTGAAGAGCCCGCGCAGCGTCATGAGCTCTGCCGACTGGTCGTCGACGGCCTGCGTGTACTGCTTGAAGATGTCGTAACGACGCGCGCGCGTCGAGTGCTGGAGGCGGAACACCGTCGTCGGGTTGAACAGGTGCGGTGCACCCTCGCGGCGCCACTTGTACTCGCCACCGACCTCGAGCTCGCGATGCGCGGGGCCCTGGCCGTCGCTCGGGTAGGCCTTCGCGTGACGCGCCGCGACCTCGGCCGCGATGACGTCGAGACCGATGCCGCCGAGACGCGACGTCGTCGCGGTGAAGTACTCGTCGACGACCTCCTGGCTGAGGCCGAGCGCCTCGAACACCTGCGCGCCGCGGTAGGAGGCGACGGTCGAGATGCCCATCTTCGACATGACCTTGAGCAGGCCCTTGCCGAGCGCCTTGATGAGGTTCTTGACGGCCTGCTCGGGCGTCGTGTCACCGAGCGCACCCTCATGGGCGAGCTGCTCGACGGACTCCATCGCGAGGTACGGGTTGACGAGCGCCGCGCCGTAGCCGACGAGCAGCGCGACGTGGTGGACCTCGCGCACATCGCCGGCCTCGACGACGAGCCCGACCTGCAGACGCGTCTTCTGACGGATGAGGTGGTGGTGCACCGCCGCCGTCAGCAGCAGCGACGGGATCGGCGCGAACTCGGCGTTCGAGTCACGATCGGACAGGACGACGAAGCGGTGACCGTCGGCGATCGCCTGGTCGACCTCGGCGAAGATGCCCTGCAGGCGCGCCTTGAGCGCGCTCGCACCACCGTCGACGCGGTACGTGCCGCGGATGACGTACGCCGCGAAGCCGGCGCGGTCGCCGTCGGCGTTGATGTGGACGATCTTCGCGAGCTCGTCGTTGTCGATGACGGGGAAGCCGAACTCGACCTGCTTGACGTGCTCGGGGCCGTCGGTGAGCAGGTTGCCCTCCGGACCCATCGTCGTGCCGAGGCTCGTGACGAGCTCCTCGCGGATCGCGTCGAGCGGCGGGTTCGTCACCTGCGCGAACAGCTGCGTGAAGTAGTCGAACAGCAGGCGCGGACGCGAGCTGAGGACGGCGACGGGCGTGTCGGTGCCCATCGAACCGAGCGCCTCGGCGCCCGTCGACGCCATCGGCGTCAGCAGGATCTTCAGCTCCTCGTTCGTGTAGCCGAACGTCTGCTGACGGCGCGTGACCGAGCTGAGCGAGTGGGTGATGTGCTCACGATCCGGCAGGTCGCCGACCTTGACGATGCCCGAGTCGAGCCACTCCTGATACGGCTTCGCCGTGGCGAGTTCGCCCTTGATCTCCTCGTCCGGGATGATGCGCCCGGCCTCGGTGTCGATGAGGAACATCTTGCCCGGCTGCAGGCGCCCACGCTCGACGACGTCCTCCGGCGCGAGGCCGAGCACACCCGCCTCGGAGGCGAGGACGACGAGGCCGTCCTTCGTCACCGAGTAACGCCCGGGACGCAGGCCGTTGCGGTCGAGGACGGCGCCGATGAGCGAACCGTCGGTGAACGTCACGCACGCGGGGCCGTCCCACGGCTCCATGAACGCGGCGTGGTACTCGTAGAACGCGCGACGCGCCGGGTCCATCGTCGCGTGGTTCTCCCACGCCTCGGGGATCATCATGAGCACCGAGTGCGGCAGGCTGCGACCCGACAGGTGCAGCAGTTCGAGGGCCTCGTCGAACGTCGCCGAGTCGGACGCGTTCGGGGTGCAGATCGGCAGCAGGCGAGACAGGTCGCCGGGGATGATGTCGCTGCGCAACTGCGACTCGCGTGCGCTCATCCAGTTGCGGTTGCCGCGCACCGTGTTGATCTCACCGTTGTGCGCGATGAAGCGGAACGGGTGCGCGAGCGGCCAGCTCGGGAACGTGTTCGTCGAGAACCGGCTGTGCACGAGGGCCAGCGCCGTCTCGAACCGCTCGTCCGACAGGTCGGGGTAGAACTGCTCGAGCTGCGCCGTCGTCAGCATGCCCTTGTGGACCATGGTGCGCGCCGACAGCGACGCGAAGTAGACGTCGAGCTCGTTCTCGGCGCGCTTGCGCGCACAGAACGCGAGACGGTCGAGTTCGAGGCCCGAGGCGTCGCCGTCCTTCGCCGCGACGAACACCTCGCGGAAGACCGGCATCGTGCCGCGCGCCGACTCACCGACGACGTCGGGGTTGACGGGGACGTCACGCCAGCCGAGGACGACGAGGCCTTCCTCGTCGGCGATGCGGTCGAAGCCCTCGCCGACGTGCCACTGGCCGTCGGCGTCCTGCGGCAGGAACGCGATGCCGACGGCGTAGGAGCCCTTCGCGGGCAGCTCGAAGTCGACGACCTCGCGCAGGAACGCGTCGGGGATCTGCGTGAGGATGCCGGCGCCGTCGCCGACGAGCGGGTCGGCGCCCGTGGCACCGCGGTGGTCGAGGTTGGTCAGGGCCAGCAGCGCCGCGTCGACGATGTCGTGGCCGGCGTGGCCCCGCATCGTCGCGACGAGCGCGACACCACAGGCGTCATGCTCGAACGTGGGGTCGTACAACCCCTGGGCAGCGGGCTGGGCGGAGAAAGCATGAGCAGACATGACTCACCGTCCTGTTCGTCGTCGGGACGCCCGAGCGCAGGGCGCACGAGGCATCGGGTCGGGTCGAAACCACCGCGGGACGGCATTGGCCTGCGGGTTTTATGCATTCTATCGAATGTTCATGCGCGCTCACCACGTGGACGAGCGCGTCTCAGCTGACGATACAGCTCAGGAGGCCTCGTCGGCCGTGGTGTCCGCATCGTGTGCACCGTGGGCATCCGGCTCGAGCTGGTGCGCCGCCCGTGGGTCGGCGGACGCACGCCGGCGCGCGATGAAGATCGCGAGGCCGAGCAGGAAGACGATGCCGCACACCCACACGTTGACGCGCACACCGAGGATGCGGTTCGCGAAGTCGCTGCGCATCAACTCGACGACGATGCGGCCTGGCGGGTACAGCATGACGTACAGCGCGAACGCCTGCCCCTGGCGCAGCCGCCCCGAATCCGACAGGCGCCAGATGACGAGGGCGATGAGCATGCACCAGATCGCCTCGTAGAGGAACGTCGGGTGGAACGTGCTGAGGACGACGGGGGCACCGGTCGAGTCGACGACCGAACGCCCCTTGTTCATGTCCCACTGGTGGATCTCGAGGGCCCACGGCACGTTCGTCGCGCGACCGTACAACTCGTTGTTGAAATAGTTGCCGAACCGGCCGATCGCCTGCGCGAGCGGCAGCGCGGGGGCGACGCAGTCGGCGAGCACCGGGAACGGGACGCCCGCCTTGCGCGCGCCCAACCAGGCGCCGACGGCGCCCAGGACGACGGCGCCCCAGATGCCGAGGCCGCCCTCCCACACCTTGAACGCGTCGAGCGGGTGCCCGCCCTCGCCGAAGTACGGTTGCGGCGTCGTGATGACGTGGTACAGCCGCCCCCCGACGATGCCGAACGGCACGATCCACAGGGCGACGTCGACGGCCGCGTCACGCGAGTAGCCGCGCCCTTCGAGGCGCCGCCCGGTGATCATCGTCGCGATGACGACGCCCGCCAGGATGCAGATCGCATACGCCCGAAGGGGCACCGGGCCCAGCCACAGCACCCCTTCGGTCGGTGAAGGAATCTCCGTCAGCATCAGAACTTGGCCAGCACCTTGTCGATCGTGGTGGGCGTCGAGTTCTCGATGTTCATCATGCCGGCCATGTCGGCGTTGTCGACGTCCTTGCCGTTGATCTTGACGACCGGCGTGGAGTTGACCCCGGCCTTGTTGGTCTCGGACTCGGTCTTCTTGACGTACGCCGAGTACCGGTTGTCGTTGACGCACTTCTCATAGGACGAGCCCTTGACGCCCACCTCCTTCGCGAGCTTGATGAGCGTCTCGTTCGTGTAGCCGACGCCCTCCTTGGGCTGGTTCTCGAACACCTTCGTCGTGAAGTCGGAGAACTTTCCGGCGGTGGCGGTGCAGAACGCGGCGTTCGCGGCTCGGGCAGAGCTGTCGCCGGGCAGGTTCTCATCGAGGAAGGTCTTGACGTGGTACGTCAGCTTGACGTCACCGGCCTTCGCCATGTCCAGGAGCTTGGCTCCCTGGGCCTGCTCGAACTGCTTGCAGTACGGGCACTGGTAGTCGAAGTAGACGTCGACCTTCTTCGCGTCGGCCTTGGCCTTGTCGGCGAACACCGGCATGCCCTGGCCGTTGGCGAGTGCACCCGTCGGGGTGTCACCGGCAGCGACAGGGGTGTCGGTGTCATCGCTCTTGTTGAGCGAGAGGAAGGCGACGGCCGCGATCGCGAGGACGGCCACGAGGCCGACGATCGCGGCGATCAAGCCCTTGCTGGGGCCCTGCTTGGGCGCCACGGATTGCAGCTTGGTGGAAGCATCAGGTCGCATGGGTGAAGCCTTTCACAGATGGCGGGGGCGTTGAGTCACGAAGATCGTTCAGCCCCACAGCGCCCCGTCGGCGCTGAAGCGGCTGCGCGGGCGCCAGGCGAGCAGCCCGGCGAGGATGAGAAAGACGATGTCGCGGCCGATCTCCTGCGGATACTTCGTCTGGCTCGCGGCAACCGCCCCGCCCTCGGAGAAGCACCCACAGTCGATCGAGATGCCGCGCGCCCACGCCGAGGCGATGCCCGCGATGAAGATGACGAGCAGCAGCGCGGAGATGATCGCCGCGAAGCGGGTGAACAGGCCGACGAGCAGGATGACGCCGAGCGCCACCTCCGCCAGCGGCAGGATCGTGCCGATGACGTTCGCGACGTCGTAGGAGAACAGGTCGTATGCGCGCACCGAGCGGCGCGAGGCGTCGAGGTGCGTGAGCTTCGGCAGGCCTGCATAGAGGAAGACGCCGGCGAGCACGAGGCGCAGCACGAGGGCGATCCACGGCCAGCGGTTCGAGCGCTCGGCGGTGGGCTTGGTCGTGCTCGTGTCCATGCTGGTGCTCAACGTCGTACTCCGTCGCTCAGTTCCTTCGTGGCCTCGGCGAGGGCCGCCAGGCCGCGTTCGGGGTCGGTGTCGAGCAGCGTCTTGACGAGCGCGGAACCGACGATGACACCGTCGGCGTATCGGCCGATCTCGCGCGCCTGTTCCGCCGTCGAGACGCCGAGGCCGACGCAGACGGGCAGGTCGGTGGCGGCCTTCGTCCGCTCGACGAGACCCTTCGCGGCGTCGCCGACGCTCGTGCGCGCACCCGTGACGCCCATGACGGACGCCGCGTAGACGAAGCCCGAGCAGTTCGCCGTCGTCGCCGCGACGCGGGCGGGCGTCGAACTGGGCGCGACGAGGAAGATCTTCGCGAGGCCGAGCTCGTCGGCGACGGCGATCCACTCGTCGGCCTCGTCGGGCACGAGGTCGGGGGTGATGAGGCCGGCTCCCCCGGCGGCCTTCAACTCCTCCGCGAAACGGCGGATGCCGTAGCGCAGCACCGGGTTCCAGTACGTCATGACGACGGCCGCGCCACCGGCGTCGGTGACGGCCCGCACGACGCGGAAGACGTCCGCGGTGTGCACACCGCCCGCGAGAGCCTGCGTCGCGGCGCTCTGGATGACGGGGCCGTCCATGAGCGGATCGGTGTACGGCAGGCCGACCTCGACGATGTCGCAACCGTTCTCGACCATGACCTGCGCGGCGCGGATCGAATCCGCGACGCTCGGGAAGCCTGCGGGAAGGTAGCCGACGAGGGCGGCGCGTCCTTCGTCACGGGTGGCGGCGAAGACGGCGTCCAGCGGGATGGGGGTGCTCACAGCTTCGTCTCCTCGTCCTCGCCGCTGACGACGGTCTCGTCTTCATCGATGAGCCCGAACCAGCGGGCGGCGGTGTGCACGTCCTTGTCGCCGCGCCCGGAGAGGCTGACGAGGATCAGCCCGTCCTCGCCCAGCTCGGCGCCGACCTTCATCGCGCCCGCGAGGGCGTGCGCCGACTCGATGGCCGGCAGGATGCCCTCGGTCTGTGACAGCAGCCGGAACGCCTCCATCGCCTCGACGTCGGTGATCGGGTGGTACTCGGCGCGACCGATGTCCTTGAGGTAGCTGTGCTCCGGACCGACGCTCGGGTAGTCGAGGCCCGCGGACACCGAGTGCGTCTCGATCGTCTGGCCCTCCTCGTCCTGGATGACGTAGGTGTACGCACCGTGCAGGACGCCCGGCGTGCCCTGGCCGCTGAAGCGCGACGCATGCTTGCCGCTCGCGATGCCCTCGCCGCCGCCCTCGAGGCCGACGAGGCGAACGCCGTCGTCACCGATGAAGCGGTGAAAGATACCCATCGCGTTCGAGCCGCCGCCGACGCAGGCGCAGACTGCGTCGGGCAGGCGCCCGGCCTCGGCGAGGATCTGCTCGCGGGCCTCCTCACCGATGAGCTTGTGGAAGTCGCGCACCATCTCGGGGAACGGGTAGGGGCCCGTCACCGTGCCGAGCACGTAGTGCGTCGTGTCGACGTTGGCGACCCAGTCGCGGAACGCCTCGTTGACGGCGTCCTTGAGCGTCTGGCTGCCGTGCTCGACGGGCACGACGCTTGCGCCGAGCAGCTGCATGCGTGCGACGTTGAGGGCCTGACGCTCGGTGTCGACCTTGCCCATGTAGACGACGCACTCGAGGCCCATGAGCGCCGCGGCCGTCGCGGTGGCAACGCCGTGCTGGCCGGCACCCGTCTCCGCGATGACGCGCGTCTTGCCCATGCGCTTGGCCAGCAGCGCCTGGCCGAGGACGTTGTTGATCTTGTGCGAGCCGGTGTGGTTGAGATCCTCGCGCTTGAGGAAGACGCGCGCGCCGCCGCAGTGCTCGGCGAAGCGCTTGACCTCGGTGATCGGGCTCGGACGGCCCGTGTATGTGCGGTGCAGTTCGGCGAGTTCGTGGCGAAACTCATCGTCCACCATCGCCTTCTGGCGTTGCTCGTCGAGCTCTTCGAGCGCGGCGACGAGGGCCTCGGGGACGTAGCGTCCGCCGTAGTCGCCGAAGCGCCCGAGGCCGTGCGGCGCGAGACCGTCGTGGCGCGGTTCGCCGAGCGGGGTGGGGTCGGTCATGCGGGCGTCCCTTCGACGGCTGACGCGTTCGTGGCGTCCGCGCACGCGGTGATGATGTCGGCAAGCCCCTGCTGGGGGTCGCCGTTCTTGACGAGTGCCTCGCCGATGAGCAGCGCCTGTGCGCCCTCGCGGGCGTAGCGGGCGGCATCGGCGGGCCCGGAGATGCCCGACTCGGCGACCTTGACGACGTGCGCCGACAGCGTCGCGGCGATCGGGCCGAACACCTCGGGGTGGACGTCGAGCGTCTTGAGGTTGCGGGCGTTGACGCCGAGCAGCTGCGCTTCGACGGCAAGTGCCCGTTCCGCCTCGGCGGCGTCGTGAACCTCGACGAGCGCCGTCATCCCGAGTTCGCGCGTAAGAGCCGCGAAGTCGCGCAGCTGCGCGTCGTCGAGGGCGGCGACGATGAGGAGGACGAGGTCGGCGCCATGGGCGCGGGCCTCGAAGAACTGGTACGGCTCGACCATGAAGTCCTTGCGCAGCACCGGGATGTCGACGGCGGCGCGCACGGCGTCGAGATCGGAGAGCGACCCGCCGAACCGGCGCTGCTCGGTGAGCACCGAGATCGCGGTCGCGCCCCCGTCGGCGTACTGCGCGGCGAGCGCGGCCGGATCGGGGATCTGCGCGAGCGCGCCCTTGCTCGGGCTGGAGCGCTTCACCTCGGAGATGACGGCGATGCGCCGCGCGTCGCGGGCGGCGTGGAACGCGGCGAGCGCGTCGCGTGCGGGCGGTGCGGCGTCGGCGTCACGCGTGACGTCGGCGAGGCTGCGCGCGCGCACGCGCTCGGCGAGGTCGTCTCGCACCCCGGCGATGATCGAGTCGAGAACAGTGGTCACGGTCGAATCCAATCAGCGTGACAGGGCACGGCGCCGCCGGTTCCAGCGTGTGGTCACGGCGCGCGCCGGGCCCGTCAGGCCGCGGCGCGGATCAGGCGGGCTTGCGCTCGGAGTCCATCGAGCCGTGCGCGGCAGCGCTGCGGCGGTTCGCCTTGCCCATGAGCCACCCGACGACGCCGCCGCCGACGACGAGGACCGCGCCGATGATGTCGAGCAGTTCGTTGCCGAAGTACACGCCGAACGCGATGAGGAGCGAACCGACCATGCAGATGCCGACGCCCGTCCAGGCGGCGGGGCTGTGGCCGTGGTCGAGGTACGGGCTGTCTCCGGACATCGTCATTTCTCCTTGGAGCCGTGCTGCGCAGCCGACGTCTCCGTCACGCGCGTTGATGAACTGTTCTGGGTCATTGTGTCAGGCCCGTCCGGCTCGTGCGAGCCGGGGGCGGTCTCGGTGTCCGTCGGGTCGATGCCGCGGTTCATGAGATCCCAGTCGCTCTCGTGCGTGGTCGGCGCCTTGGTCTCCGTCGGCGCGTCGTAGCGGCTCGACAGCCCCGCCCAGCGGCGCACGCCGAGCAGCGCCAGCAGGGACGCGGCGACGCTGAGCAGGCCGGCGAACACCGCGGCCCAGAACCATGGCGTGAACGTGCCGCGCGCGACGGCCTCACCGTTGTGGCCGGTGACGGACGTCATCCGCGTCTTGACCGCCGAGGCCGGGTCGCCCAGCGTCAGCAGCGTGACGACGAGCAGCGCGACCGAGGCGATGAGCGAGACGAGCGCGGCGGGCCAACGCGCGATGCGGCCGGCCGTCGCGGCGGCAAGGACGCCTGCGACGGCGACGAGGGCGATGCCGAAGTAGCCGGGCACCGCCTGGTTGCCCGTGACGTCGACCTTGCTGCTCGCGATGACGCCATCGTTGAGGGAGCCGTTGATCCACGTGCGCCCCGAGACGATCGCGGCGAGGACGGCCGCGATGAGGCTGAGCAGGATGACGCTGCGTTTCGTCGTGAAGGTGCTCATGCGATTCCCGTCATGCCGTCGGCCGTCGCGACGGCGCGTAACGCCGCGGCGGCCTTGTTGATCGTCTCCTGGTATTCGCTCTCCGGCACCGAGTCGGCGACGACGCCGGCGCCCGCCTGGACGTGCGCGACACCGTCCTTGAGCACGGCGGTGCGGATGGCGATGGCGGCGTCGGCGTCGCCCGCGAGGTCGAAGTAGCCGATGACGCCGCCGTAGATGCCCCGACGGGTGCCCTCGCGCGATTCGATGATCTGCATCGCGCGTGGTTTCGGCGCGCCCGAGAGGGTGCCCGCGGGAAACGCCGCCTCGAGCACGTCGTAGGCGGTGACGTCGTCACGGCGTGCGCCGATGACGGTCGACTCGAGGTGGATGACGTGGCTGTAGTTGCGGATGTTCATGAACTCGACCGTCTCGACGGTGCCCGCGCGACAGACGCGCTGCAGGTCGTTGCGCGACAGGTCGACGAGCATGAGGTGCTCGCTGCGTTCCTTGGGGTCGGCCAGCAGGTCGTCGGCGAGCTCCTGATCGTGTTCCGGGGTCTTGCCGCGCGGGCGCGAACCGGCGATCGGGTGCGTGATGACGCGTTCGCCTGTCACCTTGACGAGCGCCTCCGGCGAGCTGCCGACGACGTCGTACGCGCCGCCGTCAGGGTGCGGCAGGCGGAGCAGATACATGTAGGGGCTGGGGTTGCTCGCGCGCAGGGCGCGGTAGACATCGAGCGCGTCGGCGTGCGTGTCGACGCTGAATCGCTGGCTGACGACGATCTGGAAAGCCTCGCCCGCGCGGATGTCCTCCTTGCACGACTCGACCATGTCGTGGAACTGCTCGCGCGTGTGGCTGCTGCGCACGTCCTGGGCGCGCTCGTGCGGGATCGCCACCGTCGAAGCCGCCGGTTCGACGAGGCGGGTCTGCATCGCGTCGAGGCGGGCGACGGCGTCGTCGTACGCGGCGCGCGCGCCGGGTTCGAGGCCGTCGAAGTTGACGGCATTGGCGACGAGCAGGAGCGAGCCGTCCTGATGGTCCATGACGGCGAGATCCGTGGCGAGCAACATCGTGACTTCGGGGATCGCGAGGACGTCGTCGGCGTGGTTGCCGATCTTCTCCCAGCGACGCACCGCGTCGTAGCCGATCGCGCCGACGAAACCGCTCGTCAGCGGCGGCAGGCCGGCGATGCGTTCGGTGTGAAGTGCCTGCAGGGACGCGCGTAGGGCATCGACCGCCAGGCCTGTCGTCGGCAGCCCCGTCGGCACGTCGCCGAGCCAGACGACGTCGCCGTCACGCTCGGTGAGCGTCGCGCGGCTCGCGGCGCCGATGAACGAGTAGCGCGACCACACGCCGCCGTGCTCCGCCGATTCCAGCAGGAACGTGCCCGGCTCGTCGCGCGCCAGCTTGCGGTAGATGCCGATGGGTGTCTCCGCGTCGGCGAGCAGCTTGCGCACGACGGGGATGACGCGACGCCCACCCGCGAGGTGCTCGAACAACTCGACGCTCGGCCACGTCGCGCCCCAGGTGAGGTCGGCGGCGAGGCTCGTCTCCGGCTCGGCTGCGGCAGTCATGCGTTGCTCCTGGGGGTGGGCATGGTGGCGGGTACGTCTGCGGCGACGGTTGGGGTTGACGTTGTCGTGGCTGCGTCCGCAGCGTCGGTTCCGGTGGGCGCCGTGGTAGCTGCGTCAGCGTCGGTTCCGGTGGACGCGATCGCGCCATCACTGCAGACGGCGGCGTCGAGGTCGGTGAAGAAGCAGCTGCGTTCGCCGGTGTGGCATGCGGCGCCGACCTGGTCGACGCGGACGAGCAACGCGTCGCCGTCGCAGTCGAGAGCGACGCTGCGCACGTACTGCGCGTGACCCGACGTGTCGCCCTTGCGCCAGTACTCGCCGCGGCTGCGCGACCAGAACGTCACGCGCCCCTCGCTCAGCGTGCGGCGCAGCGCCTCGTCGTCCATCCAGCCGAGCATGAGCACGTCACCGTTCGTGTCGTCCTGGATGATCGCGGCGACGAGACCCGCGTCGTCGCGCTTGAGGCGCTGCGCGACGTCAGGGCTGAGCGGCGATGAAGGCTCGGGCGAAGACATGGGGGCCATTGTGCCAAGTGGCCCTGACAACCCGTCGCGGTGTCTCGCGCTGGCACCTCGCGGATCACTGCGGGCCCCAACGCCGCCTGACCTCACGCTCCCGCGCATCGCGGATCGCGACGGGGACGCAGCTGCGCCTGACCCCGCACCCGCGCACGGCGGATGACGGCGGGGATCCAGCGCGGCCTTATCCCACGCTGACGTCGCATGAACGGGTGGAGTTCTCCCTCAGCGTGATCTCACCCAGGCATCCGAGCGAGGGTTCGGACGCGGTGTCGCCGACACGACTGGCGAGGTGGAGGCGGGCGTCACCGAGTCGTCAGGCCGCGCGAACAGGTGTGGCGCCGGCGTGCGTGGTGCCGCCGTGTCGATGATGCTGCGCCCGGGAAAGTGAACGCGCCCGGGACATGAAATGGGCCGCGGGTTGTGGCCGGGGAATGACTGCGCCGTCAGACCAGGTTCGAGCAGTAGGTAGCGGGCACAGACCTCGCCAGACCAGGATTGAGCGGCGGCGCACCGAGAGCGCGGAGCACGTGAGATCAGGGTTCGGCAGGCAGCCGGGGCCGCAGGGCCGCGAGGGCCGTCAGGCGGCGCGAACGGCGTCGGCGTGTGTGATGCCGCCGGGTTCGGTGACCCAGCGGGCACCGGAGGGCGACAGCCACGTGCAGACGCCGTCGGGCGTCATCCTCACGCGGAAGCCCCCGTGGGTCTTGGCGCGGTGATGGTGACGACACAGCGCCTGCAGGTTGGTCGCGCTCGTCGGCCCGCCCTGGTCGAACGGCATGACGTGGTCGAGGTCGCACCGCGAGGCGGCCGTTTCGCAGAACGGGAAGCGGCACACGCCGTCGCGCTCCCGCACGAGCTTGGCGATGCCGACACTTGGGCGGTGAGCAGCCGTCGTGGTGGCCAGCGTCGTGATGCGACCACACCCGTGGTGCGACGCGAGCGTCGCCGTGAATCCCACACCAGCCGTAGCGGCGAGGCGGGCGACGACGCCAGCAGAAAGAACACCGACGCCGCGCACGCCACAGGCACCCAGGACCATCGACGACGTTGCGGGCGACGCCGGGGAATGACCCGGCGGCACTCCAATGGCGGGCCGAGGGACCCTCGCGTCAAGCAGGTCGGACACGTCCTCCGCGTCCGGGACGCCCGTGGATCTCGGCGGGTCGAGGAGCCCCGCGACGGCGGATCTCGACGGGTCGGGAGGTCGCGCGATGATCGGCACCTGCAGGTTCAGCGTGGCCGTCACGGTGCAGTTCTCGAGGATGAGGTCGGTGAGCGCGTCAGCCCGCGCTGCGCCGACGAAAAGCCGAGCGCCGGGGGCAGAGTTTTCCTGCAGGCGCCGCGCACGTTCCTCCATCACGGCCTGGATGGCCGTGGCGTCGTAGGTGTCGAGAACGGCTGTCATCGTGCACAGCGACTCGAACTCGAGGTGCGGCTCGAACCACACCCCGCGCGTCGACTCCACCTCGACCTCGTCGGCAGGGCGAGTGAGACCGAGCCGACGCAGGGTCTTGCGGCACGCCTGCCGCGCCGCCTGGTGAGCGCGTCGATGATCTCCGCTGTCGATGAGCATCTGTGCCACGGAGCGCGCAGCGTCCGCCTCGAGGTGCGCGAGCTCCCCCGCCAGCATCGCCGCCACCCGCACGGAGCCGTCTCCGCGTGCCGAGGCCGCCAGCAGGCCGGGATGGCGCGCACGCAGCGTCGAAGCCCCCGCCGCCATCGCCCGGGCGGCGGGCGCCGTCAGCCCGAGTGCGCCGCCGAGCGCTGAGGCCGCGAACTCGCCGGCCTCGACGTCGTAGGCCCGAGAATCGTCGGACGCGCCCTCACCCATCGCCTCGCCGCTGAGGACGTCGTGGCGACGCACACTGTCATGGTGTTCGGAGGCCAGCATGTGCGTGACCGCTTCGGCGCTGCGTGCAACACGTTGTGTGAGCGCCGCAGCGCGTTCAAGGTGGCGACGGTGACTCATCAGGGCGTCCAACCGACCGTCCAGGCTCGCGCCTCCATCGGTGAGCGGAACGAGCGATGCCGGATCGGTGAGAACCTCCTCTGCGACCCGCGTCGTCAGCTCGCCCCAAACGGCCAGGACAGCCTCACCGGGCAGCTCAGAGAGACGCGCGACGATGTTCGCCGCGTCCGTCATCTCTAGCGTTTCCATGACCCAATTATCGCACACATGTTCGAATAGGGGTAGGCTCCGTCACATGAAAGATCCATTGAGCCGGCTCTCACTGACCACGCCCGCGCGGGCGCCGGCGGCGCTTCCAACGCTGATCCTCAAACGCGACTGCCCAACCCGATCGTCACGCACCCATGATCGGCAGCAGCTCGTCGTACACCCAGCCCGCGAGCTGCGTCGGCGTCGTGGTGGCGGGGGTCCGCCCCTGCTCGGGACGGAAATCATCGCGGATTCCGGTGCTCATCCCCAGTAACGCCTGCGCGAGACCACGGGCGAGCCCGGCCCCAGGTAGCGGGACATCACGCCGCATCGCTGATCTGGCGCGCCGCCACCGCATTTCCCACGTGGTCGAAGAGAATGCGCGTGACGTCGCGCCACGAGAGATCCCGCGACCCGTGAACCGCTCGGACATGACGCGCCTGCCACCCCTCGTCAAGGAGGCAGAGTGCCGCCATCTCGGCGACGTCACGCGGCGCCACCCAGCTGAATGCGTGATCAACCCGGAGCACCGTGTCGATTTCGCCCTGGCGGATCGCCGCCAGGTGCCGGGTGAGGTTGGAGAAGAAATAACCGCACCGCAGGTGCGTGACGTCGACGTCGAGCGCGTCGAGCGACAACTCCGTCGCGGCAAGGCCGTCGATCCCTCCCACACAGTGGCGCTTCTCTGCCCCCACGCTGCTGTGGAACACGACGCGCCTGATGCCGTTCGCGCGGACGGCACCCACGATTGCCTCGCTCGCCCGAGCATGCTCAGCGAGCGGATCAGCGGTCATCGGGCTCGGATTCACCCAGTACACGGCATCAATCCCGCGAGTCGCGGCGACGACCTCGTCGCGGTCCAGCGAATCCGCCTCGACGATGTCGACGAGGGGGCGCAGTTCCCGCGCGATCTGCGCGGGATGCCGTGCCAAGAGCACGGGCCGTACCCCGACTCGGACGAGCATACGAATCAGGTGGCGACCCACGTTTCCATTGGGTGTCGTGATGGCGATGCGCATCGATCACCCTTTCCTGAGCGGCGGTGTGCCCGCGCCCTCGTGGAATGACGCTAGGACCAGATGCAGACGGTTCCGGTCCTCATCTCGCACGACAATGAACGCATGTCCCACAAGCCCGTCACGAGTCCTTCGTCGCGTACCCTCGAATCGTTGGGTCTGCTCCAGACGGGCCGATGGTGCTCCGTGGCTGATCTCGCCATGCGTCTTGCCACGGGGCCGCGATCCGTCCGACGCGGTGTCGCTAGCTTGCGCAGCCTCGGTTACAGCGTGCGGTCACGCCCGGTCCCGGCGGCGGCTACCGCCTGGACTCGGGCGTCACGATCCCGCCCCTCGTACTCGACGCCGACGAGGTGTCCACCCTCGTCACGGCCCTGCTCGTGCTCGAGGGGGCAGGTCTCGAAGGAGACACCGCCGGGGCGACGGACGCCACAGTCGTGCGCGCCAAGCTCGAACGCCTGCTGCCGGGGTCGCTGCGTCGACGAGCCGTCGCGACCGCGACGGCGACCAACGTGCTGACGAGTGGGCTCGAGCCTGTCGACGCGCGCCTGCACGGTCTGCTCGTTGACACAGCCGCCCAACGTGGCATCGTGCACTTCGCCATTCCGACGGCGACGGCCGTGTCTGCGATCGACAGGTGCATCCGCTCATCTGCTTCATCCGCGAGGGCCGCTGGTACCTCCTCCGCCATGACCTGCACCGTCGCGACTGGCGCGTTTTCCGCCTCGACCGGATCACCTCCGCCGCGGCAGACCCCGCCGTCACCGGCCGGTCACCGCCAACCTTCCCCGACGAATCACTCGAGAGGTGGCTCACATCGGACTTCGACCGAGGCCCCCTGCCGGCCAACCATCTTCCGGGAGGCAACTCGGCGACGAGCCGAGGCGATGACGAATCAGCGAGCGCCGAGCAGGATGGCGGGTAACTCACGCGATGGCGAGTAGCAACCTGCCTCCGTGTGAGTTACCCGCCATCGGGCGCCCGGCGCTCGGGCCACTCGGCACAGATCGCCATGGCCCAGACGTCAATGCGCGTGCGACGCCACCCAGCCGGCGTGCAGGCGCGCATAGGGCCCGTCGGCGGCGACAAGCGCCGTGTGCGCGCCTCGCTGCACGAGGCGCCCTGCGTCCATGACCCACACCTCGTCGGCACTCTCGGCGCTCGCGAGGCGGTGCGCGATGACGACGCTCGTGCGGCCGGTCATCAACTGATCGAGCGCTCGACCCACGGCGACGTCCGTCGTGGGATCGACGCTGGAGGTCGCCTCGTCGAGCACGAGCACGTCAGGGCCCGCGACGTACGTGCGCGCAAGCGCCACGAGCTGCCGCTCCCCCGCACTCAACCGCCCGCCGCGAGCGCCGACCTGCGTCAGCACTCCGGCGGGCTGCCCCGCTAACCACGCGCCGCAGCCGATGGCGTCGAACGCGGCGGCGACGTCCTCATTCGACAGGTCGGGGCGCGCGAAGCGCACGTTGTCGGCGATCGTGCCGTCGAACAAGAACCCTTCCTGCGGCAGGTACGCGACGGACGCGCGTAGCGACGCGTCGTAGAGGTCGCGCAGATCGACGCCTCCGAGACGCACGACACCGTCGGACGGATCGACGAGTCGTGTCAGCAACTTCGCGAGCGTGCTCTTGCCCGAACCGGTCTCACCGACGACGGCGACACGACGACCTGCGGCCACCGACGCCGTCAGCCCGACGATAGCGGGCTTGTCGCCCGCGCGATACGCGAACGTCACGTCATTGAATTCGACCCCGACGGGCCCTCGCGGCAACGTCACCGGCTCGGTGGGCGGCTCGACCTCGAGTGGCGTGTCGAGCACCTCGATGATGCGACGCCACCCGGCGAGCGCGTTCTGCAGGTCGTTGAGCACCTCCGTCGCCGTCTGCACCGGCTGCGTGAACAGGTTCGTCAGGAACACGAACGCCGTGATCTCACCGACGCTCATCCGCCCGTGCGCCCCCTGCCACGCGCCGACGGCGAGCACGAGGACGAGCGCGAGCCCCGAGATGCCCTGCCCCGACACGAACGCACCGACCGCGCGGATCTGCGCGCTGATGGCCGCACGACGCTGACGTTCGATCGTCTCGTCCATACGCGCCTGCGTGCGCTCCTGCACCCCGAACAACCGCACAGTCGCGGCACCCGCGACCGACTCCGAGATCGCACTGAGCATGTCCGCGACGCGCTCACGCACGACGCCGTACGCGCGCCCGACGACGCGCTGGAAGTGCCGCAGCAGGAACACGAGCGGCACGAACGTCGCCCACACGACGGCCGTCAGCAGCGGCGAGTACCACAGCATCAGGGCCGTCGCGACGAGCAACTGCCCGATCGAGACGATGAGCATCATGCCGCCGCGCTGCACGAACATCGAGATCTGGTCGACGTCACTCGTCACGCGCGAGACCATCGAACCGCGCCGCGACGCGTTGAGCGTCAACGTCGACAGCGCGTGCACGTGCGCGAACGCCTTGACGCGCAACGTCGCGAGACCCGCCTCCGACGCCTTGAACAGCCGCACGTTCATCACGTACGAGCACAGCCCGGCGACGACGACGCCGACCACCGCGAGCGCACACGTCCAGCGCACGACACCGAGGTCGATGCCGCCCGGCGCGAGGATGCCGTCATCGATCGCGCGCTGGATCGTCATGGGGACGATGACGTTGCTCGTCGTCGCGACGAGAGCGAGCAGCAGCGTCCACCCGAGCCCACGCGTCATCTCGGGTGCGAGCTGCAGGCCGCGCCGCAGGGTGCCGCGATCACTGACGACGGGAGTCGCGCCGGCCGCCTGCGCCGTGGCGGCTGTCTCCGTGGCGGTTGTCGAGCGCCGCTTCATCGCGCCTCGTCTTCCTCGCGGACGGCATCGACGACCGACGCTTCGGGTGCCGCGGTCACGGCTCCCAACGCGCCGCGTTCGTCCGCTTCACCCGATTCGTGGAACACCCCCGTCTGCCCTGCGATCCCCTGCCCCGCGGGCGCCTCGTCCGACCCCGCATGAGGCGGAGCCGATGTCGCCCCGTCCGATGCGCCGCGGTCTGAGTCGCCTTGGCCCTCGCCCTCAGACTCGTCCCCGGACGCTGAAGAGTCCTGCGTCTCGTACGCCGTGAGCAACAGCGCATAAGCCGGCTGCGTCGCCATGAGTTCTTCGTGCGTGCCTTGAGCGACGACGCGCCCGGCGTCGAGGAACGCGACCTCGTCGGCGAGCAGGATGCTCGAGCGGCGGTGCGCGATGATGACGCTTGTGCAGCCGTCCGTCGCCTCCGCGAGGGACGTGAGGATCTGCCCTTCGACCGCGGGGTCGATGGCACTCGTCGCATCGTCGAGCACGACGAGCCCGGGGCGTCCCGCGAGCACGCGCGCGAGCGCCACGCGCTGACGCTGACCGCCAGAGAGCCGCGATCCGCGCTCGCCGAGCGAAGTGTCCTCCCCCTCCGGCAGCGCCGCGACGAACCCCTTGGCGTGCGCGACACCGAGCGCCGCATCGATAGCCCCCGCATCCACACCGGCGCGCCCCAGCGCGACGTTCTCACGCGTCGACTCGTTGAACACGAACGCTTCCTGCGTCGCGAGGGCCACCCGCTCCTCGCGTGCCACGGCATGCGCGGCGGGCACGCCGTCATAGAGAACGCTGCCCGAATCGGGCGTCGTCAGCCCCGCGATGACCTGCGCGAGCGTCGTCTTGCCGGCACCCGTCGCCCCGACGACGGCAAGGGATCCGCCCGCGGGCACGCGCAGCGTCACGTCGGTCAACGCTGCGCGCCGCTCCTGAAGGCCCTCGGCCACGTCGGAACCGTCCTCCGACTCGCTCCCAGCATCAGCCCCCACCGCCGGCCGCGCGTCGTGACGGAACGTCACGTGCTCGACCTCGACGCCGATCGGCCCACCGGGTAGCTCCAGCGTGCGCGCGGGCACCACGGTCGAGCCCGCCTCGTCGAGGATCGGCTTGACGCGCTTCCACCCGATCGCGACCTGCGGCAGGCTGAACAGGATCCAGCCGAACGCACGCACCGGCCATGCGAGCAGGTTGAACAGGTACGCCACCTCGACGACGTCGGCCGCCGTGATCGCGCCTGACGCGACCCGCTCGGCGCCGACGAGGACCACGAGCAGCGAACCGATCGTCGGCAGCGCGTTCGTCATCGGGTCGAAGATGCCCTCGGTGCGTCCGAGCCTGACGTTGGCGTCGCGCAGCTCGCCCGCGGCGTCACCGAACCGGGACACCTCCGCATCCGCTCGCCCGAGCGCCTTGACGACGAGTGCGCCGTCGAAGCTCTCGTCCGCGACGGCGCTGACGCGCGCTCGCGCGGCCTGAGACGCTTCCACGCGGGCGCGCATGACGACCTGGAACCAGTAGTTGATGACGATGAGCAGCGGGAACACGACGAGCGCGACGACGCCGAGCCACACGTCGACGAGGAAGATCGAGACGAACCCGAACGCCAGCATGACGGCGACGCCGAGCGCCATCGGCAGCGGCTGGAAGATGTTCCAGATCGCCTCGACGTCCGAGTTCGCGTGCGACAGCAGCTGACCCGACGGGTGCGCGAGGTGCCAGCGCATGGGCAGCAGCTGGTAGGCGCGCGTCACCTGCCGCCGCGTCGAGGCGATGAGGTTGTTGTACGCCACGCCCGCCGCGATGCGGCGCAGGATGACGGCGGCCGCGTTGAGCGCGACGACGCCGCCGAGCTGCCACACGATCTGCCAGACCATCGCACCGTCCAGGTGACGATCGCGCACCGCCGGCGTGACGACGTCCGCGACGAGGTGGCCGATGACGCGGGCGGTGAGGACGGTGAGCATGCCGTATGCCGTCGCGCCGATGACGGCGGGCGCGAACGCTCGCCACTGCTCGCGGGCGCCGGCGGCGGCCACGCGCACAGGTGAGGCGTCAGGGGCCAGGTCGGCTGAGGTCACGTGGGGTTCCTTTGCTCGCGCATTCGCGCAGGTGACAACATTGCGGCATGCGCAAGTATGCCCAAGCCGAACGTCATGCCCTGTGCGACACCGCCCTGCGCCTCGGCCCGGACGCGCCGACGCTGTGCGTCGGCTGGAATGTCAGGGATCTCATGGCACACCTCGCGATGCGTGAGCGCCGCCCGGAGGCCCTCGGTATCCTCGTGCCCCAGGTGCGCGACGCGTCCGAACGCACCCGGGAGCGCTACGCGTTGCGCCCGTTCGAGGATCTCGTCGACATGGTGCGCAAGGGTCCGCACGAGTTCTCGCCGTTCCGCATCCCCGCCGTCGATGCGCACGCGAACCTGCAGGAGTACTTCATCCACCACGAGGACATCCTGCGCGCTCAGCTGCCGGCCGCCGACCAGGACGGCGTCCGCGTGCTGGGCGCCGACCTGCAGAACGCGCTCTACGACGCATTGCCCACGGCCGCACGGATGACGCTGCGCCGCGCGGCGATGCGCGTCGCGGCGCTGTGCCCGGGGCACGCGCCGCTGGCGCTCAACTCGCCGTCGGAGCCGATCGGCGAGTTCATCGTCGCCGGCCAGCCGAGCGAGGTGCTGCTGCACCTGGCCGGGCGGATGAGCTTCGTCGAGTTCGAGGGCGAGCCCGACGACATCAACCGGTTCGTCGCCGAACCGCGCGGCATCTGAGCGTCAGCGCACGACGGAGCGTCAGCGCACCGGGTGCCCCGCCGCCGCAAGGGCACCCTTGACGTCACCGATCGTCAGCTCGCCGTAGTGGAACACCGACGCGGCGAGCACCGCGTCAGCGCCGTGCGCGACGGCCGGCTCGAAGTGCTCGACGGCGCCCGCGCCGCCGCTCGCGATGAGCGGGACGCTGACCTCGCGGCGCACCGCGTCGACGAGGTCTAGGTCGAAGCCGGCCTTCGTGCCGTCGGCGTCCATCGAGTTGAGCAGAATCTCCCCCGCGCCCAGCGCCTCCGCGCGAGCACACCATTCGACGGCGTCGAGGTCGCTCGCGCGACGCCCACCGTGCGTCGTCACGACGTAGTGGCCATCGACGCGGCGCACGTCGGCCGACAGGACGAGCACCTGCGCGCCGAACCGGTCGGCGATCTCCCCGATGACCGCGGGGCGGGCGATGGCGCCCGTGTTGATGCCGACCTTGTCGGCGCCGGCGCGCAGCAACCGGTCGACGTCGTCGACCGTGCGCACGCCTCCCCCTACCGTCAGCGGGATGAAGACCTGCTCCGCGGTGCGCGAGACGACGTCGTACGTCGTCGAACGATCCGAGGAGCTCGCCGTCACGTCGAGGAACGTCAACTCGTCGGCGCCCTGGGCGCCGTACTTCGCGGCGAGCTCGACGGGGTCGCCCGCGTCGCGCAGGTTCTCGAAGTTGACGCCCTTGACGACGCGGCCGGCGTCGACGTCGAGGCACGGGATGACACGCACGGCAACAGTCATGGCACCAGATTAGAGGCCACGGCGGACGCGGCGCCGATAGGTTTGATCCGTGGATGACGCACGCGCCGGCTCGCTCTCGGCCCCCGTGCGTCCCGAGGCCGCCGCCCTCGCGTGCGTGCCGCACGTCGAATACGACGACGCCCTCGCGCACGTCGAGGCGCGGATGACGCGCCCGCGCTGGCTCGTCACGATCGACGGCCGCTCCGGCTCGGGCAAGACGCAGCTCGCCGGCGCTCTGCACGATCGTCACGTGGACGCCCAGATCGTCCACCTCGACGATCTGTACCGCGACTGGGACGGGCTGTCGGCGGGGCTCGTGCGGGCCCGTCACATCGCCGAGCAGTGGTCACGCCACAACGCGAGCACCTACCTGCCGACCCACTGGCCGGGCACGGCGGCGCGAGGACGCGTCACCGTCACACCCGATCGTCCGCTCATCGTAGAAGGCGTCGGCGCGACCTGGGTCGGACGTTCGCTCGCCCACGCCGCCCTGTGGCTGGAGGCCGAGCGCGAGACGCGCAGACGGCGCGCACTGGAGCGCGACGGCGAGACGTTCGTGCCCTACTGGCTCGCGTGGGAGTTGCAGGAGGACGCCTGGTTCGCGGCGCACCCACCGCGCCCCGACGCGCTCGTTCCCGTGCCGGACGACCCCATTCGGGGCTGAACGAGCGTCAGTCGTGCGCGCCCGCCGCGGCCGCGGCACGCTGACGAGCGACCTCGACGAGGGCCGCGAGGCGCGAGGCCTCCGCCTCGGCCGACGGGCCGTCAGCACGCTGGATGGCCATGACGGCGAGCTGCTCGGTGTCGGCGAGGTCGAGCGTCGCCCAGGCCCGCCCGCCGCCGAACTGGACGCCGAGGATCTCGGCCCACTCGATCTCACGCGTGAGGATGAGGTTGCGCACCTTGAGGCCGCGCTCGTTCGGCACTGCCTTGACGAGCCCCCAGCGCGACAGCATCCAGCCGATGGCACACCCGAGGAAGAACAGCGACCACTTGTCCATCGTCGTCCACCCCGTCGCACCGCCACCGGGCACGAGGACGAACGCGACGATGCCGAACACGACGACGGACAGCGCCGCCGCGGTGAACGCCATCGCCCGCCCGCGTCGCGGGACGAAGGGACGGTAGGCGTCGACGTCACTCATGATTGCTCCTCGCGGGCTCGACTACAGGCGGCAGGCTGCGATGTCGGTGACGAGGATGGCGCGCGCGCCGAGCGCGTACAGCTCGTCCATCACGTGGTTGATGACCTTGCGGTTGACCATCGCGCGCACCGCGACCTTGTTCGGGTCGTGCAGCGGCGAGACGGTCGGCGACTCGAGCCCCGGCGTCAGCGCCGCGGCGCGTTCGACGAGGGAAGCTTCGATGTCATAGTCCATCATGACGAAGTTGCGGGCCGTGAGGACACCTTCGAGGCGACGCACGAGCGTCAGTGCGGCGTCACCGACTTCACGCGCGTCGGGGCGGATGAGAACGGCCTCACTCGTGAGGATCGGCTCGCCGAAGACCTCGAGGCCCGCGTTGCGCAGCGTCGTGCCGGTCTCGACGACGTCGGCGATGACGTCGGCGACGCCGAGCGTCACGGCCGTCTCGACGGCGCCGTCGAGACGTACGACCTCGGCCTCGACGCCGTTCTTGGCGAGATCGGCCCGCACGAGGCCGGCGAACGACGTCGCGATGCGGCGCCCCACCAGCTCGCTGACGGACGTCGCGACACCCGGTCGGCCGGCGTAGCGGAACGTCGAACCCCCGAAGCCGAGCTGCAGGTGTTCGACGGCGCTCGAGCCGGAATCGAGCAGCAGGTCACGCCCGGTGATGCCGAGGTCGAGGGTGCCCGAGCCGACGTAGACGGCGATGTCCTTGGGACGCAGGAAGAAGAACTCGACGTCGTTGTCGCGGTCGACGACGACGAGTTCCTTCGACTCGCGACGCCCGCGGTAGCCCGCTTCCTTGAGCATCGACGCGGCGGATTCGGACAGGGCGCCCTTGTTGGGCACGGCAACGCGCAGCATGGAGGACCCTTCGATCACAGGTGGGAGTAGACGTCGTCGAGCGTGATGCCGCGCTCGAGCATGAGCACCTGCAGGTGGTACAGCAACTGGCTGATCTCCTCGGCGGCGGCGGCGTTGCCCTCGTGCTCGGCGGCCATCCACACCTCGGCGGCCTCCTCGACGATCTTCTTGCCGATGAAGTGGACGCCCGCGTCGAGCTGGGCGACGGTGCCCGACCCTTCGGGGCGCGTGGCCGCCTTCTCGCTCAGTTCTTCCCACAGTTGCTCAAAGCTCTTCACGGTGCCCAAGGCTACCGGCTGCGTTCGCGCCGGGCCGACCGCGCCCGGCGTCGCGCCGCTCACAGCGTCGCGGCCGGAAGCTGCAGCGAGCGCAACGTCATCTCCGTGACGACGGCCGCCGTCCCCGCCTCGTGACCCTTGTCCTCGCTCGAACCCTCGAGGCCCGCACGATCGAGCGCCTGGGCGTCGGTGTCGCACGTGAGGACGCCGAAACCGATCGCCTTGCCGGTCGTGACGCCGATCTGCGTCAGCCCGTCCGTCGCGGCGCTGCAGACGTAGTCGAAGTGCGGAGTGCCACCGCGAATGACGACGCCGAGCGCGACGAGGACGTCGAAGTGCGGCGCGAGGCGCGCGCAGGCCGCCGTCAGCTCGAACGTGCCGGGCACGCGCACGAGCGTCACGTCGTCGTCACGCACGCCGGCGTCGGCGAGGCCGCGGCGGGCGCCGTCGATGAGGCCGTTCATGACCTGCTCGTGCCAGCTCGCCGCGACGACGGCGACGCGCAGGCCCGCCGCGTCCGTGCTGAGGGTGGGGGCTCCGTGGCCGCTCATGATGTTCTCCTTCGATCGATCTGCAGTGGTGGTTCGTGCGTGCGGGTGGTGTGCCGGGCAGGTGGTTCCGATGCGACGCGTGGTTCACGCGTCGAACGTGTGCCCCATGCGCTCGCGCTTGGTGCGCAGGTAGGAGGCGTTCTGGGCGGTGCGCCCCGCGATGAGCGGCACCGTCTCGACGACGTCGATCCCGTGCTCGACGAGCTCGCGTACCTTGGCCGGGTTGTTCGTCAGCAGCCGCACCCGTTCGTTGCCGAGGTCGCGCAGAATAGCTGCGGCGGCGCCGTATTCGCGCGCCTCGATCGGCAACCCCAGGTTCGTCTGCGCGTCGACGGTGTCGGCGCCGGCGTCCTGCTGGGCGTACGCGCGGATCTTGTTGAGCAGGCCGACGCCTCGGCCCTCCTGCCCGCGCAGGTAGACGACGACGCCGCCCTCACGCGCGACGAGCCGCTGCGCCTCGGCGAGCTGCGGGCCGCAGTCGCAGCGCAGCGAGCCGAGCGCGTCGCCCGTCAGGCATTCGGAGTGGACGCGCACGAGCGGCGCGTCATCACCGTCGGTCGCCGCGACGAGCGCGAGGTGCTCGGCGCCGTTCTCCCGATCGGCGTAGGCCTCCACGCGGAACGTTCCGACCTGCGTCGGCAGGTCGGCGCTCGCGACGCGTTCGACGCGGTCGTGGCGGCGCCGCCACGCGATGAGCTGCTCGATCGTGATGACGGCGAGGCCCTCGCGCTGCGCCAGCTCGATCGCGCCGGGCAGCCGCATCATCGCGCCGTCGTCGTGGACGAGTTCGACGATCATCGCGACCGGTTCGAGCCCGGCGAGGCGGCACAGGTCGACGGAGGCCTCGGTGTGCCCGTCGCGCTCGAGGACGCCGCCCGGCTTGGCGCGCAGCGGGAAGACGTGCCCGGGGCGCGTCAGCGCGCTCGGCTCGGTGCTCGGGTCGGCGAGCAACCGCAGCGTCAGCGCGCGGTCGGCTGCGGAGATGCCGGTGTGCACGCCGTCCTTCGCGTCGACGGAGATCGTGTAGGCGGTGCCCTTCGGATCCTCGTTGCGCGACACCATTGGGGGCAGCAGGAGGCGGTCGGCGATCGCGTCCGGCATCGGCGCGCAGATGACCCCGGAGCTGTGCCGGATCGCCCACGCCATCCACTCGCGCGTCATCGTCGCGCCGGACATGACGATGTCGGCCTCGTTCTCGCGGTTCTCGTCGTCGGCGACGAGCACCGGCCGTCCGAGCCGCAGTTGCTCGAGCGCGTCCTCGATGCTCGACAGCGCCAGCGGCGTCTCCTCGGGCGTTGCGGCGCTGGGTGCGGCGCTCATCAGGCTCCCTCTCGTCTCGGTTTTCATCGTCTCGGTCTGCTTCGACGGGCTGTGCATCGCTCAGGCCGCTTCCCTCTCGCGTTCGGCGACGCTGTGGGGGCGTGAGATGCGCACCCACTGCACGAATCCGACGACGACGAGGGCTGCGTAGAGCGCGTACAGCACGGCGCTCGGGTAGTACTTGGAATAGATGAGCTCGGGCACGCCGACGGCGTCGACTGCGATCCACATGAGCCAGAAGTCGTTCCAGCCGCGCGCCATCGCGAACGTCGCGAGCAGGGAGCCGACGAAGATCCAGGCGTCGCACCAGAAGTACCACCACGGCGCCGGCCAACCCGCGCCGATCAGCGTGAAGATCCAGTGCACGACGACGACGCCCGCGCCCCAGGCGATCAGGTAGCCGATGCGCTGGCTCGCGCTCGCCCAGTGCGGCGTGACGGCCTCACCGCTCGTGCCGTCGCGGCGGCTCGCGCGCCACACCCACCAGCCGTACAGGCTCGTGATGATGAAGAAGATCTGCCGCCCGGCCTGACCGAGCATCGGCGCGCGATCGTCCATGCCGAACACGAGCCCGGCGAACACGGTGAACAGCAGCATGTTGCCGATGATGCCGACCGGCCACGCCCACACCTTGCGGCGCATGCCACCGATCGCGGACGCCATCCCGAACGCGTTGCCGATGATCTCGCGCCACGTGATCTGCGCACCGCCGATCGTCAGGTGCGCCGAGTAGGCCTGTTCCCAGATGCTCATGCGCGCCCCTCGGAGGCCGCCAGGCGGGCGTCGAGTTCCACGAGACGGATGTCGAGCGCAGCGAGGCGCGGCGCGAGCATCTGCTCGACGTACTTGGCGAGCACGTCGACCTCCACGTTGACGAGACCGCCGACGCGGGCGGCGCCGAACGTCGTCAGCTCGAGCGTCGTCGGGATGAGGCTGACGCTGAACGACGCCTCCTGGCGCGAGGCGACCGTGAGCGACACGCCGTCGAGCGTCACCGAACCCTTCTCCACGACGTAGGGCGCCAGGTCGACGGGCAGGTCGAAACGCACGACGCTCCAGCGCTCCCCCGGTTCGATGGCGGTGATGCGGACGGTCGCATCCACGTGGCCCTGCACGACGTGACCGCCGAACCGTGCCTGCGCGCTCATGGCGCGTTCGAGGTTGACCCGGCTGCCCGGCACGAGCGCGCCCAGGCTCGTGCGATCGAGCGTCTCCTTCATGACGTCGACGCTGAAACGCTGCTCGTCGAACGTGGTCACCGTCAGGCACACGCCGTTGACGGCGATGCTGTCGCCGTGGTGGGCGTCGTCGAGGACTGCGGCGCCCGCGATCGTGAGGATCGCCGCGTCGGCGGTGTGCTCGATGCGCTCGAGCGTGCCGGTCGCTTCGATGATTCCGGTGAACATCAGATCTCCTTCGTGGGACGCAGGCGCAGGCGCAGGTCGGTGGCGGACGGTTCGTTCGAGGGCAGCGTCGTGGCGTCGACGAGGTCGAAGCGGCGGGCCTCCGCGATCGTCGTAATGCCGAGGTCGGCGGCCGCGGGGCGGCCCGCGCCGAGCAGGGCGGGGGCGAGATAGGCGACGATCTCGTCGACGAGCCCGGCACGCAGGAACACCGCGGCCAGCGTCGGTCCACCTTCGAGCCAGACGGCGTGAATGCCGCGCGCGTGCAGCGCGGCGAGGACGTCGGTCGGGCTCTGCCGGGGCAGCACGAGGGTGGAAGCGGCGTCGTCGAGCACGCGGGCAGTGTCGGGGATCGGGGTGTCGCCGACGACGACGCGCAACGGTTGCTGCACCCCCGCGCGTCCCTGGGCGTCGCGGACTGTGAGCTGCGGGTCGTCGGCGAGAACGGTGCCGGTGCCGACGACGATCGCGCCGTGCTCGGCACGCTGCGCGTGGACGTCGACGCGCGCGGCCGGGCCGGTGATCCACTGCGACGTGCCATCCGACGCCGCGCTGAATCCATCGAGGGTCGAGGCGTACTTCCAGCGCACGAACGGGCGCGCGTGGGTGACGGAGAACGTCCAGTCGGCGTTGAGGTCTCGGCTCGCAGCCGCGAGGGTGTCAACTTGTTCGACGGCGACGCCTGCCTCGCGCAGGATCTGCGCTCCCCCGGCGGCCGCGCCGTTCGGGTCGGGTTGGCCGAAGACAACACGGGCGACGCCGGCGCGGATCAGAGCGCGTGCACACGACGGGGTGCGCCCGGTGTGCGCGCAGGGTTCGAGGGTGACGTACGCCGTCGCGCCACGCAGGTCGACGCCCGTCGCGATCGCTTCGTTGATGGCCGCGGCCTCGGCGTGCCACGTGCCCGCGCCGCGGTGGTAGCCCTCTGCGAGGATGACGCCGTCAGCGTCGACGACGACGCACCCGACACGAGGATTGGGGTCGACACGCGGCGACAGCGCAGCCAGCTGCGCGGCGCGCTCCATGGCGCTGTGACGCTCGAGTCTCACGAGATGCCTTCCGGTCCGATCGAACAACCGATCACCGGGGCACGAGAAAGCTGACGCCCGCCGCACGCCACGAAGGCGCCGACGACATCGGCCGAGACGCCACGCGCGATGCCCTCAGGCACGCCGCAACGGCTCGTCGGCCGCCCGCGCAGAGCGCGAACAACCGCGTGCAACCTACCATCCGGACTTTAACCGTCGGTCTCGGAATCTCACCGAGTCAACCGACCCCTGTCGAAGCGGGCCGGGTCGCGGACTTTCACCGCCGGCTAGGAATTTCACCTACCCCGGGTACACGCCCAACATGTTACTCCTTCGCGCTCTTCTGCGCGTCTTCCCTCGCAAGCTCGCCCACCCCGCTCGGTGCGACACACGTCAGTTCAGTGCGCGTGCCCCGCAGCCAGGGCACGCAGCTCGTCGATCGCGGCGGCAGCGGACTCGGCACCGTAGACGGCCGATCCCGCGACGAAGGTGTCGGCACCGGCTTCGGCGCACTGCTCGATCGTCTTGGCCGAGACGCCGCCGTCGACCTGCACCCACACGTCACCGCCGTGCGTGCGGATGCTCTCGCGCACCGCCCGCACCTTCGGCATCTGCTCCGCCATGAACGACTGACCACCGAAGCCGGGCTCGACCGTCATGACGAGCACCATGTCGAGCTCGGGCAGCAGATCTGCGTACGGCTCCCACGGCGTGTTCGGCTTGATCGCCATCGACGCGCGCGCTCCGGCCGCGCGGATGTCGCGTGCGAGCTTTTTCGGGTCGGCCGCGGCCTCGACGTGGAACGTCACGCTCTTGCACCCGGCCTCGGCGTAGGCGGGCGCCCAGCGGTCGGGGTCGTCGATCATGAGGTGCGCATCGAGCGGGATCGGGCTCACCTTCAGCAGCGACTCGACGACCGGCAGCCCGAGCGTCAGGTTGGGCACGAAGTGGTTGTCCATGACGTCCACGTGCGCCCAGTCGGCGTTGTTGATGGCGTCGAGCTCGCGTTCGAGGTTGGCGAAATCGGCGGAGAGGATGCTCGGCGAGATGCGGACGTCACGGGCGTCGGTCATGCGGGTCACTTCTTTCTCAGGAGGGCGAAGAACATGGCGTCGGTACCGTGCAGATGCGGCCACAACTGGACGGACGGCAGGTCGCCGACGCGCTCGATGGGCTCGTCGAACGCGTCGCGGAACAGCGGCCAGGCGTCCTCCTGGACGACGTCGTCGCGCCGTCCGAGCACCTCCGCGACGACGGCGAGGGTCTCTGCGGGGTGCGGCGAGCACGTCGCGTATCCGATGACGCCGCCCGCACGCGTCGCGTCGATCGCGGAGTCGAGCAGTTCGACCTGCAGAGCGGAAAGCTCCGCGACGTCCGATGGTTGACGGCGCCAGCGCGACTCGGGGCGACGGCGCAGCGCGCCGAGGCCGGTGCAGGGCGCGTCGAGCAGCACGCGGTCGTAGGTGCCGGGCTCCTCACGACCGAGGTCGCGCCCGTCGCCGGTGCCGATGTAGATCTCCGCGCCGTCGTCGAGCAGCGCGCGCAGGGTGCGCCGCACGAGGTCCGTGCGGTGCTCGCTCGCCTCGTTGCAGTAGAGGACGTCGCCGCGCAGGTGCGCGACCGCGCCGAGCAGCGCGGCCTTGCCGCCGGGGCCGGCGCACAGGTCGAGCCAATCCTCGCGTGCGTCATCGCCCGATGCCGTGCGCGGCGTCACGTCAGCGTCGGCGAGTGCGAGGGCGAGCAGCTGCGAACCTTCGTCCTGCACCGCAGCCCTCGTCTGCCGGATCGCGGGGATGTTCGCGGGGTCACCGAACGGCAGCACCGCACCGACCGGCGACAGGTCGCTCGCCTCGGCTCCGGATGCGACGAGCTCGTCGACGGTGGCAAGGCCCGGGCGGGCGACGAGGCTGACGCGCGGAGGCGTGTTGTCGGCCTCGAGCAGCGCGTCGAGTGCGTCGTCGAGGCTCGCTTGACCGTCCCCGCCCGCGGCTCTGTGGCCGCGCAGCGACTGGCGCAGCGCCGAGACGACCCAGCGCGGGTGGGAAGTCGCGACGGCGCGCACCTCGTCGGCGTCATCGACACCGCGCGTGAGGTCGGCGATCCACGTCTCACGGTCGCGCTCCCCCGCGCGTCGCAGGACGGCGTTGACGAAACCCGCCGCACCCGAGCCGGCGTGCTCGCGGGCGAGGGCGACGGTCTCCGACGTGGCGGCATGGACGGGCACACGCATCGACAGGATCTGGTGGACGCCGAGGCGCAGCACGGCGAGCACGACCGGGTCGATCTGCGACGGCGCCCGACCCGAGCCCGTCTCGATGACGCGGTCGTAGAACCCCTGTCGACGGATGGTGCCGAGGGCCAGCTCCGTGGCGAACGCCGCGTCGCGGCCACTCAGATCATGGCGCGTGAGGACCTTCGGCATCTCGAGGTTGGCGTAGGCACCGTCGTCGACGGCGCGCAGGACGGCGAGCGCCGCACTGCGGGCGGGATCACCCGTGCGCCGGCGCGCTGACGGCGCCTGCTCACTGCGGTGGCCCGCGCCGCGCAAGCGCGCATCCGAACGCTGACGGCCCCGCGCGTCACGGCGATCGTCGCGTGGAGGTTGTTCTCCACGACCGGCGCTCCGCTGCGCGCCTCGGCCGTCGCGCCCGGGGCCGCCCGTACGCCGTTCGTCACGGCCGCCCTGTCCGCCACTCTGGCGGCTGGAGCCGCTGCCGCCGCGTCGTTCGTCACTCACCGAAGCTCTCCCCTTCGTTCAAACGCAGCCCGCGGGCCCAGTCGGCGGCACGCATGACCTTCTTGCCGTGCGGCTGCACCTCGAGCAGTTCGACGACGCCGCCGAGTGCGCCGGCGAACACCTGCTTCTTCGTGGCGTGCAGCTCGCCGGGTGTCAGCGGCGGGCACCCGTCGGCGTCGGCGAGGCGGCTGCGCAGCAGCTTGACGCGCTCACCACGCAGCATCGCCCACCCCCCGGGCGCCGGAGACGCGCCGCGGATACGGCGGTCGACGGCGAACGCGGGCACCGAGAAGTCGAGACGCACGTCGTCGACCTGGATCTTGGGCGCGAGCGAGACACCGTCGCGAGGTTGCGGAATCGGCGTCACGTCACCGTTCGCGAGGGCGTCGAGCGTCGACACGAGCAGGGACGCACCACCTTCGGCGAGGCGTGTCAGCAGGTCGCCGGAGGTGTCGGTGGGGCCGATCGCCTCCGTCATCGTGCCGAAGACGGGCCCGGTGTCAAGCCCCTCCTCGAGCAGGAACGTCGAGGCGCCCGTCACGTCGTCACCGGCCATGAGGGCGTGCTGCACGGGTGCGGCGCCACGCCAGGCGGGCAGCAGCGAGAAGTGCAGGTTGATCCAGCCGTGCCGCGGAATCGCGAGCACCGACGGCGGGATGAGCCCGCCGTACGCGACGATCGGCGCGGCGTCGGGCTCGAGTTCGCGCAGCCGCGCGACGAAGTCGTCGTCGGACGGTTTCGTCGGCGTCAGCACCTCGAGGCCTGCCTCGAGCGCGAGCTCGTGCACCGGCGACGGCGACGTCTTGCGCCCGCGCCCCTGACGCGCCTCGGGGCGCGTCACGACGGCGACGACCTCGTGGGCCGAATCGAGCAGGGCCCGCAACGACGGCAGAGCCGCCTCCGGGGTTCCGGCGAAAACTACGCGCATCGGCTGGTGGGCCCTTCGTCGGTTCGAGCGGGCGGCTCGCGCAGCTCCGCAGGGGGTGAGTCGTGAGGAATCAGTCTAGTGGTGAGCCGCGCCGGCCCCGGCGGTGCCGTCGGGCGTCTCGGACACGCCGGCACTCGTCTGGCGCGAGCCGGCTGACGGCTCCAACGGCAGCCCGCGCAGGCGCAGATCGTCGCGCAGGGTGTCGGGGTCGGTGAACAGGATCGCGTCGAGGCCGGCTTGCTCGGCCCCCATGACGCTGGCGGCTGAGTCGTCGATGAAGACGGCGTCGCTCAACCCGCCGCGGTGGCGCGTCACCTCTTCGAGGATCTCCCAGATCTCCGGGTCGGGCTTCGTCACGCCCTCCTCGCCGGAGACGATGATCTCCTCGAACAGGTCGAGCACGTCGCCGTGCAGCGAACGGGCGACCTCGAACAGCTCGGCGCTGAAGTTGGTCAGCGCGAACAGTGGCACACCCGCCTCAGCGAGTTCGCGCACGATGGCGACGCTGCCCGCGATCGGCTCGGCGATGGCGAGGTGGAAGTTGTCGATGTAGGCCTGCGCCGCGGCCGTGTGGTGCGGGTGTCGCTCGTCGATCTCGGCGACGATCTCGCGCCACGCGCGCCCGCCGTCAGCGGCGAGGTTGTGTGCGAAGAAGTCGAGTTCGGGGTCGGTGAGCAGCGCTGTCGCCGCGTCCTCGCCGACGGCGTCGAGCAGTGCCGCGCGCGGCTCCCAGCGCACGAGCACGTTGCCGATGTCGAACACGACCATGTCGACCGGGCTCGGCTGCGGCGCGTCACCCAGGTCGGCGAGGCTCGCGAGGTCGCCGGCGTCGGGGCCGTCGAGGTCGTCGAGGTCGATCGCCCGGGCGCGGCGGCCGGCACTCGAGGTGAGGCCGCTCGTGAGGTTAGGTCCAGACATCATGGCGCCACCGTAGCGGGCGGAGCGGCTCGGGCTCGTCATGCCAGGCCGTCCAGGAGTGGGTCGAGGCGCACCGTGACGACGGGTTCGCGCGCGGCTGAGCGTGACGCGGTGAGGGCGCGCAGCAGCGCCGGGACGTCTGCATCGGTCGGGTCGTTCCACCGCGCGAGGAAGCGCACGAGCGACTCGTCGTCGTCCGACGACGTGGCCTGACGCTGGGGCGTCGCCCGGTCGAACACGTGCCGGCGCCGCAGCGGCAGCGGGCCGAGTACGTCGACGCTGACGTCGTGCTCGCGCGCCGCCTTCTCGAGCGCTTCGGCGTACCGAGCGGCCGCGCGTCGCGGGCCCTCGAGCGCTGCCATCCGCGTGGCGGGTGGCAGCATCACCTCGACGCGCTCGGCGAGTTCACGCGCCGCGAACCACCGCGGCGCCCAACGCACGAGCGCCTCGACGGCGGGAAACGGCACGTGCCGGGGCACGCCCGCAAGGTAGACGACGCCGCCCGTCGACGCCGGGCGCACGAGGCCCGCCGCGGCGCACCAATGCGTGAGGGCACGCTGACCGGCGTCGAGCCCGCCCCGGTCGAGCAGGGCCCATGCGTCGAGCAGGATCGCGGCGCTGTACCCGTTCTCGGCGACGGGTTCAGCACCGGGGGTGCAGATGACGAGCGCGGGCTCGTCGGGCACGCTCGCGAGCACGTCCGGCGCCCCGGAGCGCCGCACCGGCACCCCGGGAAACGCACGGCCCAGTTCTTCGGCGGTGCGTCCGGCCCCGATCGTCAGCGACCGGATCTCGTGGCTGCCGCACTCGGGGCAGGTCAGCACGTGCGCGACGTGGCCGCACCACCGGCAGGTCGGGGCGCTGTGCTCGCCGTCGAGCCCGAGCGGCCCGTGGCACACGTCGCAGGTCGACTTCGTGCGGCACCGGGCGCACGCGATCGTCGGGATGTACCCGCGGCGCGGCACCTGGACGAGCACCGGCCCGTCCTGCAACGCGCGGGTCGCGCCCTGCCATGCCTCGGCGGGGATGCGCGCGCGGGCTGCGGCGCCGTGACGCTCGACGCTGCGGTCGTCGCCCGTGACGACGACGCGCGCGCTCGTGCGTTCGACCGGGTCGACGGGGACACTGACGCCGGCCTCGACCTGGGCCTGCACCCGCACCGACGGCACGGCGCCCGCGCTCAACAGGGCGGCCGGGGCGAGGTCGGCGCGAGTCTCGAGCACGGCTCCGACGTGCGGATACGGCGCGTGCGGGTCGACGTGAAGGGTGTCGGCGTCGTCCCACCACACGACGAGGCCGAGGTCGGGCACCGGAGCGAACATCGCCGCGCGCGTTCCGACGACGACATCGGCGAGGCCGCGCAGCGCCTTGAGAAACGCGGTGTAGCGGGCCTGCGGACCCATGTCCGCCGTGAGGGTGACGACCTGATCGTCGCTCAACCGGGCCGAACACGCCGCGGCGACGCGATCGACATCCCGCCCGTCGGGCACGACGACGACGGTGCAACGCCCAGAATCGCGCACCGCTGCCGCGGCGTCCGCGACGGCGGCAGGCCAGGCATCCGGGCCGAACAGCCCGGGCGCGACATCCCAGGAACCACGCGGGTTCTCCCCCGCGGCAAGATGCGTGAGCAGGCTCAATCCCCCGGCGTAGTGACGCCACGCGCTGAGCGGCGCCGGCGCACTGGCCGCCACCGCGCCGCTCGTCGCATGACTCGTCGAGGCCATATCATCGCCCGGTGTAGGCCCGTCGGCCGCAACCGCGCCGCTGGACGTCGCGCTCGTCGAGGCATGCCCGCCGCACGACGCGAGCGCCTCGCCAGGAGCAGCCTCGTTATCAGCGACAGCCGCACCATCATGGGCAGCAGCGCCGCCCGTGACAGCCGAAGCCTCGTCGTCAGGCTCAGCCGGCACAGCCGAAGCGGCGTCAGGACCAGCGTTCCCGGCCTCAGCCACCTCGGGCATCGATCGATCCGCCGCCGACGCCTTCGCCATCCGCTCGTCGAGGGCCTTCTCGGCGCGTGCGTGCCGCGGTGGGATCGCGAGGCGCAGGACATCGGAGACGGTGCCGCCCATGCGAGCGGCGACGGCTTGCGCCACCTGCCAGATGTGCTCGGTGAGCACGGCCTCGGGCGACACGACGGCGAGCAGCGGGCTCAGCGTGCCGGTGAACTCGGGGGTCTCGCGCACGCCGACGACGTACCCGGTGATGCGCTTGCCGTGGAAACGCACCTTGACGGCGACGCCGAAGCGCACGTCATCGGCCAGTTCGGCGGGGATGCGGTACTCGAACTCGCGGTCGAGGTGAGGCACCTCGAGCATCGGCCAGACGACGGCGACCCGTTCGCTCCCACCGTCGCGCGTAGCAGCCTTCGCGCTGCCCGCATCGTCCCCGCGTGCCTTGGCGCGCACGGCGTCGCGCAGCAGCGCGAGTTGTTCGCTGCTCGCGGCGTGCACGTCGTCGCTCGTCATGACCTCATCTCTACACGAGTGCTCCGACAACCCCGGCATCCCGGGAGTTTCGGGGCCTGAACGCAACCGTGCCGCGGCCCGATCGAGCGGGTCACGGCACGGATCACGCCTCTCAGCCGGCCGCGCGCTGCAGCTCTTCGATGCGGTTCGTCTGCTCCCACGTGAAGGGGTTCTCGACGCCGTCGGCGCTCGTGCGACCGAAGTGGCCGTACGCGGCCGTCGGCTGGTAGATGGGGCGCAGCAGGTCGAGCGCGTCGACGATAGCGGCCGGACGCAGGTCGAACGTGTCCGCGATGGCCTTCTGGATGACGTCGAGCGGCTTCGTCTCCGTGCCGAAGCACTCGACGTAGAGGCCGACGGGCTGCGCCTTGCCGATGGCGTACGCGACCTGCACCTCGCAGCGCTTCGCGAGGCCTGCAGCGACGACGTTCTTCGCCACCCAGCGCATCGCGTACGCAGCCGAACGGTCGACCTTCGACGGGTCCTTCCCGGAGAAGGCGCCGCCGCCATGGCGGGCCATGCCGCCGTAGGTGTCGACGATGATCTTGCGGCCGGTGAGGCCCGCGTCGCCCATCGGGCCACCGATGACGAACTTGCCGGTCGGGTTGATGAGCTGACGCATCTCGTTCGTGTCGAGTGTGACGCCGCTCGCCGCGAGCTCCGCGATGATGGGCTCGATGACGTGACGCGTGATGTCGGGCGCGAGCTGGCCGTCCAGGTCGATGCCGGCGTCGTGCTGCGTCGACAGCACGAGCGTGTCGAGCGCGACGGCCTTGTCACCGTCGTAGGAGATCGTCACCTGCGTCTTGCCGTCGGGGCGCAGGTAGTCGAGGTCGCCGTTCTTGCGGACGCTCGTCAGGCGCTCGGAGAGGCGGTGCGCGAGGTGGATCGGCAGCGGCATGAACTCGGGCGTGTCGTCGCACGCGTAGCCGAACATGAGGCCCTGGTCGCCCGCGCCCTGGCTGTCGAGGGGGTCCTCGCCGCCGCCGACGCGGTGCTCGTGAGCGCTGTCCACGCCCTGCGCGATGTCCTCGGACTGAGCGCCGATCGAGACGGAGATGCCGCAGCTGTGGCCGTCGAAACCCTTTTCGGACGAGTCGTAGCCGACGTTCGTGATCACCTTGCGCACGAGCTTCGCGACGTCCGTGTACCCCTCGGTGCGCACCTCGCCGGCGACGTGGACGAGACCCGTCGTCACCATCGTCTCGACGGCCACGCGGGCCTGCGGGTCCTGGCGCAGCATGTCGTCGAGAATCGCGTCACTGATCTGGTCGCAGATCTTGTCGGGGTGGCCCTCGGTGACGGATTCGGACGTGAAGAGACGAGACAACGGAATGACTCCTTAGGGCAGCGGCTGCTGGCTGGGTGCGACGCACCCATCGTTGATGTTACTGAGAGGGGACGAGGTCGGCGACGAGATCGAGCAGCGCCGCCGCGATGTGAGACTTGGGCGCCGGGCCGACCGTGACGACGTCATCACTGCCGCGGCGCAGCAGGTGAGCCGTCGACGAATCCTGAGCGAACGTCACGCCGTCGCCCACCTCGTTGGCGACGAGGACGTCGCAGCCCTTGCGGGCCAGTTTCGCGCGGGCGTGGTGGAGAACATCGCCGTCAGCGTCACCCGTCTCGGCCGCGAAGCCGACGATGACACGGCTCGACACGTTCGTCGACGCGGCTGTCGGCTGGAGCTCTGCATCACGCTGACGCACCGCCTCGGCGAGGATGTCCGGGTTGCGTACGAGGGTGATGACGGGCGCCGAGTCGTCGCCGTGGGTCTTCTTGATCTTCGCGTCCGCGACGTGGTCGGGACGGAAGTCGGCGACCGCGGCCGCCATGACGAGGACGTCGGGCGTCGCCGCGAGCACCGCGTCACGCATCTGAAGGGCGCTCTCGACGCTGACGACGCGGACGCGCTGCGCGAGGTCGGCCGGGGGCTGCATCGTCGTGACGAACGTGACGTCGGCGCCGCGATCGGCGGCCGCCGCCGCAATGGCGAAACCCATCTTGCCGCTGCTGCGGTTGCCGAGGTAACGCACCGGGTCGATGGCCTCGCGTGTGCCGCCGGCGGTGACGAGCACGGTCCGGCCGGCCAGAGCGCCTGACGGGGTGACGGCGTCCTCCTCGCGCCCGGTGGTCTCGGCCAAGCCACCCGCGGTGGCGCCGCCACGTCGCTCTCCGCTCGCCGCAGCCGCGAGGGCCGCGTCACGGATGACGTCGGGGTCGGGCAGGCGCCCGGCGCCGGTGTCGGCGCCCGTCAGCCGCCCGGACGCGGGCTCGACGATCGTCGCGCCACGCGAGCGCAGCGTCGCGACGTTCGCCTGCGTCGCGGGGTGCAGCCACATCTCGGTGTGCATCGCCGGCGCCATGACGACGGGGCAGCGCGCCGTCAGCAGGGTGTTGGTGAGCAGGTCGTTCGCCATGCCGGCCGCGGCCTTGGCGAGGACGTCGGCCGTCGCGGGGGCGACGACGACGAGGTCGGCGTTCTGCCCGAGCCGGACGTGCGGAACCTGCGCGACGTTCTCGAACACGCCTGTCTGCACGGGCTTGCCGGAGAGTGCCTCCCACGTCGGGGCGCCGACGAACTCGAGCGCTGACGCGGTGGGCACGACCGTCACGTCGTGGCCGGCTTCTGTGAAAAGACGAAGGAGCAACGCCGCCTTGTAGGCAGCGATGCCCCCTGTCACACCGAGAACGATGCGCATGTGCGAGATCGACTCAGGCTTCGAGCTTCTCGATGGAGAGCAGGCCCTCGTTCATCTCGCGCAGCGCGATGGAGAGCGGCTTATCCTGCGGCTGGGCGTCGACGAGCGGGCCGACGTTGTCGAGCAGGCCGTCGGCGAGCTGGCTGTAGTAGCCGTTGATCTGACGGGCGCGCTTGCTCGCGTACGTGACGAGGGCGTACTTGCTGTCCGCGATCTCGAGCAGGTCGTCGATGGGCGGATTGGTGATGCCGATGGGCTCGGCCTTCGTGCCGGACATGTGTCCCTCTTCTCCTCGGGGCGCGTGGCCGCCGTCGCTGCGCGTGATGCGCGGCGCGCGGGCAGGCGAACGTGCCTCAGTGTTCAGGTGTTCTCATCAATGATACGAGTTCTTCGGAGGCACGCCGAACATCGTCGTTGACGATGACGTGGTCGAACTCGCTCTGCGCCGCGAGTTCGACCTTCGCGGTCTCGAGGCGGCGCTCACGCTCTTCGGGGGTTTCGGTGGCGCGGCCGACGAGTCGGCGAACGAGTTCGTCCCAGCTCGGCGGCGCGAGGAAGACGAAGAACGCATCGGGGGCGTTCTGCTTGACCTGACGCGCGCCCTGCAGGTCGATCTCGAGCAGCGGGAGGCGGCCGTCGGCGATGGCCTGCTCCACGGGCGCCTTCGGCGTGCCGTACGACGCCCGACCGTGGACGATGGCGTGCTCGAGGAAACCACCGTTCGCGGCCATCTCGGCGAACTCGTCGTCCGTCATGAAGTAGTAGTGGACACCGTCCACCTCACCCGGACGTGGCGGGCGCGTCGTCGCTGACACCGACAGCCACACCTCGGGATAGTGCTCGCGGATGTACGCGGCCACCGTCCCCTTGCCGACAGCCGTCGGCCCGGCCAGAACGACCAGTCGTGCACTCACCGCCATGCCCTTTCGTCAACGCCCGCCCCGATCAGCGGTTCGCTCATCCTTTCACATGGGTGCGCGCACCACACGAGCGTCATCTCAGGTCGCACCGACGCCGCCGATCTGCCAATCGGTGCGGTTCTGCACCGTCTGGGGAGCGCCGGCACAAGTCGGCCCGGGCGCCTCGCGATGCCTGTCTCCGCTCAGCGGAGGCCGGCCACCGACTCACGCGTGCGCTCGACGGCGGCGACGAGCCCGTTGACGGAGGGGCCGGCCTTGAGGACATCGCGTGACGTCGTCGGGATGACGCGTGAGATGGACTCGCCGAACACCGATCGCATCGACTCGACGGTGCCGCCCTGTGCGCCGAAACCGGGCGCGAGGATCGGCGCGTGCGAGGCAGCGAGAGCGCCACCCAGACCGAGGTCGTCGAGGGCCGAACCGATCGTTGCGCCCATGACGAACCCGATGTGGCCCCACTCCCCTCGCGCTGCCGCGTCGGCGTTGTCGCGCGTCGCGGCGGCGACGATGTCGCCCGCCACGGTGCCGCCCGGCGTGACGGCGTGCTGCACGCCCGCACCCTCCGGGTTCGACGTCAGCGCAAGCACGAACACGCCGCGCCCGGTGTCACGCGCGAGATCGAGCGCCGGCCGCAGCGACTCGTATCCGAGGTACGGGCTCACGGTGATGGCATCCGCGGGTTCCGGCGCATCCTTGCCGAGGAACGCCTCGCCGTACGCCGTCATCGTCGTGCCGATGTCGCCGCGCTTCACGTCGAGGATGACGAGCGTTCCCGCCGCGCGCAGCTCAGCGGTCACACGCTCCAGCAGCGCCACCCCCCGCGCGCCGAACACCTCGAAGAAGGCGGACTGCGGTTTCACAGATGCGACCCGCCCACCGAACGCCTCGACGCACGTCAGCGCGAACCGCTCGACACCGGAGTAGGAGTAGTCGAGCTCCCACGACTCGACGAGCGAGCGGTGTGGGTCGATGCCGACGCACGCCGGCCCGAAGCGCGCCTGCGTCGCCGCGAGCCGAGCGCCGAAGCCGGCGCTGTCACGTGCAGCGGGTTCAGCAGATGTGGTCATGGGAACCTCCGTGAAGATGAAACATGAACAGGAAAGGACTTCGGCCCTGGCTGCCTCGCGCACGAGCCCGGCCGCCGTGGGCCGTTCGAGGATGAGGCCCAGCGCGCCTGGATGACATGGTTGCCGGCGTCACGCACGAGCCGAACCGCCGTCGATCGCACAAGCGGAATGCGCGCGCTTCCATGGGTGGCGGTCGCTCTCGTGCACGACCACACGGCGCGTCACGTCACGCATGCGCCGCCCCGACGAGCCCGGCGACGGTGAGATCGCGCTCGGCGAGGAAACCGGCAAGCCCGTCCCGCAGCCTCACCCCGGCCCGCGGATCGCGGAACAGCGCCGAGCCCACCTGGACGGCCGAAGCCCCTGCCGCGAGCGCCTGGACGGCGGCGTCGACGCACGCGATGCCGCCCCCGGCGATGATGGGTGCCGTCGGCAACCGACCGGCCACCATGGCGGCCTTCACCTCGAACACGCCACCGACCGTCAGCGGCAGCAACGCCGGCCCGGCCATCGCAGCACGGGTGCCCGCGCGCGGGCGCAGCGTCGTCACGTCGATGCTGGAGGCGACCGGAGCGTGCCCGAGCACGAGTGCGTCAGCACCCGACTTGAGGCAGGCGCGCGACAACTCGACGAGGTCGGTACCGAGCGTCAGCTTCGCCGCGAGCATGACGTTGCGCGGCAGGTGCTCCCGCACGCGCGCGATCACCTTCGTCACTGCGTACTCGTCACCGGCGAACGCTCGCCCGTTGTTCGCCTCGTTGGCGACCGAGAGATTGACCTCGACGCCGAGCACCCCACGCAGCGCCGTCCGTCGCCGTACGGCCGCGGCCGCGTCGGCGAAGTCGCCGCTCGTCGCACCCGCGATGGAGACGATGACGGGTGTCGGCGCCGTCACCCCCCACGGCAGACGCGTCGCGTTGAGCGAGTTCGCGCCGACGTTGGGCGTGTCGTGCGGGTGCACGATCCCTGACGGCGATTCGACGATGACGCGTTCGCGCGACGCGTCCTGCGCCTCCACCGTCAGCGACGGCGTGACGAGCGCACCGAACGCGCCGAGCCCACCCCAGCGCACGAGTTCGTGCCCGTACCCCGCACACCCAGAAGCCGCGATGAAGGGTGAGTCGAGCTTGTTCAACCCCAGCGTCGTCGCGAGTGCCCCGCTCATGCCGAGACCTCGAGCAACTGCGCCCACGCCATCCGATCGGCGGGCAGGACGGGCCCTTCGGTGCAGCAACGCACGGGCGTCACCTCCCCGTCCGCGTTCGCGACGGGCAGCGCGCACGCCCTGCACAACCCGGTTCCACAGGGCATCGGCACGCCGAACGCGGCCTGCACGGGAACCGAATGCCGTTGCGCCGCAGCGGTGATCGCGGCCAAGGACGTCACGTCGCCACTCGCATACACGAGGGCCGTCTCGTGCTGACGCAGCGTCGCATCCAGCGCCACCTGCATGCGGTACGCGAGGTCCTCCCCCGCGCCCGCGTCGGGCACCACCGTCGTGACGCTGCCGACGAGCCGTCGCGCCTCGATGACGCCGAGGAGCCGACGCTCGTCCTCACCGCCGATGACGACCCGCGGTACCTGGCAGCCCGCGCGGCGCAGCGTCTCGACGAGCCACACGGTCGACGCCGTGCCCGCCCCGACCGCTGCGACGACGACGGGCACCGGGTTCGTCGGAATAGGGAAACCGCGTCCGAGCGGGCCGAGGATGCTCACCTCGTCGTGCAGGCGCCGCGCAGCCAGCCACGCCGAACCGGCGTCCGCATCGGGGTCGACGACGACCTCGACGGTGCCGCCGTACGTGCCGCTCGGCGTCACCGAGCGAAGCGGCAGGGCACGGCGCGTCACGATGGCGGAGGCGTCATCCCCGACGGCGAGCGAGACGAGCTGCCCCGGTCGCGCGAGTTCGGCGATGCCCGCCGCGACGAACGTGTGCGCGACGAACGCGCCGACACGTCGCGTCGAGATGAGTTCACCGGTGACGGCGACGACGTCCTTGGGCTCTCGGGAGCCACTCACGGCACCCTCGTCACCCGAGGTCGTCGCAGCCGTCACCGGCGTCGATCCGGCGATGTCGACCTGCCTCAGCGCGTGCCGTACATGTCGAGGTCGCGTGCGTGCTCCTGCAGCGACTTCACCGCGTACGAGCCGTGCATGCTGGCCTCGATGGCCTGCACGGCGGCCGCGAGCTCCTGCACCGTCGTGAGGATCGGCGCGTTCATCGATGTCCCTGCCGCGCGGATCGCGTAGCCGTCAGCGCGTGCATCCGACCCGGACGGCGTGTTGACGATCATCGCGACCTCGCCGTCGAGGATCTGCGACACGATCGTCTTCTCCCCGTCCGGCCCGGGGCCTTCGGAGTGCTTGCGCACCACGGTAGAGGCGATTCCGTTGCGGCGCAGCACATCCGACGTCCCGGGCGTCGCGAGGATCTCGAAGCCGAGGTCGACGAGACGCTTGATCGGGAACAGCATCGCGCGCTTGTCGCGGTTCGCGCACGAGACGAACACGGTGCCTGACGTCGGCAGCCCCTGCCCTGCGCCGAGCTGCGCCTTGGCGAACGACGTGGCGAAGTCGGCGTCGATGCCCATGACCTCACCCGTGGAGCGCATCTCCGGCCCGAGCAGCGAGTCGACGACCTGCCCCTCGGCGGTGCGGAAGCGCTGGAAGGGCAGCACGGCCTCCTTGACCGCGACGGGCGCGTCCATCGGCAGCTTGGCGCCGTCGCCGCTCGGCGGTAGCAGCCCTTCGGTGCGCAGGTCAGCGATCGAGGCGCCGAGCATGACACGCGCCGCGGCCTTCGCGAGCGGCACGGACGTCGCCTTCGCGACGAACGGGACGGTGCGCGAGGCGCGCGGGTTTGCCTCGAGGACGTAGAGCACGTCTTGCGCGAGCGCGAACTGCACGTTCATCAGGCCGCGTACGCCGATGCCCTGAGCGAGCGCCAGCGTCGAGGCGCGCACGCGCTCGAGCTCTTCGGTGCCGAGGGTCGCGGGCGGCAGGACGCACGCGGAGTCACCGGAGTGGATGCCGGCCTCCTCGACGTGTTCCATGATGCCGCCGAGGTACATGTCCTCGCCGTCGAAGAGCGCGTCGACGTCGATCTCGATCGCCTCGTCGAGGAAGCGGTCCACGAGCACGGGGTGCTCCGGCGACGCCGTCGTCGCGCGCGTGACGTAGCCGCGCAGCGTCTCGTCGTCGTAGACGATCTCCATGCCGCGCCCGCCGAGCACGTAGCTCGGGCGCACGAGCACGGGGTAGCCGATCTCGCGGGCGACCTCGATGGCCTCCTCGGCCGAGAAGGCGATGCCGTGACGCGGCGCGGGCAGCTTCGCGTCGGCGAGCACGCGCCCGAACGCGCCGCGGTCCTCCGCCAGGTCGATGGCCTCCGGCGAGGTGCCGACGATCGGCACCCCCTCGTCCTTGAGCGCCTTCGCGAGCCCGAGCGGCGTCTGACCGCCCAGCTGGACGATGACGCCCGCGATCGGGCCGGCCTCGCTCTCGGCGTGGACGACCTCGAGCACGTCCTCGAGCGTCAGCGGCTCGAAGTACAGGCGCGAGCTCGTGTCGTAGTCCGTCGAGACGGTCTCGGGGTTGCAGTTGACCATGATCGTGTCGTACCCGGCGTCACGCAGCGCGAACGAGGCGTGCACGCACGAGTAGTCGAACTCGATGCCCTGACCGATGCGGTTCGGGCCCGATCCGAGGATGATGACGGCCGGCTTCTCGCGCGACAGCACCTCGCTCTCCTCGTCGTAGGAGGAGTAGTAGTACGGCGTCTGGGCGGCGAACTCGGCGGCGCACGTGTCGACCGTCTTGTAGACCGGGCGCACGCCGAGGGCATGACGCACGCCGCGCACGACGTCCTGCTTCATGCCCGTCAGCTGCGCGATCTGGGCGTCGGAGAAACCGTGCTTCTTCGCCAGGCGCAGCAGGTCGGGCGTCAGCTGGGGCGCCGCCGCGATCTCGGACGCGACGTCGTTGATGAGCTGCATCTGGTCGAGGAACCACGGGTCGATCTTCGTCGCCTCGTGCACCTCCTCGACGCTGAGGCCCGCGCGCAGCGCCTGCTGCACGAGGACGATGCGTCCGTCCGTCGGCTGCTTGGAGCGCTCGAGGATCTCGAGTGCCTCGTCGCGGCTCGTCACCTCGCTCGCCGGATCCCAGTGGAACTGGCCGTCGCTGCGTTCGATCGAGCGCAGCGCCTTCTGCAGCGCCTCGGTGAAGTTGCGGCCCAGCGCCATCGCCTCGCCGACGGACTTCATCGTCGTCGTCAGCGTGCGGTCGGCGGCGGGGAACTTCTCGAACGCGAAGCGCGGCACCTTGACGACGATGTAATCGAGCGTCGGCTCGAAGCTCGCCGGGGTCTCGGCGGTGATGTCGTTCGGCACCTCGTCGAGCGAGTAACCGATGGCCATCTTCGCGGCGATCTTCGCGATCGGGAAGCCGGTCGCCTTCGACGCGAGCGCCGAGGAACGCGACACGCGCGGGTTCATCTCGATGACGATCATGCGCCCGTCGGCCGGGTTGATGGCGAACTGGATGTTGCAGCCACCGGTGTCGACGCCGACCTCGCGGATGACGGCGATGCCGACGTCGCGCATGCGCTGGTACTCGCGGTCGGTGAGCGTCAGAGCGGGAGCCACGGTGATCGAGTCACCGGTGTGCACGCCCATCGGGTCGAAGTTCTCGATCGAGCAGACAACAACGACATTGTCGACGTTGTCCCTCATCACCTCGAGCTCGTACTCCTTCCACCCGAGGATCGACTCCTCGAGCAGCACCTCGGTCACGGGGCTCGCCTGCAGGCCCGCGCCGGCCATGCGGCGCAGATCGGTCTCGTCGTAGGCGAAGCCGGAACCGAGGCCGCCCATCGTGAACGACGGGCGCACGACGACGGGGTAGCCGAGGTCGTCGGCGGCGGCGAGCACCTCGTCCATCGTGTGGCAGATGTGGCTCTTGGCCGATTCGGCGCCACAGCGCTCGACGACGCCCTTGAACTTCTCACGGTCCTCGCCGAGCTCGATCGCCTCGACGTTGGCGCCGATGAGCGGGCAGCCGTACTTCTCGAGGACGCCGTTCTTGTGCAGCGCGATCGCGGTGTTGAGCGCGGTCTGACCACCGAGGGTCGCGAGCACCGCGTCCGGGCGCTCCTTGGCGATGATCGATTCCACGATCTCCGGCGTGATCGGCTCGACGTACGTGACGTCGGCCGTCTCCGGGTCGGTCATGATCGTCGCCGGGTTCGAGTTGACGAGGATGACGCGCAGGCCCTCCTCGCGCAGGACGCGGCAGGCCTGCGTCCCCGAGTAGTCGAACTCGGCGGCCTGACCGATGACGATCGGGCCGGAGCCGATGACGAGGACGCTCTTGATGTCGGTGTTCTTGGGCATCAGGCGTTCACCTTCTGGTTGTCGCTCATCATCTCGACGAAGCGGTCGAACAGGTACGCCGCGTCGTGCGGGCCGGCCGCGGCTTCGGGGTGGTACTGGACGGAGAACGCCGGGATGTCGAGGCAACGCAGGCCTTCGACGACGTCGTCGTTGAGGCACACGTGCGAGACCTCGACGCGCCCGAAGCTCGTGCCGTGTTCGGCGTCGCTGGGCGCCTGCGTCGATCCCTCGATCGGGGCGTCGACGGCGAAGCCGTGGTTCTGCGCGGTGATCTCGACGGTGCCGCTCGCCTTGTCGAGCACCGGCACGTTGATGCCGCGGTGGCCGTACTTCAGCTTGTACGTGCCGAACCCGAGCGCGCGCCCGAGCAGCTGGTTGCCGAAGCAGATGCCGAAGTACGGGATGCCGGCCGCGAGCACGTCGCGCAGCAGCTCGACCTGCGGCGCCGTCGCCGGGTCGCCGGGGCCGTTCGAGAAGAACACGCCGTCGGGGTTGATCGCCGTGATGTCGTCGAGCGCCACCGTCGCCGGCAGCACGTGCACCTCGATGCCACGCTCGCTCATCATCCGCGGCGTGTTCGACTTGATACCGAGGTCGACGGCCGCGACGGTGAACTTCTTCTCACCCTTCGCCTCGACGACGTATGCCTCCTTCGTCGCGACCTCGGATGCGAGCTCGGAGCCCTCCATCTGCGGGGCGTTCTTCACCGCGTCGAGCAGGTCGGCGTCGCTGTTCGCGGCGTCCGCACCCGAGAACACACCGACGCGCATCGCGCCGCGCTCGCGCAGGTGGCGCGTCAGGGCGCGTGTGTCGATGTCGCAGATACCGACGATGCCCTGCTCGGCGAGGTCGTCCTCGAGGGTGCGCACCGAGCGCCAGTTCGACGGGCGGATGGCGGGGTCGCGCACGACGTAGCCGGCCACCCAGATCTTGCCCGACTCGTAGTCCTCGTCGTTCATGCCCGTGTTGCCGACGTGCGGGGCCGTCATGACGACGACCTGCTTGTGGTAGCTCGGGTCCGTCAGCGTCTCCTGGTAGCCGGACATGCCGGTCGAGAACACGGCCTCACCGAACGTCGTGCCGATCGCGCCGTAGCTGCGGCCGCGGAAGATGCGTCCGTCCTCGAGGACGAGGCAGGCCGGTTCGCGCGAGACGAACGCACTGGCGCGCTTCGTCGTGGCGGGGGTGGTGTCGTTCACTGCTGAACCTCTCCGTCGTGGAAGGTGCGACGTCCGCGCAGGTACGTCGAGACCACAGCGCCCTCGAGCGTGCGGCCGTGCCAGGGGTTGTTGCGGGAAAGCGACTTCGAGTCGTCCTTGTTCACCGTGACGGTGACGGACGGGTCGAAGAGCGTGATGTTGGCGGGTGCGCCGGCGACGAGGCCCTGGCCGTGCGAGCCCAGCCGGGCGATCGCGGCGGGCTTCGTCGACATCGCATCGGCGACCTGTTGCCACGTCATGCAGCCCGTGGCGACCATCGTCGTGTGGACGACGGCGAGCGCCTGCTCGAGGCCGAGCATGCCGAACACGGCGTCCGCGAACGCGTGCTCCTTGTCGTGGCGCGCGTGCGGCGCGTGGTCGGTCGCGACGATGTCGATCGTGCCGTCGGCGAGCGCCTCGCGCACGGCCTCGATGTCCTCGCTCGGGCGTAGCGGCGGGTTGACCTTGTAGACCGGGTCGTAGCTCTCGACGAGGTCCGTCGGCAGCATGAGGTGGTGTGGGGTGGCCTCCGCGGTCACGGCGATGCCGAGCGACTTCGCCCAGCGCAGCACCTCGACGGTGCCCGCCGTCGACGCGTGCGCGACGTGGACGCGGCTGCCGGTGTGGCGCGCGAGCATGACGTCACGCGCGACGATGACCTCCTCCGCGACGCCGGGCCAACCGGGCAGACCGAGACGTCCGGAGATCTCACCCTCGTGGCAGCAGGCCTGGCCGTCCGCGAGGTTCGGGTCCTGCGCATGCTGGCTGACGACGCCGTCGAACGCCTTGACGTACTCGAGCGCGCGACGCATGAGGCGGCTGTCGTGCACGCACTTGCCGTCGTCGGAGAAGACCCGGACGGCGGCGCGCGAGCGGGCCATGAGGCCGAGCTCGGCGAGTTCCTCGCCGGCGAGGTTCTTCGTCACGGCGCCGATGGGGTGGACGTCGACGAGCCCGACGCGCTCCCCCAGCTCGGCGATGCGCTCCGCGGCCTCGGCGGTGTCCGTCGCGGGGTTCGTGTTGGCCATCGCGAAGACGGACGTGAAGCCGCCGGCTGCGGCAGCCGCCGAACCCGTCGCGATCGTCTCGGCGTCCTCTCGGCCCGGTTCGCGCAGGTGGGTGTGCAGGTCGACGAGGCCGGGCAGCGCGACGAGTCCGTCGGCGTCGACGCGCGTCGCGCCGGCGGCGTCGAGGTTCGTACCGATCTCGGCGATGGCGCCGTCACGCACGAGGATGTCGGCCGCGCCGGTGCCGACGACGTCGGCGCCGGTGATGAGAACGGGGCCTGCGTGGTCGCTCATGCCTGAGCTCCTTCCGTCGAGTTCGAGGCGAGTAGGTGGTACAGGACGCTCATGCGCACGGCGACGCCGGCGCTCACCTGGTCGAGCACCTTCGAGCGTGCTTCGTCGGCGGCGTCGGGGCTGATCTCGAGGCCTCGGTTCATCGGGCCCGGGTGGCAGATGACGGCATGCTGCGGCAGCAGCGCGAGGCGGTCGCGCGTCAGGCCATACCCGACGGTGTACTCGCGCGGCGTCGGGAAGTAGCCGCCGGACATGCGTTCGCGCTGCACGCGCAGCATCATGACGGCGTCGACGTGCGGCAGCACGGCGTCGAGGTCGTAGCTGACGTCGAAGCCGTCGCGCGCAGCCCAGGCGGCGATGCCGGACGGCATGAGCGTCGGCGGCGCGACGAGCGTGACGTGCGCGCCGAGGGTCTTGAGCAGGATGAGGTTGGAGCGCACGACGCGACTGTGCGTGAGGTCACCGACGATCGCGACGTGCTTGCCCTCGAGCGTGCCGAGCTGCGCCTGCATCGTGTAGGCGTCGAGCAGCGCCTGCGTCGGGTGCTCGTGGGTGCCGTCGCCGGCGTTGACCACCATGCAGTCGACCCACTGGCTCACCTGCAGCGGCGCTCCGCTGCGGTTGTGGCGGATGACGAGGCCGTCGACGCCCATGGCCGCGACCGTCATCACGGTGTCGCGTAGCGACTCGCCCTTGCTGACGCTCGAGCCCTTCGCACTGACGTTGATGACGTCCGCAGACAGCCATTTCCCGGCGATCTCGAAGGAGCTGCGGGTGCGCGTCGAGTCCTCGAAGAACAGGTTGACGACGGTGCGTCCGCGCAGCGCGGGCAGTTTCTTGACCTCGCGGTTCTGCACGTCGTGCATGGCGGCGGCCGTCTCGAGGATCATCTCGGCGTCGTCGTGGGTGAGGTCGGCGGCCGACAGCAGGTGCTTCACGACGCGTCCTTTCGCTGCTGCGGCGCGGCGGGGCCGCTGATGCGCACCTCGTCGCTGCCGTCGGTCTCGGCGACGCGCACGCGCACGTGCTCGCTCGTCGCCGTCGGCAGGTTCTTGCCGACGTGATCAGCGCGGATCGGCAGTTCGCGGTGGCCGCGGTCGACGAGGACGGCGAGGCGGACGGCCTTGGGGCGCCCGAGGTCGCCGAGCGCGTCGAGGGCTGCGCGCACGGTGCGTCCGGAGAAGAGAACGTCGTCGACGAGGACGACGGTGCGCCCGTCGATGCCGGCTGCGGGGATGTCGCTCTGATGCGCCACACGGGCGGGGTTGGCACGCAGGTCGTCGCGGTACATCGTGACGTCGAGCGTGCCGACGGGAATGTCGATGCCCTCGACGTCCTTGAGCGCGTCCGCCAGGCGGCGGGCGAGGTGCGCGCCACGCGTCGGGATGCCAAGCAGGACGAGATCGTCCGCGCCCTTGTTGCGTTCGAGGATCTCGTGAGAGATGCGGCGCAGAGCGCGACCTATCTCGGGGGCCGACAGGACCACGCGGCCGTCGTCGGGAGTGGTTCGTGATGTCGAGACGTCCCCGTCACCGGGTACGCCGAGAGCGTCGCGCGTCATGCGCAGGCCTCCTTCGCCGCCTCACAGGACGGATCGTTAAAGGATGATTCCGCTGCCCACCTTATCGCGCCTCGCTGGCCACGCCTGACCGGCGTCGTCCTGTTGGGACCCCGGCACTCGGCCTAATGACCTGCTCTTGGCAGTCTCCGAGATCGGACACCGTGAATGAACGTTCAGAACTCGACGAAGCGCGCCGCGTCGTCACCGGCCGGGGCGGGCAGGTCATCGATGCCGCCGTGCCGCAGCGCTGCTTCTCGCGACGCGGCCCCGATGTTGTCTAGCTCCAGCGACTGGACGAGCCGGTCGAACGCGCGCGGATGCGTCAGCCGCAGCACGGGCACCCCCTCCGGCGCAGCCTCCCAACGGCGCATGCGCTCGCGTTTGCGCGCGAACGATGAGAAGTGCCACCGCACGATGGAGTTGCGCGAGAACAGCTGTCGCACGCTCTCCGTGTTCCCGTTGCACACGGGCGTGCGAGTGGTGAGGCGATGGACGCAGCGGCGCACGAGGCGGGAGAGGGTGAGGGCACGCGAGTAGTCGAGCGCGATGACGACCTGCGCCCGCTCGAGCATGACGTCCCTCCAGGCGCCGTACGCCGAATCGACGACCCAGCCCTGTGCGCTCGCCATCTGGTGCGCCAGAGCCCGCTGCTCATCCTGCGGACGCTCGATCCAACCGGGCAGCCACCCGACCTCGTCGTCGACGAGGTGGACGGGCAGCCCCAGGGCAGCGCCGAGCCGCGCCGCGGCCGTCGACTTGCCCGATCCCGTGACGCCGTACAACAGCACTCGCTGCGCGTGTTCGACATCGGAGAGGGAGGCGACGGGCATGATCCGAGCATATCGGGGCACTCAGGCCCACGCGAGCGACATGACACGACCCACCCGCGCGAACGGGTGGGTCGTGTCATGTGAGTGGTGGACGGGGCCGTCAGTCGACGATGCTCGACTTCACTTCGGACAGCTTGGTCAGCAGACCACCGATGAACTGCGGCGAGTTGTCGGTCGACAGCTCGGTCGCGAGGTTCTTGGCCTCGGAGACGGCGACGCCGTCGGGCACGTCGTCGACGTAGAGCACCTCGTAGGCCGCGACGCGCAGCAGCGCGCGATCGACGGCGGGCATGCGATCGAGCGTCCAACCGCGTGCGTACGTCTCGAGCGCTTCGTTGATCGTGCGCCAGTGGTCGACGACGCCGCGCACGAGCACCGCGGTGTACTCCGGCAACGGAGCCGGCGTCACGGGCGCGAGGACGCGCTCGTCGAGCAGGTCCTTCGCGTTGATCTCACGCTGCTCGGCTTCGAACAACAGGTCGAGGGCGCGCTTGCGCGCCTTGGTGCGAGCACCCATCGATCAGGAGACGCGGCCGAGGTAGGAGCCGTCGCGCGTGTCGACCTTGACCTTCGTGCCCTGCTCGAGGAACAGCGGCACCTGGATCTCGGCGCCCGTCTCGAGCGTCGCGGGCTTCGTGCCACCGGTGGAGCGGTCGCCCTGCAGGCCCGGCTCGGTGTGCGTGATCTCCAGGACGACGGACGCAGGCAGCTCGACGTAGAGGACGGTGCCGTCGTTCTGCGCGACGATCGCCTCTTGGTTCTCGAGCAGGAAGTTCGCGGCGTCGCCGACGGCGGTGGCCGGGATGTTGATCTGGTCGTACGTCTTCATGTCCATGAACACGTAGTCGTCGCCGTCCTTGTAGAGGTACTGCATGTCGGAGCGGTCGACGTTGGCCGTCTCGACCTTGACGCCGGCGTTGAACGTCTTGTCGACGATCTTGCCGCTCATGACGTTCTTGAGCTTCGTGCGGACGAAGGCCGGGCCCTTGCCGGGCTTGACGTGCTGGAACTCGACGACGGACCACAGCCCGTTGTCGATCTTGAGAACCATGCCGTTCTTGAGGTCGTTCGTGCTCGCCATGGAGATCCGCCTTCGTTCATCGGGCAGCGCCAGGGCTCGTCGGCCCCGTGAACGCGCACCCGGGTGATGCCGCTGCGGACGGTGATCCGCGCGGCCGGTCAACAATCGCCCGCGCAGGCGCACGGGCATCAGCGCCCAGTCTATCGCGTGAGCGCACCTCCCCCGATCGACGTTCCACACCTGCGCATGATGCATTTCACGTCGAGCCTCGCCATACTGGGCGCATGAAGTGGACTCGCCTCGCAGCCGCACTGCCCGCACTCGGCACGGCCGGTGTCGCCGCCTACGACCTCACGCAGAAGAACCACTCGCTGCTTCGCAACTTCCCCGTCCTCGGCCACGCGCGCTACGCGATCGAGCTGATCGGCCCCGAGATGCGGCAGTACATCGTCGCAGGCAACGACGAGGAGCGCCCGTTCAGCCGCGACCAGCGCGCCTGGATCTACCGCTCGGCCAAGGGCGTCAACAACTACGTCGGCTTCGGCACCGACAACGACCTCGAGTGCAACGAGGGCTACCCGATCGTCAAGCACCGCACGTTCGCGCAGTCCCATGCCGCGGAGACCGACGACCACGCCATCCCCTGTGCGAAGGTGCTCGGCGGGGCCCGCGGACGCGCCAAGGCGTTCCGTCCGCGCTCGGTCGTCAACGTCTCCGCGATGAGCTTCGGCTCGCTCTCCGGCGCGGCGATCACCGCGCTCAACAAGGGCGTCGCACTCGCCGGGGCGATGCACAACACCGGCGAGGGCGGGTTGTCCACCTATCACCGAAGCGGCGGCGACCTCATCCTGCAGATCGGCACCGGCTACTTCGGCTGCCGTGACGAAGACGGCCACTTCGACCTCGACAAGCTCGTCACCGTCGTCGAGTCGGCGCCCGTCAGGGCCATCGAGATCAAGCTCTCCCAGGGCGCCAAACCGGGCCTCGGCGGCGTCCTGCCCGGCGCGAAGGTGACGAAGGAGATCGCCGACATCCGCGACGTCCCGCAGGGCGAGACCGTCGTCTCGCCGTCACGGCACACCGCGTTTCACGACATCGACTCGATGCTCGACCTCGTCGAGACGATCGCCGAGGGCACCGGCCTGCCCGTGGGCATCAAGTCGGCCGTCGGCGAGATGGGGTTCTGGCAGCAGCTGACGGCGGCGATGTCGAGCGTCGACGGCCCGCGCCGGGGAGTCGACTTCGTGACGATCGACGGAGGCGAGGGTGGCACGGGTGCGGCGCCCGTCGTGTTCTCCGACTCGGTCGCGCTCCCCTGGGCCGTCGGCTTCTCGCGCGTCTACGCCCTGTTCGCCGAGGCCGGCCTCACCGACGACGTCGTGTTCATCGCCTCCGGCAAGCTCGGCCTGCCGATCACGGCGGCGCAGGCGTTCGCGATGGGCGCCGACATGATCAACGTCGCGCGCGAGGCGATGCTGTCGATCGGCTGCCTGCAGACGCAGAAGTGCCACGAGGACACCTGCCCGACGGGCGTCGCGACGCAGAACGCGTGGCTCGCGCACGGCCTCGACCCCGAGCTCAAAAAGGTGCGCCTCGCGAACTACCTCGTCGCGCTGCGCAAGGACCTGCTGAAGATCAGTGACGCCGTCGGCGTCGCGCACCCCGGTCTGCTGACGCCCGACGACGTCGAACTGCTCGACGGGATGCGCAAGGGCACCGGCCTCGCCGACGTCTTCGGCTACCAGCCCGGCTGGGGGCGCCTCGGCGACGAACTGGCGCGCGAGATCACCGACATCATGGTCGCCGGCGACTTCGAGAACGCCGGCACCGCCGCCGGTGACCGCGAGACGGCGAAGAAGGAGCAGCCGACGCGCTGACCGGGGCGTCTCAGCCAGTCACCGCGTCGAACGCTGCGCGCAGCTGCTCGCGCGTCGGACCTTCGAGGCGGTGGACGTCGCCGATGCCGTGCAGGACGACGAAGCGCAGCGTCGTGCCGCGCGTCTTCTTGTCACGCCCCATGACGGTGAGCATCTCGTCGAAGTCACCGCCCGCGTACGTCGTCGGCAGCCCGAGCGAGGTGATGACAGCGCGCTGCCGCTCCACATCGTTGCGCCCGAGCACGCCTGCCGCGCAGGCCAGTTCGGCGGCGAACACGCAGCCGACGGCGACGGCGGCACCGTGGCGCCAGGTGTAGTTCTCGCGCTGCTCGATGGCGTGCGCGAATGTGTGGCCGTAGTTGAGGATCTCGCGCAGGTTCGATTCCTTGAGGTCGGCCGCCACGACCGAGGCCTTGACGCTGATGGCCCGCTCGACGAGTTCGACGAGCTGCGGGCTCGTCACGTCGAGGCACGCAGCCGGGTCGGCCTCGACGAGTTCGAGGATCCGCTCGTCGCGGATGAAACCGCACTTGACGACCTCCGCCAGCCCGGCCGCGACGTCGCGTTCGGGCAGCGTCCGCACCGTGGCGAGGTCGGCGAACACGGCGAGCGGCTCGTGGAACGCGCCGACGAGGTTCTTGCCCTCGGCGATGTTGATGCCGGTCTTGCCGCCGACCGCCGCGTCGACCATCGCGAGCACCGTCGTCGGCACCTGGATGACCCCCACGCCGCGCAGCCACGACGCGGCAACCCAGCCGGCGAGGTCGGTCACCGCTCCCCCGCCGACGCCGACGACGACGTCGGTGCGCGTGAAGCCGGCTCGCGCCATGACGCCCCACAGGTGCGCGCTCACCTCGATCGTCTTGGCAGCCTCGCCGTCGGGCACGACCTCGCGCACGACGGCGAGGCCGCGGCCACGCAGCGCTTCTTCGACGCGGTCGGCAATCGCCGTCACAGCCGCCTGCTCGACGATCAGTGCCCGCGCCACCCCGGCCGGGACGGCGCCCGCGAGGTCTTGCAGCACCCCCTCGCCGACGTGCACGGCATACGCGGTTCCCACACTGATGATGCTCATGGCGTCTCTCCTTCGTCGCGGCGTGTCCGGCCGCCTCGTGTGGCCCCGAGGATGCGTCGTCGCGCGATCGTCGCCGCCACCGACGACGGCAACGGGCGCTTCCCACCAGTCGAGACGGGTGTCTCGCGCTCGGCCGCGACGAGCGCCTCGATGATCCGCGTGGCCGACGCACCCGTCGTCCCGCGCGAGGTGTCGACGGTGACCGTCGCGACCTCCTCGTACAGCCGCCGGCGCTCGGCGAAGATGCGCCGCCACGTGTCGATGCCACCGTTCGCGAGGATCGGGCGCGTCACGTCGCCGCGGATGCGGTAGCCGGCGTTGCGTTCGTCGACGGTCAGGTAGACGACGGTGTGCTCGCGCAGCGCCGCCCGCGTCGAGTCGTCGAGCACCGCCCCGCCACCGAGCGCGAGGACGCCGTCGAACGTGCCGAGCTGCTCGGCGATGACGTCGCGCTCGACCTCGCGGAACGCGGCCTCGCCGTGCGTCACGAAGTAGTCACTGATCGAGCAGCCGAGGCGTTCGACGATGAGCGCGTCGCTGTCGCGCAGTTCGACGCCCCAGCGCGCCGCGAGGGAGCGCCCGACGGACGACTTGCCGGACGCCATCGGCCCGACGAGCACGGCGCGGGGACGCGGGTGGTGGCGCTCGGCGTCAGCCGCTGGCGTCGGTGACGCGCTCACTCCCACGTCGTGAGCAGATCGGGGATGTTGGCGAGGTAGCTCTCGAGGTTGCGCCGCGTCTCGGCGACCGAGTCTCCACCGAACTTCTCGACGCACGCCTCGGCGAGTACGAGCGCGACCATCGCCTCGGCGACGACGCCAGCCGCCGGAACGGCGCAGACGTCGGAACGCTGGTGGATCGCCGTCGCGGCCTCACCCGTCGCGACGTCGACGGTCGCGAGCGCCCGCGGCACCGTCGAGATGGGCTTCATCGCGGCGCGCACCCGCAGCACGTCACCGGTCGACATGCCGCCCTCGGTGCCACCGGCACGGTTCGACTGGCGACGGATGACGCCGTCGTCACCGCGCACCATCTCGTCGTGAGCGGCCGAACCGCGGCGCGCGGCCGTCGTGAACCCGTCACCGATCTCGACACCCTTGATCGCCTGGATGCCCATCATCGCGGCGGCGAGACGCGCGTCGAGGCGGCGGTCCCAGTGTACGTGCGAGCCGAGGCCCGGGGGCAGACCGTAGGCGCAGACCTCGACGACGCCGCCGAGCGTGTCGCCCGCCTTCTTCGCCGCGTCGATCTCGGCGACCATGCGCGCCGAGCCCTCGGCGTCGAGGGTGCGCACGGGGTCGGCGTCGAGGGCCGCGACGTCGTCGGGGTGCGGCAGCGGTGAGTCGTCGGCGACGGCGGCCGTCCCGACGGCGACGGTGTGCGAGACGAGCCGGATGCCGTAGGCCTGCTCGAGGAAGCGCGCGGCGACCTCACCGAGGGCGACGCGCGCCGCGGTCTCGCGCGCGGAGGCGCGTTCGAGGACGGGGCGGGCGTCGGCGAAGCCGTACTTCTGCATGCCGACGAGGTCGGCGTGGCCGGGGCGCGGGCGCGTCAACGGCTTGTTGCGCGCGATCTCCTTCTCGGCGTTGACGTCGTTCGATGCCTCGTACGCGGACGCCTCAACCGGATCGGGCGACATGACGGTCTCCCACTTCGGCCATTCGCTGTTGCCGATCTGCAGCGCGAGCGGCGAACCGAGCGTCACGCCGTGCCGCAGGCCGCCGACGAACGTCACGACGTCCTGCTCGAACTTCATACGGGCGCCGCGCCCGTAGCCGAGGCGACGGCGCGCGAGAGCGTCGGAGATGTTCTGCGACGTCACCTCGACGCCGGCGGGCAGCCCCTCGATGACGCCCATGAGGGCCGGGCCGTGCGATTCACCTGCGGTCAACCAACGAAGCATGCGGCCGATCATTTCACGGCGGCGCGCCCGGCCTCCATCATGTCCGCGATGGGGGCAGCGTGGCCGGTGAACAGCTCGAACTGCGCCGCGGCCTGGTGCACGAGCATGTCGAGGCCGCTGACGACGGTCGCACCGCGCGCGCTCATCGTGCGGGCGAATGCCGTCGGCCAGTCGGCGTAGACGACGTCGAGGACGAACGGCCCGCCGGCCGCGCCGATGCGCAACGACGGGGCGTCGACGACGCGCGCGGCGAGGGCGTCCGCGCCCCCGGCCGGAGACGTCTGGACGACGAGCAGCGCCATGCCGACCGCCCACGCCGCGTCCTCGTCGTCCTCGCGCACGACGCGGGTGCTCATGCCGAGCGAGCCCGCCAGTGCGAGCGTCTCGGGGCGCGCCTGCGCGCGCACGACGAACGTCACCTCGCGCACGCCGAGACGCGACAGAGCGGCGACCACGGAACGTGCCGTCGCGCCCGAGCCGATGACGACGGCGCCCCGGCCACCCGCGCACCCGGCGGCGCGCAGGGCTTCGACGACGCCGTGGACGTCGGTGTTGTCGGCGAACCAACCACCGTCACGCCGCACGAGCGTGTTGGCCGCGCCGACGTCACCAGCGAGCGCCGACGCCTCGTCAGCCACAGCCAACGCCGCTTCCTTGCACGGCATCGTCAGTGACAGTCCGACGACATCGTCGTCGAGCCTGGCCACGAATGCGCGCACCTCATCGGCGACGACCTCGGCACGTGCGTACGACCAGTCGTCCAGGCCCGCCGCTCGATACCCCGCCTCGTGCAGCGTCGGCGAGAGCGAATGGTCGATCGGCGAGCCGACGACGAGCGCGCGGGGCATCAGCAGCCGCGTCCGGGGTTGGCCTTGCACCAGGCCCGGAACTTCTTCTCGTTCTCGAGCTGCTGGTCGTAGGTGTCCGCGAACAGCGTCTCGCCCGTGTCGAGGTTGACGGCGACGAAGTACTTCCACGTGCCCGGCGTCGGGTTCGCGGCGGCCTTGATCGCGTCGAGACCCGGGCTGTTGTACGGCGTCGGAGGCAGACCCTCGTGCATGTACGAGTTGTACGGGCTCGGGTTGGCGCGGTCGGCGTCGGTCGTCGTCACCGTGCCGCGCTTGTGGATGACGTAGTGGACGCTCGAGTCCATCTGCAGCTTCATCCCGCTCGACAGGCGGTTGTCGATGACGCGGGCCACCTTGCCGTCGTTCGCGGCGTTGGGCGACTCGGCCTGCACGATGCTGGCCTTCGTCAGCACCTTCTGGATCTGGTCGGCCGGGATGTTGAGCGAGTTGATCTGCTCCTTGGTGTTCGTCACCATCGTCTGCAGCTGCTGCTTCGCCGACATCGACTTGTCGAAGTCGTACGTCGAGGGGAACAGCCAGCCCTCGAGCTTGCCGTTCATCGTGCTCGGCAGGCCGAGCTGCGCGGGCTTCACGGCCTCGTACTCACTGACGGGGTGGCCGGTGCCCTTCGACAGCTTCGCGAAGATCTCGCTCTGCCACAGGCCCTCTTGGATGACGATGCCGCCGCCGACGCGGTTCTTCGGGTCCTGCAGCGCGGAGAGCGCCGAATCGGCGCTCTGCTTCTTCCTGAGCTTGTAGACGCCGGGCGTCAGGTTGACGTTCGGTGACGCCGCCATCGCCTCGACGAAGGCCGACGTCGACTTCGTCACCCCGGCCGCGACGAGCGCTGAACCGATCGTGCTGCCCGCGTCACCCTTGTTGATCTTGACCTCGGCGGTCTCGTTCTCCCCCGTGCCCGAGTAGTCGCCCCCTGAGCTGCTGAACGACGGCAGGCTCAGCCCCAGGGTGCGCCACGCGAAGGATCCGGCGGCGACGACGAGGACGAGCGCGAGCGCCAGGGTCACGAGACCGCGGCGCTTGTTCGGGTTGTAGTCGACCTCGCTCGCGCCGACTGGGCGGCGAGCCTGGGCCTCTCGTCGCGCATCAGCGCGGGCGCGATGTTCGCGTCGCGACTGCAGCCGTCGTGCCTGTGGCAGCTCTGCCCGAGTGGGTGCGCTGCGTTCGCCGTCGCGACGGACGCTCTGGCTGGGGTCGACCTCGTCGTTGCCGCTCCCGAAGAGACGCTCGCGGGGAGAATCAGGCATCGTGGGTGTCACCTTCGCTTGTCCGTCGTCGCGCACGGGGCTTGCGGCCCCCCACCTCGAGGCCGGGCGGCCTTCCGGTGCCACGCTCGGTCTCGAGTGCGGCCTGCAGGATGAGCACGGCGGCCTGCTGGTCGACGTGCTGCCTGTGCTTGCGCCCGGCCACCCCACTGGCGTGGAGCGATTGGTGCGCGGACACAGATGTTAGACGCTCATCGACGAGAATGACGCGAAGCGCGGGCCGAAGACGCTTCAGCGTGTTGGCCCAGGCGCGAGCGGCCTGTGTCGACGCGGTGTCCTCGCCCTTCATGTTGAGGGGCAGGCCGACGACGACCTCGAGGGCACGAGCGTCGTCCGCGAGCTCGGCCACGCGCTGCACGTCCTTGTCGCTCGCGCTCGCGCGCGCGAGGGTCTCGACGGGCGTCGCCATGATGCCGCCAGGGTCGCTGACGGCGACGCCGACACGCACGGTGCCGACGTCGACGCCCAACCTGATCCCCTCACGCATGACGAGCCCGCCGCACCCTCAGTTCGTGACCGTGCGGCCGACGGTGTGCTCGACCTCGGCGATCGCGGCGCCGAGCTTCGAGGCGTCCTGGCCACCACCCTGCGCGAGGTCCGGCTTGCCGCCGCCACCGCCACCGAGCACGCCGGCCGCGACCTTGACGAGGTCACCGGCCTTGACGCGCCACTCGCGTGCCGGCGCGTTCGTCGCGATGACGATGACGGGGCGGCCCTTGCTCACGCCGCCGACTGCGACGACGCTCGGGGTCGCGTCGCCGAGCTTGGCGCGCAGGTCCGTCGCCATCGCCCGGGCCGCGTCGGCGTCGATCGCGTCGTCGTGATGACCGATGAAGCGCACCCCGAAGACGTCCTTCGCCTGCTCGACGAGGGAGCCGGCCGCGGCGGCCATCTGCTGCTGCTTGAGGCGCGCGAGCTCGCGCTCGGCGTCCTTGATGCGCGTCAGCATCTCGGAGATCTTGTCCTTGAGCTCACCCGGCTGCGCCTTCGTCATCGACGTGAGGTCGGCGACGAGGGCGCGCTCCTTCGCGAGGTAGCGCATCGCGTCGATCCCGACGAACGCCTCGAGGCGGCGCACGCCCGAACCGACGGACGACTCGCCGGTGAGCGTGAGCGCACCGATCTGCGAGCTGTGCGAGACGTGCGTGCCACCACAGAGCTCTCGCGACCAGGGGCCACCGATCTCGATGACGCGCACCTGCTCGTCGTAGGTCTCGCCGAACAGGGCGATTGCGCCCCACTCCTTTGCCTCGGGCAGCGTCATGTACTGCGCGGCGACGGGTAGGTCACGACGCAGGGCGAGGTTGGAGACCTCCTCGATCTCGCTGCGCGTCTCGGGCGACAGGGCCGAGTTCCACGCGAAGTCGAGACGCAGGTAACCGGGCTTGTTGTACGAGCCGCTCTGCAGCGCCGACGGGCCGAGCACCTCGCGCAGCGCCGCGTGGACGACGTGCGTGCCCGAGTGCGCCTGGCAGGCGGAGATGCGCCATTCGGGGTCGACCTGCGTCTGGACGCCCTCGCCGACGCGGACGGGCCCGTCGAGCACCTCGACCGTGTGCGCGATGAGGCCCTTGACCGGGCGCTGCACATCGACGACCTTGAGGCGACCGGCGGGCGTGACGATGATGCCCTCGTCGGCGATCTGACCACCGGATTCGGCGTAGAACGACGTGCGGTCGAGCACGACCTGGCCGCTCTGACCCGGCTCGAGCTCTTCGACTGCCGAGCCGTTCGCGACGAGGCCGCGCACGCTCGCCTCGGCCTGCAGCGTCTCGTAGGCGAGGAACTCGGTGGCCCCGGCCTCGCGCAGCTGCGTCCAGACGGCGACGTCACCGTGGCCGGCCTTCTTCGCCTTGGCGTCGGCCTTGGCGCGCTGACGCTGCTCGTCCATGAGGCGACGGAAACCGGCCTCGTCGACGCTGACTCCCTGCTCGGCCGCCATCTCGAGGGTGAGGTCGATCGGGAAGCCGTACGTGTCGTGGAGGCTGAACGCCTGGTCGCCGGTGAGGACGGGCTTGTCGCCGCCCGCCTGCTGGTCCGTCGTCTGCTTCGCCCTCGCGACCGCGGTATCGAGGATCGTCGTACCAGCGACGAGGGTGCGGCGGAATGCCTCCTCCTCGGCGTACGCGATCTGCGAGATGCGCGCGAAGTCGGTCTTGAGCTCGGGGTACGACTGCGACATCCGCTCCATCGAGATCGGGACCAGGTGCGGCAGCGCCGGGTCGGCGTAGCCGAGCAGGCGCATCGCGCGCACCGCGCGGCGCAGCATGCGGCGCAGGACGTACCCGCGCCCCTCGTTGCCCGGCGTCACGCCGTCACCGATGAGCATGAGCGAGCTGCGCACGTGGTCGGCGACGACGCGCAGGTGGACGTCGTCAGGGTGGCTGCTCGCGGCCGACTGGCCCGAGTTCGCGCCGTAGCGCTTGCCCGTCATCTCGGCGGCCATGTCGAGGACTGGGTAGACCTCGTCGATCTCGTAGAGGTTGTCGACGCCCTGCAGCACCGACGCCATGCGCTCCAGGCCCATGCCGGTGTCGATGTTACGGCGCGGCAGTTCGCCGGCGACGTCGAAGTCAGCCTTGCTGCGCACGGCGGACAGCTCGTACTGCATGAAGACCAGGTTCCAGATCTCCATGTAGCGGTCCTCGTCGACCGCCGGGCCACCCTCGACGCCGTACTCGGCGCCGCGGTCGAAGAAGATCTCCGAGCACGGCCCACCGGGGCCGGGTACGCCCATGCTCCAGTAGTTGTCGTTCGCGTCGCGGCGCGTGATGCGCGCGGCGTCGACGCCGATAACGTCCTTCCAGATCGCGTAGGCCTCGTCGTCGCTCTCGAACACCGTCGGCCACAGACGGTCGGCGTCGAGACCGTACCCGCCCTGGCTCTGGTGCGTCGTGAGCAGCTCCCACGCGAACTTGATCGCGTCTTCCTTGAAGTAGTCACCGAAGCTGAAGTTGCCGTTCATCTGGAAGAACGTGCCGTGACGGCTCGTCTTGCCGACCTCTTCGATGTCACCCGTGCGCACGCACTTCTGCACGCTGGTCGCGCGCGTGAACGTCGGCGTGGCCTGACCGAGGAAGTACGGCTTGAACGGCACCATGCCGGCGTTGACGAAGAGCAGGTTCGGGTCGTCGTAGATGAGCGGTGCGCTCGGGACGACCGTGTGGCCCTTGCCTTCGAAGAACTGCAGCCAGCGGCGCCTGATCTCGGCGGTTTCCATCAATCGCCCTCATTCGTGAGAAGTCGTACGGGTGTGCGTCGCCCATCATCCCACGAGCGCGCGCCATTTCCCCATCATGGCGGCGCCGTGACCGGCCGGGCGGTGCGGGGCACCGCGGCGCGCGAACGAACGGACGAGGCCCGGCCCCCTGTGCGGGAACCGGGCCTCGCCCGTCATGTCAGGCGCGCATCGGCGCTGACGTCACTTCTGCCAACCGATGGTCTCCGGGAACGGGAAGGAGAACACGGACGCACCGACGTTCGCGAGCCCCTTCTTCGTTGCCATGATGACCGGACCGTTCGTCAGCGGCAGGATGCCGTACTGGTCCATGGCCTGCTTCTCCAGCTTGTTGGCCTCGGCGATCTGCTTGTCCTTGTCGCCGATCTTCGTCAGGTCCTTGAACTTCGGGTCGAGCGACTTGTCCGCGACACCGGACTGGTTCAGGCCAGAGTCCGAGCACCACACCTGGCAGGCGTACGCCACACCGTAGGGGTCGGAGGAGCTGAAGCCCATCGGGAAGAGGTCGAAGTCCTTCTTCGTGATGACGTTCGAGAACTCCGACGAGGCGCGCTGGTCGATCTTCATGTCGACGCCGATGCCCTTGAGCATCGCCTGCATCGCCGTGGCCTGGGCCTTGTTGACCGGGTCGTCACCGAGGTTGACGTAGCTGAGGGTCAGCTTCTTGCCGTCCTTGGAACGGACGCCGTCCGAACCGGCCTTCCAGCCCGCCGCGTCGAGGTCCTTCTTCGCCTGCTCGGCGTCGAACTTCGTCGAGACGTTGTTCTCGTAGCCCTTCTGGAAGCTGAAGAGCAGGAACGAGCCGGGCAGCTCCTCCTTGTAGTCGAGACCGTTGAACTCGATCTCGGCGAGCTTGCTGCGGTCGACGCCTTCCATGATGGCCTTGCGAACGGCCTTGTCCGCGAGCAGCGGGCTCTTGCCGTTGAGGGTGAGCAGGCTGTTCGAGGGGGAGGAACCGCGGCGCAGCTCGGTGTTGGGAACATCCTTCACCTGCTGCAGACGGTCCTTGGTCGTCGCGTTCGTCGAGTCGATCTGCCCGTTCTTGAACGCGTTGATGGACGCCGAGGCCTCCATCGTGATGAACGTGCGCTTGTCGAGCTTGCCCTTGTCGCCCCACCACTTCTCGTTGCGGACGAACGAGATGGTGCCGGCCTTCGAGTCGTACTTCTCGATCTTGTACGGGCCCGCGCCGAGCTCGGCGTGCGGGTTGTTCAGGTAGAACTTGTTGAACTGGTCCGCGGAGCTCACCTTCGGGTTGAGCAGGAAGTCGAACAGACCTTCCCACCACACGCCCGGCTGGTTGAACGTGATGACGGCCTCGTGGTCGTCCTTGCCCTTCGCCACGGACTCGATGGCCGAGAAGCCATCCGTCGAGCTGGGCAGGAACGCCTTGTCCTTGCCGCTGTTGGCCTTCCACGTGTTCTCGAAGGACTTCCAGTCGATCGGCGAGCCGTCGTTGTACTTCGCCTTCGGGTTCATCGTGTAGGTGACGACGAGCTTGTCACCCTTGACCTCGCTCTTGGCGTCCTCGATGTAGGCCTTGTTCCAGATGACCTTGCTGCCGTCAGCCGCGTACGTCTTGAGGACGGGGTTGTACCAGCGCCACACGTCCGAGGTGTAGCGGGTGCCGTCCTGCTGGAACGGGTTGAACTGCGGAGAGACCTCGGTCGTGGCGGTGGTGTACGTGCCACCATCCTTGAGGGCCGACGCCGGCTGCTCGTTGTAGCTCTTCTGCAACGAGGTGTTCGTCGTCTTCTTGCTGTCGTCGCCCTTGTCGTCCGACGAGCCCCCGGAACACCCGGTGAGCAGCAGAGCGCTGGCGAGAACGAAGGCGCCGGACGCCGTCTTCATCGACTTCATGAGTGAACTTCCTTTGTGTCGGCCCCGCCTGCGAAGTGACAGGCGTGGGCATGATCGGCGCCGGTCACAGACATGAGCTCGGGCGTCGTGTCCCGGCACAGCTGCTGCTTCGCGTCGTCGAGGGTCTTATACAACGGGCACCGCGAGACGAAGCGGCACCCGGGCTCTGAGGAGGTCGGGCTGGGCAGGTCGCCCGTGAGCAGGATCCGCTCACGGCTACGTTCGACCACCGGGTCCGGCACGGGGATGGCGGACAGGAGCGCCTTGGTGTAGGGGTGCATCGGGCGCTCGAACACGTCGTCGACGGCACCGACCTCGACGATCTTGCCGAGGTACATGACCGCGACCCGATCCGAGATGTGACGCACGACGGCGAGGTCGTGGGCGACGATGAGGTAGCTGAGGCCGAGACGGGCCTTCAGCTCGGCGAGCAGGTTGATGACGCCGGCCTGGATCGACACGTCGAGCGCGGAGACCGGCTCGTCGAGCACGACCGTCTTCGGGTTCGTGGCGAGCGCACGGGCGATGCCGATGCGTTGACGCTGTCCGCCGGAGAAGGCGGCCGGGAAACGGTCGGAGTGCTGCGGGTTGAGCCCGACGAGCGCCATGAGCTCCTCGACCCGCTCGTCGATCTCGTGCTTGCTCGACCCACCGAGCGCGACGAGCGGTTCGCTGATGATGCCGTGCACCGTCATGCGCGGGTCGAGGGCACCCATCGGGTCCTGGAAGACCATCTGGATGTCGCGACGCAGATCCTTGCGCTGCGACCTCGAGGCGTTCTTGATGCTCTGCCCTGCGATCTCGATGTCGCCCGTCTCGGGCTGACCCATCCGCATGATCTCCATGAGGGTGGTCGTCTTGCCCGAGCCGGACTCCCCGACGAGACCGAGGGTCTCCCCCTCCCGCAGGTCGAGGTCGATGCCGGCGACGGCGTAGACCGAGCCGACGCGACGCTTGAGCACGGCGCCCTTCATGAGCGGAAACGTCTTCGTCACGTCGTCCAGGCGCAGGACGCTCGCGCGCTCGTCGCGGGGGATGCCGGCGGCGGGATCCTCGATGACGGGTCGGGGGAAGATGGGTTCGGAGCCGATGAAGCCCCGCCCGGAGATCTCGTCGGCGCGGATGCAGGCCGCACGATGCGTCGCGGAGCCGACGGGACGCAGGGCTGGTTCGCCGTTGCCGCACTCCGCGGTCGCGATCGGGCAGCGCGGGATGAGCGGGCACGCGTCCGGGAGGTCGACGAGCAACGGCGGCGTGCCCTTGATCGGTGCGAGCGCCTCACGCCCCGTCGCGTCGACGCGGGGCACGGCCCCGAGCAGGCCGATGGTGTACGGCATCCGCGGTGCGGCGAAGACGTCGTCCGCCGTCCCCGTCTCGATGAGGCGGCCGGCGTACATGACGCCGACACGGTCGGCCTGACCGGCGACGACGCCCAGGTCGTGCGTGATCATGAGCACGGCGGCGCCCGTCTCACGCTGGGCCTTCTTGAGCACCTCGAGCACCTGGGCCTGCACCGTCACATCGAGTGCGGTGGTCGGCTCGTCCGCGATGATGAGGTCCGGGTTGTTCGCGATGGCCAGGGCGATGACGACACGCTGACGCATACCGCCGGAGAACTCGTGCGGGAACGACTTCGCACGGGTCTTCGGGTTGGGGATGCCGACGAGGTCGAGCAGCGCGACGGCCTGCTCCCACGCCTTCGCCTTGGTGATGTCCTGATGGATGAGGATCGCTTCGACGATCTGGTCACCGACGGTGAAGATCGGCGTCAGCGCCGACAGGGGATCCTGAAACACCATGCCGATGCGCTTGCCGCGCACCTTCGACATCTCCTTGTCGGTGCGTCCCAGCAGCTCTTCACCGTCGAGGGTGATGCTGCCGTCAACCTTCGCGTAGCTCGGCAGCAGACCCATGATGGCCGTGGACGTGACGGACTTGCCCGAGCCGGACTCGCCGACGATGCCGAGCGTCTCACCGCGTGCGATGTCGAAGCTGACGCCGCGCACCGCGTCGACACGCCCCGCTTCGGAGGGGAAGGACACCGCGAGATCCTTGACCGAGATCAGCGGGCTGCTGCCCGCCTTGTCCAGCATGCCGCCACCGGAGACGGAGATCGGGGTGCTCATGCGTTGCCACCAGCCTTGGAGTTCGGGTCGAGCGCGTCACGCAAGCCGTCACCGATGAGTGCCATCGAGACGGTGAGCATGACGAGGAGCAGAGAGGGGAAGGCGAACAGCCACGGCGCGGAGTAGACCGAATTCGCGCCGTCGGCGAGCATCGAACCGAGCGACACGTCGGGCTGCTTGATGCCGAACCCGAGGAAGGACAGGCCGGTCTCGCTCATGATGGTGGAGACGACGCCGAGGGTGAAGTTCACGATGAGCAGCGACCCGATGTTCGGGATGACGTGGCGAAGCACCACCTTCGTCGTCGGCACTCCCATGAACTCGGCGGCCGCGACGTATTCGCGTTCGCGCACGGATGTCGAGATCGTCCACACGATGCGGGCCGAGAACACCCAGCCGAAGAGGGTCAGCACGAAGATGAGGACGCGCCAGTCGCCCTGGAAGTAGGTGGAGATGAGCGCCAGGATGAGGAAGCTCGGCACCACGAGGAGGAAGTGGATGAGACCGAGGGTCAATTTCTCCAGACGCCCACCCACGTAGGCGGCCCAGGCTCCGACGACCGCCGAGATGATCGTCGTCAGCGCCGACACGCTCACACCGATGATGATGGATCGCTGCAGACCGTGGACGGCCTGGGCGTAGGTGTCATTGCCGGCCTGGTTGGTGCCGAAGAAGTGGCTCCCGCCCGGACCCTGCTGCAGCGTGAGGAAGTCGGGGTCGGTGTAGTTCCACTGCGTGAAGAACCCGCCGACGATCGAGAACACGATGAGACCCAGGAGGATGACGAGACCCAGGACGCCGCCCTTGTTGCGCATGAAACGGCGCATGTAGAGCTTTCGGCGGGTGAGCGGAGCGGCGGCGCCGTCGCGCTTGGGGTCGCCCTCGGTCAGCTCAGGGGTGGGCGAACCGTCCGGTAGGCGCGTCTCGCGGACCGTCTCCGGCGAGATGGCGGCCTGTTCGACGCTTTCGGGCTCGATGGGGTTGAAGTCGTTCGTCATGGCTCAGCTCACCCGCACTCGGGGGTCGAGGGCGACGGTCGCGAGGTCCGCGAGGATCGCGCCGATGGCCGTCATGAGGGCGCCGAACGCCGCGATGGCGACGGTGCCGTGGATGTCGTTCTGCCCGATGGTCTGGGTGAAGTACTGCCCCATGCCCTTCCAGGCGAAGATCGTCTCTGTCATGATCGCGCCGGTGAACATCGCCGGGATGGAGAACGCGAGCTGGGCGGCCGTCGGAATGAGCGACGTGCGCAGTCCGTGGCGGCGGATGGCCTCCTGGCGCGTGAGCCCCTTGGCCCGGGCGGTGCGCACGAAGTCCGCGTCCACGGTGTCGAGCAGGAGCGTGCGCTGAGTCATGTGGTAGCTGGCGTAACCAACGAGGATGAGGGTGATCGACGGCAGCACGAGATGTGCCAGGCGGCTGACGAGCGTCGCCCAGAACCCACTGACGTTCGGATCTTGCGCACCGGCGACGTAGAAGACGGTGTGACCGAGCTTCTGGTTGGCCCAGATGCCGAGGAACACGACGCACAGCGCCGCCACCGGCAGGGGGATGTTGAGCGTGATGATCGACGTGGCTTGGGCCACGCGGTCGCCGAAGCGGTACTGGCGAGCTGCGCTGTAGACGGCCAGCGCGATGCCGAGGACCGCACTGAGAATCGTCGCACCGAGCACGAGCTGGGCGCTGATGGCGGCCCGGTAGGCGACCTCGGAGTTGACGTCGACACCCGTCGGCGACTGACCCCAGTCCCAGTGGAAGAACACGCCCTGGAACCACGTCCACCACTTCGTGAAGACCGATTCGTCGGGGTTCAGGTTGTACTGGTCCAGGGAGCGAACGATCTGGTCGTGGCTGAGCGGGGGTCGCCGCGCCAGATAGTTCGACTCGGGCTTCAGGAAGAAGGAAGCCAGGAAGAACGTCAGGTTGGTGGCCACGAAGATCATGACCACCCACCCCAGCGCTTTTCGGAGGATGTAGCGAAGCACGCGGGCGTGTCTCCTTCACGAGACGGTGATGAACGCTGGTCGGAAGGTCTTTCCTTCAGCGGCGATTGAAGAATATGTGGTGGGCGCCGAAGATGAACGGCTGGGGGACGGCCCGTGACGACATCGTTACTCACGAAACAAGGACGACATCTGGCCGACGTCAGCGCGACCCGGAACTCCTGGCCTCGAGGCCGCGACGGCGGAACATCGGCCCCGGCGACGGCGCCCGGCCGCGGAAGCTCTCGTACGCCCCCATGGGGTCTGCGCTACCGCCCACGCCGAGGATCCGTTCGGCGAACCGACGTCCGTTCTCGCGCGTCGCTCCCCCGTTCTCGACGAACCACTCGCATGCGTCCGCATCGAGCACCTCCGACCACAGGTAGCCGTAGTACCCCGCCGAGTACCCACCGGAGAAGACGTGCTGAAAGTACGGCGCGGCATAGCGGGAGGGCACGGCGTCGATGTCCAGTCCGTACCGGCGCCGTACCGTCTCGGCCATCTGCTCGACGGACGGCACCTCGTCCTGCTCGGTGAGCAGGTGCCAGGAGAAGTCGAGCAATGCGGCGCCCACCAGCTCACTGGTGGCGAAACCCTGGTTACAGGTCGCCGAGGCCTCGAGGCGATCACGCACCGCCTCCGGCAGCGTCTCCCCCGTCTCGACGTGCTGGGCGTAGCGCTCGACGACGCTCGGCCACAGCATCCACATCTCGTTGACCTGGCTGGGGAACTCGACGAAGTCCCGTTCGACGTTGGGCCCCGAGACCGACGGGTGACGCACCTGCGACAGCAGCCCGTGCAGGGCATGGCCGAACTCGTGGAAGAACGTCTCCACCTCGTCGAACGTCATGAGGGTGGGCTCCCCCTGCGACGGCCGCGTCACGTTGAGGTTGTTGCAGACGACCGGGGCCTGGCCGAGGAGGTCGTTCTGCTCGACGAGCGGATGCATCCACGCGCCGCCGCGCTTGCTCGGGCGGGCGTACGGATCGAGCAGGTACAGGCCGACGGCGCCCCCGTCCTCGTCGTGCACCTCGAACACGCGCGTGTCAGCGTTCCAGCCCCGCAGATCGGCTCGCGGGGTGAACGTGAGGCCGTACAGCTGCTCGGCCGCGGCGAACACGCCCCGCTCGAGAACACGTTCGAGCTCGAAGTAGGGACGCAGGGCCTCCAGGTCGACGTCGTGATCTCGCGCTCTGACCTGCTCGGCGTAGTACGCGTGATCCCACGACTCGATCGTGTCCACCCCGTCCTCGCGGGCCGTGGCGGCTAGCACCTCGATCTCGGCGCGGGCGTTCTCGCCGGCGGCACGCGCGATGGGAGCGAGCATGTCGAGCACCGCCTCGGGCGTCCTGGCCGTGCTGTCCGCCGTCGCCCACGCGGCGTGGCTGTCGAAGCCCAGCAGCGCGGCTCGACGGGCACGCAGGCGGGCGATGTCCCGAACCAGCTCCCTCGTGTCGTTCTCGTCGCCGCGACTGCACCGCGCCGTCGACGCCGTCATGATGCGTCGACGCAGGTCACGATCACGCAGACGCGCGAGGTAGGGATGTCCCGTCGGATACGTGAGAGGGATGACGTAGCCGCCGCCGTCCTGCTCGGGCCGTGCCAGGGCGTCGATCTCGGCGTCGTCGAGGCCTGCGAGGCCCGAACGCTCCTCGACGACGACGGCCAGGGCCGCGGTGTCGGCCAGCAGGCGGCGGTCGAACTCGGCGCCGAGTGTGGCGAGCTCGCCGTTGATCGCCTTGACCTGCTCGGCAGCCTCCGGGGTGAGGGCCGCGCCGGCAAGCGTCATCGCCTTGATCCGGCGCTCGACGATATGGCTCTGTTCGGGGCTCATCGTGGCGTCGCCGGCTCGAACCTCGCGCAGCTTCTCGAGCAGCGCAGCATCGACGTCGACGAGGTCCGCCAGGGCGGCGACGCGCGGCGCGAGCTCGTCCTCGAGGGCCTGCAACGGCGGTGTCGTGTCAGAACCGGTCAGGGTGTGAAGCGGCGCCAACACGCGTTCGGTGGCCGCGTGATCGCGTTCCAACGGCTCGACGACGTCGACGAACGTCGCCGGTGTCTGCGGCTGCGTGATGTCCGCGAGGGTGCGCCGCACCTGCTGCTCGAGATGCTCGAAGGCCGGGACGAAGTGCTCGGCGCGGATGCGTTCGAACGGCGGCAACTCGAACGGCAGGTCGCTGCGCGTCAGCAGCGGATTGGTGGAAGCGTCGTCCGTGACGGGGCCGGTCCTGATGTGGGTCATGGGGTGACCCTAGCCGCGCAGCACTCAGAATCGGCGCCGGGTCCCCGGGGTCTTTCCGCTCATTGCCGTCTTGATGGTGTAACCGACGGAGGCGACCTTCAGCATGGGACGCCCGACCGTCGCCACGGTCAGCGACGTCAGGGCGTTGAGATTATTCGTCATCGTCGCGAGGTTGGCCGTGATTGCGTCGAGGCGCTCGACCTGGGTGTTCGCGGCTGCGACGGTCGAGGTCATCTCCGTGATGAGCGGCAACGTCTCGTCGCTCACCTTGCGCACCGCGGCGCTCGCCTCGTCGAGCACGGCGCCAGCCTTGCCGATGACACTGCCGAGGCGCCACACGAGCACGGCGAACGCGACGGCCGCGATGAACCCGGCGATCTGTCCGAGCGTCAGGTCCACGTCATCTCCTTCTTCGAGCGCGCATGTCGCGCTGACACCAGATTACGGGGTGCACACGGCCGTCAGGCCCGCCCCGGTGTGGGGCGGGCCTGACGGCTTCGAGCGGGTGACGTCACACGACGTCGGCGCGCACCTCCGGGAAGTGGCACGCGACGCGGTGGCCGGGCGCGACCTCGACGGGCTCGGGCACGACCTGAGCGCACAGATCCTGTGCCTTCGGGCAGCGCGTGCGGAACACGCAACCCGACGGCGGGTTCTGCGGGCTCGGCAGGTCGCCCTTGAGCAGGATGCGCTCGCGCTTGCCCTTGAGCGTGGGGTCCGGGATCGGCACGGCCGACAGCAGCGCGTGCGTGTACGGGTGCTGCGGGCGCTCGTACAGCGTGTCGCGGTCGGCGTCCTCCATGACCTTGCCGAGGTACATGACGACGACGCGGTCGGAGATGTGACGCACGACGGACAGGTCGTGCGCGACGAAGACGTACGCCATCTTGTCGCTGTCCTGGATCTCCTCGAGCAGGTTGACGACCTGCGCCTGGATCGACACGTCGAGCGCCGAGACCGGCTCGTCGCAGACGATGACCTGCGGCTTGAGGGCGATCGCACGCGCGACACCGATGCGCTGACGCTGACCACCGGAGAACTCGTGTGGGTAGCGGTTGTAGTGCTCGGGGTTGAGCCCTACGCGCGACATGAGCTCCTGCACCGCGTTCTTCACGCCGCCCTCGGGCTTGACGCCCTGGATCTCGAACGGCGCCGAGATGATCTTGCCGACGGTGTGACGCGGGTTGAGCGAGCCGTGCGGGTCCTGGAACACCATCTGCAGTTCACGACGAATGCGCCGCAGGTCGCCGCCCTTGAAGTCGGTGATGTCCTCACCGGCGAACTCGATCCGGCCTCCCGTGGGCTCGAGGAGCTTGAGCATCGTGCGACCGGCGGTCGACTTGCCACAGCCCGACTCGCCGACGAGGCCGACCGTCTCACCGCGGTGGACGACGAGGTCGATGCCGTCGACGGCCTTGACGGGGTTGTCGGGGCGCCGGATGAGGCCCGCCTTCTTCTGCGGGAAGTGCTTCTGCAGCCCGGTGACGCGCAGCACCTCTTCTCCGACGGCGACCTGGGTCGCGCTCGCGAGAGCGTCGTCGGGTCCCGGCGGCACGCTCGTCGCGTGCGTGTCTGCGTTGGTCATGCTCAGTCTCCAACCTTGGTCGCGCCGTGGGCGTCCGCAGCACCGGCAGTCGCGGCGTGGGCCGCGCCGGTCGTGGAAGCCGCGTCGGCGCCGTCGATCGTGCGGGTCTGCGCGGGCTTCATGTGCTCGGCCTTCCGCTCTGCGGTCAGGAAGCAGCGGGCTTCCTGGTCGCCGAAGTGGCGCAGATCGGGCATCTCGGTGTCGCAGCGATCGCCCGGCACGAGGTACTTGAACGCGCAACGCGGCGCGAACGAGCAACCCCTCGGCAGGTTGATGAGCGACGGCGGGTTACCGGGGATGGGGTCGAGCTGCTCGCGACGTGCCTCGTCGAGACGGGGCATCGAGTTGAGCAGACCCACGGTGTACGGGTGTTGCGGCGTCGCGAACGTGTCGTAGACGTCACCCTTCTCGACCGGACGCCCGGCGTACATGACGAGCAGGTCGTCCGCGACGTCGGCGACCACGCCGAGGTCGTGGGTGATGATGATGATCGCGGACTTGAACTCCTGCTGCAGGTCGAGCATGAGGTCGAGGATCTGCGCCTGCACCGTCACGTCGAGTGCCGTGGTCGGCTCGTCGGCGATCAGCAGCTTCGGGTCATTGACGAGCGCCATCGCCGTCATCGCCCGCTGACGCATACCGCCCGAGAACTCGTGGGGGTACTGATCGACTCGCTTCTGCGGCGACGGGATGCCGACGCGGGCGAGCATGTCGATCGTGTGCTCACGCGCCTCCTTCTTCGACGCCTTGGGGTGGTGCACCTTGTAGGCCTCGATGATCTGCGCGCCCACCGTGTAGTACGGGTGAAGCGCCGACAGCGGGTCCTGGAAGATCATTGCCATCTTGCGCCCGCGCAACTCGCGCATGCGGTCTTCCTTGATGGTGAGCAGGTCGTCACCGTCGAAGTCGATCGCACCGGAGATCTGAGCGTTCGTCCCACGGTTGAGGCCCATGATCGTCGTCGACGTCACCGACTTGCCGGAACCCGACTCACCGACGATGCCGAGCGTCTGACCCTCGTACAGGTCGAAGCTCACGCCGTCGACCGACTTGACGATGCCGTCATCGGTCGGCCAGTGCACCTTGAGGTCGCGCACCGACAGCAGCGGTGTGCCACTCTTGTCGACCTGCTTCTTGCCGGGCTTGGCGCCCGAGTCCGTGAACGTCTCGCGGCCCACGCCATGGCCCGCGCCGTGCCCGGGGACCTTTGCGGCCGCGGTGGCGACGACGTCGCCGGCCTTGTCAACGAGAGCTTCGGCCTTCTCGCCGACGACGGAGTCGTCGACCTTCTTCTTGAGCTTGTCGAACATGGTCTCTCTCCTCAGGCCAGCTTCACGCGTGGGTCGACCACGGCGTAGAGGCAGTCGACGATGATGTTGGCCACGATGACGAGCGCCGACAGGACGACGACGATACCGACGTTCGTTGGCAGGTCCGGCGTCTGGGTCGACGTGACCGCTAACTTGCCCAGGCCGTCGTAGTTGAACACCGACTCCGTGATCGGTGCGCCGCCGACGAGCACGGCGAAGTCGATGCCGGCCATCGTCATGATCGGCGTGATGGCCGCCCGCATCGTGTGCTTCCACAGTGTCTTGCCCTTCGACAGGCCCTTGGCCTTGGCGGTGCGCAGGTAGTCCTCGCTCATCGTCTCGAGCACGTAGGCGCGAGTCATGCGGACGTACCCGGCGGCGGTGAACAGCGCCAGCGTGAGGGCTGGCATCAACAAGCCCGACAGCCAGCCACCGATGCCTCCGTCGGCGATCGTGGAGTACTTGGGAACCGGCAGCCAGCCCCAGTCGATCGCAACGAACTGGTACAGGAGCGAGCCGATCGCGAAGGTCGGCAGGGCGTAGAAGATCAGCGATGTCCCCACCAATGTCTTGTCGACGATCCCGCCTCGACTCAACGCGGCGAGGATACCGAACCCGACGCCGAGGATGAGCGTCAGCGCGAAGGCGACGAGCGCAATGGAGAAACTGATCGGGAATGCTGCCTTGATTTCATCCGTCACGTTCGCGGACTGCAGCGGCGAATACCCCAGGCATGGCGCGTCACATGAAAAGGCAAGGTCGGGCGCGCTCTTTCGTAGTTCCTTGTCCTCCGGGAATTCGCGTCCCGTAGCTACGCCCTTGACGAAATTACCCCACTGCACGAGAACGGGCTTGTCGTAGCCGAGGGCCTTGCGGTTCTGCTCGATGAGCGCTGGGGAGCAGTTCTTGCCACAGGTCTGGGCGGCCGGGTCCTTGCCGGCGGAGAAAAAGAGCACGAACGTCGCGAGCGTCACGACGAGCAGCATGACCAGACCCGAGAAGAGTCGGCGAATGACGTAGGCAACCATGAGCTTCCGCCCTTGCGGGCAGTCCTCTCGAACGGGAACGGGGGTGGGTTCGGTGTCGGCCGCGAGGACCGGGCGACCGGCGGGGCATCGGTGGGTGCCCCGCCGGTCGAGGTGCCAAGACGTCCGATTACTTCTTGACGCCGATGACCGCGAGGTCGGGGTACATCGACGTGCCGGCGCCGTTGATGTAGTTCGTCACCTTCGAACCGCGCAGGTAGTAGAACTTCTGCGACTCGAGCGGAATGTAGGCGACCTCTTCGCCGAGCTTGGCGTCGATCTTCTTGTAGATCTCACCTGCGGCGTCGACGGACGTGGCCTTGGAGGCCTCGTCGATCATCTTGTTGACCTCGTCCGACTTGTAGTTGCCGTAGTCGGAACCGTTCGACTTCGCCGTCAGGTTGACACGGCTGTCGAACAGCGGCGGGATGACCGTGCTGGCGGACGGCCAGTCCGAACCCCAGCCGGCCCAGTACACGTCGCCGTCGGAGTTCGGGTCGCGGATGACATCGTAGTAGGTGTCCGTCAGTCCGTTCAGGGTGACGTTGAAGCCGGCCTTCTTCCAGCCGTCCGCAATGGCGCCTGCCTGCTTGTCGGCCAGCGGGGTGCCGCCCTGGTACGTGAACTTGATCGACGGGTTGGGCTGACCGGCCTCCTTGAGAAGCTTCTTGGCCTCCTCGATGTTTCCGCCCGTGCCGTACTTGAACGCCGGGTTCTTGACGTAGGCCGTCGTGAGCGCCGGGTTGATGATGGAGTCGGCCTTGGCGTAGGCCTTGTCACCGCCGCCAGCGGTGATCCAGGCGTCCTGACTCGTCGCGGCGAGCAGAGCCTGACGGACCTTCTGGTTCGTCATCTTCTTGAAGTTCGGCACGAGGTAGTCGACGTACGGCGACTGCACGTTCGCGGACCGGTCCTTCACGGCACCCGTGATCTGGCCGTACAGCTGCGGCTGGAGCGAGCTCGTCGTGATAGCCGTCTGGTCGTCACCGCGGTCGGCGATAAGACGCTGGTTGATCTTGACCGGGTCGATGCCCTCCTGGAAGACGATCTTGTCCGGCAGCGCCTTGCGCACGGTGTCCGTCTTGGCGTCCCACTTGTCGTTGCGGACGAAGGTGCCACCCTGACCCTTCTTCCACGTGCCCTGCAGCTTGTAGGGGCCGTCAGAGAAGGCGGTGAGGTTGCTCTTGTCGCCCTTGTCCTGGTCCTTGCGGAACGGGTCGAACGCGCGCAGGGAGGCGACGGCGAGGTTGAAGTCCGGCCACGCCTTGTTGAACTTGTACGTGATCGTCTTGCCGTCACAGGTGACAGCCTTGTCGAACGCGTCCTTGTTGTGGTTCTTGTACGGGCCGTCGTAGATCGGCAGCCCGTTCTTCTGCGGGATGTCGAGGTACGCAAGGGCGTAGGACGGGCCACCCGTGATGACGTCCGTGGCAAAAGTACGCGAGATGCCGTACTTGAGGTCATCACATGTAATGTCCTTGCCGTCCTGCCACTTGACGCCGTCCTTCAGCGTGAAGCTCCACTGCTTGCCGCCGTCCGACATCTTGCCCGTGTCGGTGGCGAGGTCGGCAACCGGCTTGTCGCCCTTCTTGATGTCGTCCGTGGCCGGCATCGTGACGAGCGAACGCGACCACAGGCGGCCCCAGTTCGAGATGTCACGTCCGATGTAGACACGCTGGGGGTCGAGGTTCTCGGCGCCGCGCTTGTTGAGGTAGTTCAGCGTGCCACCGGAGTCCTTGCCCCCGGAACCGCCGGAGCCACCGTTGTCGCTGGACCCGCCACCGCAGGCAGCGAGGCTGATCGAACCAGCCATCGCCACGGCGAGGATGGAAGCCGACTTCTTGTTCATCGTCATCTCCTTGATGAAGAAGGATCCGCCGAGGCGATCCAACCGACCTGACCGGACGTGGCCAGGAAAACTGAGGGAGCCCGTGGGCTCGTGTGAGAGACGCGCGGTGGCGTCAGTGGCGATCGGCCTTGGGGTCGAGCGCATCGCGCAGGCCGTCGCCCAGAAGGTTGAAGCTCAGGACGAGAACCGAGATCGTGATGACCGGCACGAAGAAGTACGTCGGATCGGCCTGCGAGAAGTCGATGGCGTCCGTGATGATGTTTCCGAGCGTGGGGGTCGGGGCGTGGATGCCGACACCGAGGAAGCTCAGGGCGGCCTCCGCCGAGACGAAGGCGGGGAACGTCAGCGTGGCGTACACGAGGAACGGCGCCCAGAGGTTGGGCAGCAGCTCCGTCACGTACAGACGGCGGTTCGTCGCACCCAGGGAGCGGGCCGCCTCGATGAACTCACGGTTGCGCAGCGTCATGACCTGGCCGCGAATGATGCGAGCGAACGTCGGCCAGCCGAACAGGCCGAGCACGAGGATGATGTAGATGCCCGCGGCGATGTTGCTGTTCTTTACGCCGAAGCTCTGGATGCGCGCGATGATCGTCCCCGACAGCGCCAAGAGCAGCAGTGTCTGCGGCCAGCACAGCACGAGGTCTACAAGCCGGCTGAGCAGGAAGTCGGCCTTGCCCCCGGCGAAGCCCGAGATGAGCCCGACCGTCATGCCGATGAGCATCGCGACCGCCGTCGCACCGAGGCCGACGACCACGGAGAACGTCACGCCGTACATGAGGCGGCTCAGCAGGTCCGTACCCGAGGAGGGCACGACGCCGAGCGGGTGATGCGAACTTGCACCGCTGAAGCTACCGATCGGCGTGCCGTCCTGGGACAGGAGATCGCGATGGTTGGTCGTGGGGTCGAGCACACCCGTGGCCACGAGGATGGGAGCGATGATCGCCACGAGGACGAACAGCGCCGCGATGGTCATCGCAGCAAGGGTGGCCTTGTCGCGCTTGAGTCGAGACACGGCGATCTGACGAAGCGAACGACCTTCGATCGCCTTGGGCTCCTCGGGCGTCTGGGGTTCGGCCCCATCGGGACCCATCCCTTCGAGCGCGGGATCGCCGGTGACCATTGCCAAGGCTTCGTCCTTCCGTCTCTGGGCGCTCGGTGCGCGCTCCGCCTGTCACACGCGGCCCGGCGGTTGGCCGAGCTCGTCATGCACCCCAGATCATGCCCCATCGAAATTGTGATTCCAGCCTCAAAGTACGAGGGTCACCAGATCGTTACCTTTGACCCGCGAATGGCCGCAGGTGTAACACCGCGTTAACGAAACACGCGATTCTGCAACATCACGCAGTGAGCTGCATCACGTTGCACTCTCACCCCCGCGGATGACGGCGCGCAGGCGTCGCCATCGCTCCCCCAGCCGCTCCTCCCACCCCCGCGACGTCGGGTGGTAGTAGTCCGCGTCGGGCAGCAGGTCGTCGGGCAGGAACTGCTGCGGGCCGACGCCGTCCGGTTCATCGTGCGTGTATGTGTATCCGGCCCCGTGCCCCAACTGCGTCGCCCCGGCGTACCCCGAGCCGCGCAGATGCGGCGGCACGGCGCCGCCGCGGCCCGCCCGGACGTCGGCGATGGCGGCGTTGATCGCCGCGTACGCCGCATTCGACTTCGGCGCGATCGCGTTGTGCACGACCGCCTGCGCGAGGATGATCCGCGCCTCCGGCATGCCGATCTGCGCGACGGCGTGCATCGCCGCCACCGCCGTCTGCAGCGCCGTCGGATCCGCCATCCCCACGTCCTCGCTTGCGGCGATGACGATGCGCCGCGCGATGAATCGCGGATCCTCGCCCGCCTCGAGCATGCGTGCCAGATAGTGCAGGGCGGCGTCGACGTCGGAGCCGCGCATCGACTTGATGAGGGCGGAAGCGACGTCGTAGTGCTGGTCACCGGCGCGGTCGTAGCGCACCGCGGCTGCCGCCATCGCCTGCTCGACGTGGGCGAGCGTGATGGTCTTATCCCCCGCGTCCGTCGCCACCCCGGCGCCGGCCTCGAGAGCCGTGAGCGCCCTCCGGGCGTCACCGCCGGCCATGCGGACGAGGTGATCGCGCGCGTCGTCGTCGAGGGTGAATCGCTCGTCGAGACCGCGCTCGTCGACGAGTGCCGCGCCGATGACGTCCGCGATCTGCGCGTCGTCGAGCGAGGTGAGCGTGACGAGCACCGAACGCGACAGCAGCGGGGCGATGACGCTGAACGACGGGTTCTCCGTCGTCGCGGCGACGAGGATGACGGTGCGGTTCTCGACGCCGGGCAGCAGCGCGTCCTGCTGGGCCTTGCTGAAGCGGTGGATCTCGTCGAGGAACAGGACCGTCGAACGGCCGTACATCGCGAGGTGGCGGCCCGCCTCCTCCATCGCCTGACGCACGTCCTTGACGCCCGCCGTGATCGCCGACAACTCGACGAACCGGCGTTCCGCGCTGTTCGCCGCGAGGTGCGCGAGCGTCGTCTTGCCCGTTCCGGGCGGCCCCCACAGGATCGCGCTCATCGGCCCCGCCGCACCCGCCTGGCCCTCGATGAGACGCCGCAGCGGCGATCCGGGCTTGAGCACCTCGCCCTGCCCACGCACCTCCTCGAGGGTGCGCGGGCGCATGCGCACCGCGAGCGGCGCCATCGCCGATGCCCCAGCGCTGCCCGAGGTTCGTTCACCGTCGAGGCGGCTCGAGAACAGGTCATCACTCATGGCTGCAGTCAACCAGCCACCACCGACAAGGCACGACTAGAGTGAGCCGCGCCACCGCGCCACCGCGCCGCCCGCCTCGAAGGACACCCCATGAGCAATTCCTCCCAACCCACCGCGATCCGTCAGACGTTCAACGTCGTCATCGGGTGGTTCGGGGTCGCCATCGGGATCGTCCTCGTCGTCAGCGGCCTCATGGCCCGCTCGCCGCACACGATGGCGTTCGTCGGCTTCGCCCTCGCCGCGGCGTCGTTCTGCGTCATGGTGCGCCCGAGCATCCGCTTCGGCGCGGACGACGTCGTCGTCTCCAACGTCGTGCGTGAGGTGACGCTGCCCTGGCCGGGCATCTCGCACGCCACGTCGAAGGGCAGCCTCGTCCTCCATGACAACGACGGGCACAAGACGACGGTGTGGGCGATCGGCTCGCAGAAGGCGCGCGGCGCGCGCAACGCCGACGACGCGCGTCTCGGCATCCTGCCGACCGCGTCCCTGCGCCCGATGCCGGGCACCCTGACGCAGCCTCCGCGCTCTGCCGGCGCGCTGCGCGAGGCCTTGGACGCCGAGACGGTGGACAACCCGGCCGACGTCCCCTCCGGTCGTCGCGTGCGCTGGCTGCCGCTGCCGTGCGCCCTCATGGCACTCGCGCTCGTCAGCGTCATCGTGGCGGTCATCGGATGAGGTGGGGCGCCACGCGACAGCGCGCCGGGGCCTCTCGGGCCGACGATTCGTCGGCTGCCTCGTCAAATGGTTCGGGCCATTCGCCCGAGCCGACCGACGGCGAGCGTCCGAGCGGGCGAGGCTACGGCGCCTTCGTCGCGCGTCACGCCAAGGCCATCGTCCTGACGTGGCTCGTCGCCGTCGTCCTGGCCTTTGCGACTACGGCCGGCGCCTTCGGTGGCGGCGGACTCTTCGCACACCTGCAGCAGGCCGAGCCGTTCGTGCCGGGTGAGGCACACACCGGCAACGACATGCTGCTGACCGGCGACAAGGCCGGCGGCAGCGTCGCCGTCCGACTCGACGGGGTGGCGAGTTCACAGCAAGCGGCTGTCGGCGCGAAGGTGCAGCAGGTGATCGACGACGTCGTGCACACGTCGGCGGTCGAGTCGGCGTACTCACCCGCGGCGAAACGCGACCCGCGCGTCGCTGCCGCCTACCGTTCCTCGAGCGCACCCGAGTCGATGGTCTTCGTCGCCACGCTCGATGCTGGGCTCGACAAGAGCGTGCAGGAGGACGTGAGCGCGCAGGTCACGAAGGCCGTCGAAGCGGTGACGCCCGCGGGGGTGCGCGTGCGCACCGGCGGGTCCGTGGAAGTGCTCAAGCGCATCACCGATCAGGCGCAGGAAGACCTCAAGACCGGAGAGGGCATCGCCTTCCCGCTGACCCTCATCGTCATGGTCATCGTGTTCGGAGGATTCATCGCGGCGGGCCTCCCCCTCATCGGCGCGATCGCTGCGATCGCCGGCGGGCTGCTCGCGCTGCTCGGGTTCAGCCACGTCACCGACCTCGATGCGACCGTCGTCAACATCGTCACGATTCTTGGTCTCGGCCTCTCGATCGACTACGGCCTGCTCATCGTCGGACGCTTCCGCGAGGAACTGTCGCGCCGCGCTGCAGCGCGAGGCCGACGGCCTCGACGGGGTGCTCACGAGCGCCGACCACGACCTCGCGACCCAGCGCACGATCGCGACGGCCGGGCGCACCGTTCTCTTCAGCGGGCTTACGGTCGCGATCTCCGTCGCAGGGCTCGTCCTGTTCCCCGCATCGGTGACAAAGGCGATCGGCCTCGCCGGCCTGTCCGTCGTCGCCGTCGCCTGCCTCGCGGCGCTGACGCTCGTGCCCGCCTGCGCGCGCCTCGCTGCGGCGCGCCTCGCGAAGAAGAGCGTGCAGCCTGACGCGGACGAGGGACGATTCGCCGACCTCGCCCACGCCGTCCAGCGTCATCTGTGGATCTCGATCTGCGGTGTCGTCGTCGTCCTGCTCGTGCTGGCCGCGCCGCTGCTCGGCATGCGGCAGGTGAGCTCGACGAGCGCGTTGCTGCCGACGTCGGACCCGCAACGCACCCTCATGAACGACCTCGCCCACGACTTCCCTGTGCTCGGCGAACCCGCCGTGAGCATCGTCGGCGAGACCGACGTGGCGACGATGACGAAGTGGGTCTCGAGGGATGTCGCACACCGCGAATACGTCACCGGGGTCAACCCCGTGCGTGACCTCGGCGACGGCAAGGTCGCCGTCGGATTGCGAGTCGACGGGGCCACCCCCTCCAACGGGCGCACGCAGCACGTCGTCCACGACCTGCACGCTCACCGCCCAGGATTTCCGACATGGGTGACGGGCCAGCAGGCCAAGCTCGACGACTACACGCACGCCATCGCTGCGCGAGCCCCCTACGTCGTGCTCGTCGTTGCGTTCGCGACGCTCGTGCTGCTGTTCCTCATGACGGGATCGCTCGTCCTGCCGCTCAAGGCCCTCCTGTTCAACGCCCTCTCCCTCGGCGCGAGCCTCGGAGCGATGACGTGGATCTTCCAGAACGGCCACTTCGAATCGCTGCTCGGCTACACGAGCAACGACGCGATCGAGTCGACCGTCCCCGTCATCCTCATCGCGTTCGGTTTCGGCCTGGCGATGGACTACGAGGTATTCCTGCTCTCTCGCATCGTCGAGGCCCACGAACATGGTGACGACGACGCGCGCGCCGTCGCCGTCGGCATCCAGCGCAGCGGACGCATCGTGACGAGCGCCGCACTTCTCATGGTCATCGTCATGCTCGGGTTCGCCGCGGCGAAGATGGTCATCATCAAGCAGATCGGCGTGGGCCTCGCCCTGTCGATCATTCTCGACGCCACGCTCGTCCGCATGATCCTCGTGCCCGCGACGATGACCGTCATGGGCCGGTGGAACTGGTGGGCCCCCGCCCCGATGAAACGCTGGCACGCCCGCTTCGGCCTCCGCGACTGACTCCCCCGCGAATCGCGTCCCCCTTTGCGAATCCCGTCCCCAACGGCGATTTGCGGTCACATTCGAACACCGGCGCCCTCGAGCATCCGGCGCATGCCGGCCGCGCCGCTGCTGGGGTCATGCAGATGTGCCCGGATGCCGCAGGACGTCGCCGCCGCGACGTTGCGGGCCGAATCGTCGACGAACACGATCTGACCCGCCGGGACGTCCAGCCGGTCGATGATCGACGCGAAGAACGCCTCGGCCGGTTTGCACGCGCCGAGCTCGCAGGAATAGAGGCTCTTCACAGATGAGGGTGTAGTTGAGGTCTGAATCCGCCGGACTCGAGCAGGGATCTGGCGATGTAGTTGGTCA